>JAFAZJ010000232.1 GCA_019239835.1 Alphaproteobacteria bacterium | reverse complement strand
TCACGCAGGCGTAACAGGATCAGGTCGCTGCCGATCGCGGTGTGGATGCGCAGGTAGTGGTCCTCCATCTCCAGCGCCAGCAGGTCGCGACCCAGCGCCGGCGGAATGCGGCGGAAGAAGTTGGCGGGCTCGGCCGCCGGTTCCGTCGCCGGGGGCGGCAAATCGGCGACCCGCGCGCGTTCGGCATCAGCCTGCTGATGCAAACGCTGCTGAATGAACAGCCCGATCACGACCGAGATCGACACTGTCAGCACCGCATGGTTGGGAATCAGCCAGAGCAACGTGCGCAATGGCAGGGGCTTTCGGAATGCCGCCTCGAGGGCATAGACCACGAGCGCGCCGGGAATTGCGGCCAGGGCCCCCGCCAACGCCATGCGTGCGGCGGTGGGCCACGCGTCCAGGGCGTCCCAGCGCAGGAGCAGATTCACGAGGCCGACGACCAGCAGCCAGGTCGAGACGCCGGTGACCAGGAAGTACGGTAGCCGCTGGGCAAACGACATCGAGTCGTAGGTGCCGAACGGGCCGACCACCGCCAGGACGAGGCAGATGCCGACCATCCACGGCACGTCGTCCCGCAGGTTTCGGACATATCGCGGTTCACGCATCGCGAACGATTGTCCCAATCCGTTGACGAAAAAGCCAGTTCACCGGCGAAGGCAGCCTCGCCGCGAGCCACCCTGGCCGTCATGGTCGCCGCCATGACCGACGTCCTGAACTATGCCCTCGGCATCCTTACACACACCCCGTGGTGGGTGTGGTTGATCCTGCTCGCCGTTACGGCGCTGGGCCTGCGCGACCTGCGCCCGCGCCGGCTCTCGCCCTATGGCATGGCGGCGCTGCCGCTGGTGTCGCTGATCCTGACCTTGCTCGGCCTCATGCGCGCCGTTCCGCCGTGGCCGGCGCTGGCGACCTGGGCCCTGCTGGCCATGCTCGGCGCCTACGTCGGCACCGCCCGCGCCAGCCGCCGGCAGATGACGCTGGTCGACGGCCAGATCCACGTCACCGGCTCGTGGTTCTCCCTCGGCCTCGGCTGGGCGATCTTCGCCGTGCAATACGCACAGGGCGTGCTGGGCGCGATCATCCCCGGCCTGCGCGCCGATCCGCTGTGGCTCGCCGCCACGTTCGGCTTTTCCGGCTTCACCCTGGCCCTGGGCCTGGGCTGGTTGGTGCGCATGCTCCAGCGCATCCGCGCGCTACGTCAGGCCGGCCTGGTGACGCCATGAGATTGCTGCGCGTCGCCCTCGCCGCCCTCGGCATCGTCCTGTCGGCGGGAGCGGCCGCGCAGGAGCGCTTCGACATGAAGGTGCGCGAGGACCTCTTCGCCGGCATGGACGGTGATGACGCGGCCTTCGCCCGCGCCATGACCCTGATCGACGAGACCTTGGCCCAGCAGCCCGATCACGCCGAGGCGCTGGTCTGGCGCGGCGCTGCGCGCCTGTTCCGCAGTGGTGGCTTGTTCCGCAAGGCCGAGTTCGCCGGCGCCATCACATTATCGCAGCAGGGGCTGGCCGATATGGACCGCGCAGTGATGCTGGCGCCCGACAAGATCGGCGTGCTGGTGCCGCGCGCCACCGCGTTGCTGCCCTACGCCAAATTCCTGCCCGATCCCATCGTCTCGCGGCGGCTGACCGAGACGGCGATCGGCGATTTCGAGAAGGTTATCGCGATCAGCCAGGCCATCTGGCCGCAGCTCAGCGTGCATGCACGCGGCGAACTGATGGGCGGGCTGGCCGAGGGCCTGCTGCGCATCGGCGAGACGGAGCGCGCCAACACGTTGCTGACGCGCATGATGGGCGAACTGCCCGACTCAGCCTATGCCCGTCAGGCGCAGAAGCGTCTCGCCAACCCCGCCGGTCGCGATCCGCTGAGCTGCCTCGGCTGCCATTGATCGGCCATCACGTCGACGGAAACAGCCGCGTATCGAGGGCGAAACGTTCCTGCGAACGCAGGCGATAGGCACCCGCGGTGCGCTCTTTCACGAACACGAGATTCCAGCTCCGGCTCGACACCACGCTGGGGATGACGACGAAGCGATGGCTGGCCAGCAGCGCATCGCCGAACGCCTGCTGTCCGGCACTGGGTATGCCCGGATGCAGCCAGTTGGCGTTGGGCACCGTCGATGGCTCCACGACATGGACGCTGGCCGGATCGTCGATGATCAGCGATGTCAGGACATGCGGCACGACATCGAGATTCCGGAAACCCTTGTGGACCGCGATCTCGAGGATTGCCGTCGCCGGGTCGAAGGCGCAGTACACGGCGCGAAGGCCGCGGCTATTCCACCGGCCGCCTACCCGGTATGCGCCTTCGCCGCTGTCCCACGTCGCGGCGTAGTTGGCCTGGTCCAATCGCCAGGCGACGAGTTCGCCGCCACCCAACGCCGCGGGCAGCGGCGTCACACGTAGACGCCGTATTCAAGCTGGACCAGGAACGTCTCGACCAATTCGACGCCGGCCGCCGTCGCCAGCAGGTCGATGGGGCGATGCCGGTTGAGTCCCATCGCCGGCCGCTCGAGCCAGCGTTCGGCTTCTTCCTGGGTACCGAAAACAGCCGTCGCCTTGGCGAGGATCTCGGCGAACTTCCAGGTCCGGCCGCTCTGCTCCGTATTGAGTGGCTTGGCCGCTCCCTCCTTGCGGCGCTGGAACGTGCGCAGGCTCATGCCCAGCGCCTTCTCCAGCGACGCCGGCTCGCGTATCACCACGAGATTATCGACGAGATGGGTCGCCGCGCTGGCTGGCAGGCCCGCCAGCAGCATCTCGTGTGCCTCCAGTTGGCTGTCCACGCCACGACGCAACACACGCCGACCACCGAGCAAGCCGGTGACCTGCTCGAGCATCGTCGCCTCAGCGAACGAGGCTGCCTTTTCCTTCAATCCGCGCATCTACGTCACCTGTCATCCAATAGATGACAGGTGACGTAGCCGATTTCAAGCGGCGGCGAGGGCCAATCCGCCCAGCGCCATCGCGCTGCCCAGCAGCCGCAAGCCCCACGTACCGGCGAGGTGCCGAGCGGCAAGGCCGATGGCGATGCCGGCCAGATGCAGCGCGATCGTCGCGACGACGAAGCCCACACCATAGGCCAGCGCCGAGGACGAAGCCGGCATCTCCGCGCCATGTGCGAAGCCGTGGCAGAAGGCGAACAGCGCGACGACGGCCATCGGGGCCCACAGCGGCAGACGGGGCGTCGCGGCGATCAGCAGGCCGAGCAGCACCACCGAGCCGATGATGCCGGCCTCGGCCAGCGGCAGCGTCGCGCCCGAGATTCCGGCGATGGCACCCAGCGCCATCACGACCACGAACGACGCCGGCACCAGCCACGTCGCGCGGCGGTCACTGGTCGCGCCGATGTGAGCAGCCCAGATGCCGACGCCAAGCATCGCCAGCAGGTGATCGAGGCCGGTGAAGGGATGCAGCGCGCCGGATCCGACGCTGTCGAGCGGATGACCGGTATGGGCCTGCGCGGCGGACGCGGTCACGGCGAGCAGGGTGGCGGCGATGGCGATATGGCGCATGTCGGATCCTCAGGCTGCTTGAGAGGTGCGCATGGGACGGACCGGCAGGCCGCCCTGGCGGACGATGAAATCGGCGATCTCGGCGACGCCGCGATCTTCCTTCAAATTGGAGAACACGAACGGCCGCGCGCCGCGCATCTTCTTCGCATCGCGGTCCATCACCTCGAGGTTGGCGCCGACCAGCGGCGCGAGGTCGATCTTGTTGATCACCAGCAGGTCCGAGCGCGTGATGCCCGGTCCGCCCTTGCGCGGGATCTTGTCGCCGGCCGAGACGTCGATGACGTAGATCGTCAAATCGGCAAGCTCGGGCGAGAAGGTCGCGGCGAGATTGTCGCCGCCCGACTCGACGAACATCACCTCCATGCGCGGGAACAGGCGCACCATGTCGGCGACCGCGGCGAGGTTGATCGAGGCGTCCTCGCGGATCGCGGTATGCGGGCAGCCGCCGGTCTCGACGCCGACGATGCGCTCGGCCGGCAGCGCGCCGGCGCGGGTGAGGAACTGCGCGTCTTCCTTGGTGTAGATGTCGTTGGTCACCACGGCGATGTCGTAGGCCTCGCGCATGCGCTTGCACAGGCGCTCGACCAGCGCCGTCTTGCCCGATCCCACCGGGCCGCCGATGCCCACGCGCAAAGGTCCGTTGCCGATCATGACCTGAACAACCTCGTGTACTGCGTCTCATGGCGCATCGAGCACCAGTCGACAAGAGGCGCCGCGCCGCCCACCTCGTCGAGCGACCGCACGGCGA
>JAFAZJ010000180.1 GCA_019239835.1 Alphaproteobacteria bacterium | reverse complement strand
TGCATCATCGCCGCGCTTTGCGCGAAGTCGACGATGGTGCGCTGGTAGATCGGCGCGATCGACGTGCCGAAGGTGATCGAGGACGTGTTCCACGACATCGCCTCGCAGAGCGACATGTTGCCGGTCGGGCTGGGCACGTAGATGCCGGCGAAGCCGCGCTTCTCCGCCTCCTGGCAGAGCTCGACGGTTCGCCGGCGTCGCCCGGGCATGGCGATCAGGCAGATGGCGGGAAGCTGCTCGGGCATGGGATGGTCCTTTGTCTGTCATCCCGAGCGTAGCGAGGGATCTTTCACCGATTCAAGATCCCTCGCTCCGCTCGGGATGACAGGCGAACGCTAGGCGTCGGCTTCGATTTCATCGATGAAGCCGCTGATGATGTCGAGTCCCTTGCTCCAGAACGCGGGATCCGACGCATCGAGCCCGAACGGCGCGAGCAGCTCCTTGTGCCGGAGCGTGCCGCCGGCGCCGAGCATCGCCAGGTACTTGGTCTGGAAGTTCGGCACGTTGCCCGACTGGAACACCGCATAGAGCGAGTTCACCAGGCAATCGCCGAAGGCATAGGCGTAGACGTAGAACGGCGAGTGGATGAAGTGCGGGATGTAGGCCCAGTAGTTCGCGTACTCGGGATGGAAGCGCAGCGCCGGCCCGAGGCTCTCGGCCTGCACCTCGTTCCAGATCTCGCCGATGCGGTCGGCGGTGACCTCGCCCTTGCGTCGCTCGGTGTGCAGGCGCAGCTCGAAATCGTAGAACGCGATCTGGCGCACCACGGTGTTCAGCATGTCCTCGACCTTGCCCGCCAGCATGGCGCGATGCGTCTTCTTGTCGGGCGCGCCCTTGAGCAGCGAGCGGAAGGTCAGCATCTCGCCGAACACCGACGCGGTTTCGGCCAGCGTCAGCGGCGTATCGGCCTGCAGATAGCCCTGCGGTCCCGCCAGCACCTGGTGCACGCCGTGGCCCAGCTCATGCGCCAGAGTCATCACGTCGCGCACCTTGCCCTGGTAGTTCAGCAGCAGATACGGATGCGCCGACGGCACGGTGGGATGCGCGAAAGCGCCCGGCGACTTGCCGGGCCGCGTCGGCACGTCGATCCAGCGATTGTCGAAGAAGCGCTTGCCGACCTTGGCGAGATCCGGCGAGAACGCGGTGTAGGCATCCATCACGATGCGCGTTGCATCCGGCCACGGGATGACGCGGTCGTCGGCATCGGGCAGCGGCGCGTTGCGGTCCCAGTAGTCGAGCTGATCGACGCCGAACCACTTGGCCTTGAGCTTGTAGTAGCGGTGCGACAGGCGCGGATAGGCGCTCTTCACCGCGGAGACCAGCGCGTCGACGACCTCGTCCTCGACGGCGTTGAACAGGTTGCGCTGCGAGGGCGGGCGCGGGTAGCGGCGCCACTTGTCGTCGATCTCCTTGTCCTTGGCGAGCGTGTTGGTGAGCAGCGCGAAGACGCCGATGTTCTCGCCCATCACCTTGCCGAAGGTCTGCGCCGCCTGCTTGCGCACCTTGCCGTCGCGGTCGCTGAGCTTGTGCAGGATCTGCGCCGAGGTGAGCTGCTCGTCGCCGAAGGCAAAGCGCAACCGCGCCATGGTCTCGTCGAACAGCCGGCTCCAGGCGCCGCGGCCACTGGGGTACTTCTCGTGCAGCAGCTTCTCCAGATCGTCGGAAAGCTGGTGCGGGCGGAAGGCACGCGAGTCGCGCAGCCAGGGCGCGTAGGCGCGCAACGCCGCCGACTCGGCCTTCTTCTTGTCGAGGACCGCGTCCTCCAGCCGGTTGATCTCCAGCGAGAAGAACAGCACGTCCGACGTGATGTTGGTGACGCGCTCCTGGATGTTCTGCTGGAACTGGCCGATCTTGGGATCGCTCATGTTGCCGGCGTAGAGCAGCCCGGCATAGGAGCCGATGCGCCCCAGCACCTCCTGCAGCGCTTCGTAACGCTTGATGGCGGCGGCGAAAGCGTCGCCCGACAGGCCGACGAGCTTGCCCTGGAAATCCGCCGCAAACGCCTTGGCGTCCGCCTCGGCCTTCTTGAGATCGGCCTCGAGCACCGGCGCGTCCATCGCCGGATAGAGATCCGACAGATCCCAGGTCGGCAGGTCACCGAGTTTCACGGCAGCGGCGCCATCGGGCGCGAAGGTTCTGGTCATCGTGAACTCCGGGACGCGGGATTTGGCACCAAGATATGGCAAGTCATGGTGTGTCCGCCAAGATTGCTTTCTCGCTCTCTGTCTCGCCGCAGGAAAACGAGCGTGCGGTGAGTTCGACAGGCGGCACTCATCTCTTGGTTGTTAGCCGATGAAAGCTCCGATTCAGGTATAATTTCCTCGCTTGAGGCGGCTCAACATAGGCGAGATCGGAGGCACCAATGGCCGAGGGCGCAATATCCAACAGAGAGCGGATTCAGATCCTCTTGGCCGAATATACCCAACTGCGGATGGAGACAGTGACGCGAGGAAACACTATTCCACAGGTTGCATCGTGCGGCTTGGTTTCACTAACTCTAGCCCTTAGCGCCTACTCCAACACGAAAATAGGCAACAGCATCACCTTCGGTCTGATCGCCTTTCTGGTTCTTGTGGTGTTTGCTATCAGTGCCAATATCCGCGTCGACGTCATTCGGGCCGCACGCAGGTTGCGCAGACTCGAAGCACGCATCAATCGAATCGCTGGCGAGACGTTGCTGGAATGGGAGACAGCTCTCGGGCCTCAGCGTCCCCTATTGGTCGAGCTCTGGCCGTGGAGTCGCAAGACCTTACCATCGGCCCGATTGAAGTAATTGCTCTCGACGAGGTGTTACCCCGGTGGACACCTCGCACGGCCAACAAAGAGGCGCTTTCGGTCTCTCACTTTGCGTCGACGTGCCTCTACCGATTTGGCTGATCAATCTTTTCTTTCCTGCGCGGCCCGATCGCCGCAAGCTGCTGTCGTGCCGGTCCCGATCGCCGGCGATTTCGGTCTTTGTTCCTGGCGCAGTGCACTGCGCATTGAATCCGGCAGATCAAAAGGTTAGCTCTGCTGACCTAAGCCGGGTTCTGGAGGCACGGTATGCCCATCGCCGCGGTCAGTCTCGACGACAAGTACGCCCTCGAAAGAGGCCGGGTTTTCCTCACCGGCACGCAGGCGCTGGTGCGCCTGCCGATGATGCAGCGCCAGCGCGACGTCGCCGCCGGGCTCAATACCGCGGGCTACATCTCCGGCTATCGCGGCTCGCCGCTGGGCGGCCTCGACCAGGCGCTGTGGCAGGCCAAGAAGTTCGTCGAGAAGAACCACATCCAATTCGACCCGGGCACCAACGAGGACCTCGCCGCCACGGCGATCTGGGGCACGCAGCAGATCCACCTCGTGCCCGATCCCAAGTACGACGGCGTCTTCGCCATGTGGTACGGCAAGGGCCCGGGCGTCGATCGCAGCGGCGACGTCTTCAAGCACGCCAACATCAACGGAAGCTCGCAGCACGGCGGCGTGCTGGCGCTGGCCGGCGACGACCACATGGCCAAGTCGTCGACCATCGCGCACCAGAGCGAGTTCGCCTTCGTCGACGCCATGATGCCGGTGATCAACCCGGCCGGCGTGCAGGACTTCCTCGACCTCGGCCTGCACGGCTGGGCGATGTCGCGCTACAGCGGCTGCTGGGTCGGCTTCAAGGTGATCGGCGAGACCGCCGACACCTCGGCCTCGGTCTATGTCGATCCGCAGCGCATCGACATCGTGCTGCCGACCGACTTCGAGATGCCGCCGGGTGGTTTGAACCTGCGCTTCCCCGACGACTTCCTCGAGCAGGAACGCCGGCTGCACCTGTTCAAGCTGCCGGCCGCGCACGCCTATTGGCGCGCCAACAAGCTCGATCGCGTGACCATCGGTACGGCCGACGCCAAGCTCGGCATCGTCACCACAGGCAAGGCCTATCTCGACGTGCGCCAGGCGCTCGACGAGCTGGGTATCGACGAGGATACGGCGCGGCAGCTCGGGCTCGCGGTCTACAAGGTCGGCCTGACCTGGCCGATCGAGCCGCAGGGCGTGATGCGCTTCACCGAGGGCAAGCGCGAGCTGCTGGTGGTCGAGGAGAAGCGGCCGCTGATGGAGCAGCAGATCAAGGAGCTGCTGTTCAACCTGCCGGCCGCCCAGCGCCCGCGCGTCGTCGGCAAGACCGACGAGACCGGCGCGCCGCTGATGCCGACCTGCGGCGAGATCGTGCCGCTGCACCTGGCGCAGGTGATCGCCGACCGCCTCGGCATCGAGGGGCGCACGGATCGTCTGGGCCAGAAGCTCGAAGCGCTCGCCCGCCGCCGTGGCGCACCGGCGCGCAACACGCCGGCGATGTCGCGCGTGCCGTATTTCTGCTCGGGCTGCCCGCACAACACCTCGACCAAGGTGCCCGAGGGCTCGATCGCCATGGCCGGCATCGGCTGCCACTACATGGCGCTGTGGATGGACCGCCAGACCACCGGCTTCACGCAGATGGGCGGCGAAGGCGCCTCGTGGGTCGGCCTGTCGAAGTTCACCAATACGCCGCATATCTTTCAGAACATCGGCGACGGCACCTATTTCCACTCAGGCTATCTGGCGATCCGCCACGCCGTCGCGACCAAGACCAACATCACCTACAAGATCCTCTACAACGACGCTGTCGCCATGACCGGCGGCCAGCGCCACGACGGCGACCTCACGCCATGGAAGATCAGCCGCCAGGTCCATTCGGAAGGCGTCGGGCGTATCGCGCTGGTCACCGACGATCCCGACAAGTACCCGCAGGGCCTCGACTGGGCGCCGATCACGACCTTCCATCCGCGCGCCGATCTCGATGCCGTGCAGCAGGAGCTGCGCCAGTGGCCGGGCGTCTCGGCGCTGATCTACGACCAGACCTGCGCCGCCGAGAAGCGCCGCCGCCGCAAGCGCGGCACCTTCCCCGATCCGCAGAAGCGCGTGTTCATCAACGAAGCGGTGTGCGAGGGCTGCGGCGACTGCTCGGTGAAGTCGAACTGCGTCTCCGTCACGCCGATCGAGACCGAGTTCGGCCGCAAGCGCGCCATCGACCAGTCGAGCTGCAACAAGGATTTCTCCTGCCTCAATGGCTTCTGCCCCAGCTTCGTGACCATCGAAGGCGGCCGCCTGCGCAAGGGCAAGGGCGCCGACGCCAAGCCAACGGCAGGTGATTGGCCCGAGTTGCCGCAGCCCACTGTGCCGAAGATCGGCGAGCGGCCTTTCAGCATGCTGGTGACCGGCATCGGCGGTACCGGCGTCGTCACCATCGGTGCACTGCTGGGCATGGCCGCGCATATCGACGGCAAGGGCTGCGCCGTGCTCGACATGGCCGGCCTGGCGCAGAAGGGCGGCGCGGTGATCAGCCACGTGCGCATCGCCGAGAAGCCCGAGGACATCCACGCCGTGCGCATCGCCGCCGGCGGCGCCGACCTGTTGCTCGGTTGCGACGTCGTCGTCGCTGCCGCTCAGGACGCGCTGAGCAAGGTCGAGAAGGGCGTGACCCACGCCGTCATCAACACGCACGAGACCATCACCGGCGACTTCACCCGCAACCCCAACATGGAGTTCCCGGGTCGGCTGCTGCGGATGTCGATCGAAGCGGCGGCCGGCGCAGAAGCCTGCTCCTTCGTCGACGCCAACCGCATCGCCACGGCGCTGATGGGCGATTCGATCGCGTCGAACCTCTTTATGTTGGGCTATGCCTGGCAGAAGGGCCTGGTGCCGATGTCGGCCGATTCGATCGAGCGCGCCATCGAGCTCAACGGCGCTGCGATCGAGATGAACAAGCAGGCCTTCCTGTGGGGCCGCCGCGCCGCGCACGACATCGCCGCGGTCGAGAAGCTGGTCGCACCACCGGCGCCCATCGCGCGCCTGCGCCAGACCTCGACCAGCCTGACCGAAATCGTCGACGCACGCGTGAAGCTGCTGACCGCCTACCAGGACGCCGCCTATGCCCTGCGCTACAGCGCCATGATCGACAAGATGCGTGCCGCCGAGACCTCGCGCGCGCCGGGCATGACCGGCCTGGCCGAAACGGTTGCGCGCAACTACGCCAAGCTTCTGGCCTACAAGGACGAGTACGAGGTCGCGCGCATGCATGCCGACCCGGCCTTCGCCCGCGCCATCGCGGCGCAGTTCGAGGGCGACTACAAGCTCAAGTTCCACCTCGCCCCGCCGCTGCTCGCCGACCGCGACGACAAGACCGGCCACCTGGTGAAGCAGCAATTCGGCTCGTGGATGATGTCGGCGTTCCGCGTGCTACGGCACCTGAAGTTCCTGCGCGGCACCAAGCTCGACATCTTCGGCTGGACGGCCGAGCGACGCATGGAGCGTCAGCTGATCACCGACTACGAGGCGACGCTCGAGGAGATCCTCAACAAGCTGTCGCCCGCGAACCACGCCACGGCCCTGCGCCTCGCCAACCTGCCCGACGAGATCCGCGGCTACGGCCACGTCAAGGAGGCCAACGTCGCCAGGGTGCGCAAGGCGTGGGACACGCTGCTCGCCACCTTCCGCAATCCCGCCCCGCTGCGCCAGGCAGCGGAATGATCCCAACCCCTACCTTCCCCCGGAGGGGGAAGGTGCCCGAAGGGCGGATGGGGGATGTCGAAGACGAACGCGGAAGT
>JAFAZJ010000115.1 GCA_019239835.1 Alphaproteobacteria bacterium | reverse complement strand
TCGACCAGACGCAGATTCTGCGCGTGCGGGTCGGCGACGATCTCGGGCGCCGTCGATTCGGCGTCGGACGTATCGAACTGGTCGGTCATGTCGGGGGAGCCTCTTCGCCGGCACGCCGGCGCAGCATCAATGGGCCGAACGACTCGGTCTGGCGCAATTGCACGACGCCATCCTTGGCGAGCTGCAACGTCGCGACGAAGGTCGCCGCGACGGCCGAACGCCGCTTCAGCGGATCGGTCAGGCCAGGCGGCAGGAAGGCGGCGAGCGACGCCCACTCGATGGCGATGCCCATCATGCGCTCGAGCCGCTCCAGCGCCTCTTCCACCGAATAGAACTGCATGGCGCGGATGTGATAGGCGTCGGCGTCCTTGGGCCGCTGCTGGTCACCGTAGGCCTTCAGCAACTCGTAGAGCTGCACGTCCCACTTGGTCTTGCGTAGCACCAGCGCGCCTTCCGGCCGCCCGCGACTGAACGTGTCGACGCCCAGCCGGGGATGCGCCATCAGTCGCGTGCCGGCCTGCTGCATGGCCTCCAGGCGGCGCAGCTGCCACTGCAGCGCATCGGCCATCTGCTCGCCGGTCGGCTCCTCGTCCTGCGGCGGCTCGGGCAGCATCAGGCGCGATTTCAGGTAGGCGAGCCACGCCGCCATCACGAGATAATCGGCCGCCAGCTCCAGCCTCAGCCGCCGCGCCTGCTGGACGAACACCAGGTACTGGTCGACCAGCGCCACCATGGAGATGCGCCGCAGATCGACCTTCTGGTCGCGTGCCAGGGTCAGCAGGACGTCGAGCGGACCCTCGTAGCCCTCCAGGTCGAGGATCAGCTCGCCTTCGCCCGGCGCCAGCACATCAGGGGCGCCCTGGTCGAAATCGCTAGAGGTGGGGATTTCGTCGCTCATCGCCCACTACCAATAGTCCAAAAATGACTGGCCCCGCGAGTCGAATCCGTCGCGACTTATCCCCACACGTCAGGATTTATTGTTCAATTTCAATGAATTAAGCGACTGGCCGGTCCAGCAATTCAGCGAGGCGCCGGCGATAGAGTACCAGATCGTCGCGGCCCGCCCTGTCGTTACGGGCACGCGCCAAGGCCACACCCCTCGCGACCCGCCCAATCCCACGCGGCGACAGTGGGCCAATGACCGAGGCAATCTCGCGCATCTCGGCCGGCTCGCCGTTGCAGTGGAGCGCCACGTCGCAGCCCGCCTCGAGCGATTGGCGGGCACGTTCGCCGAGGCTGCCGCCCAGCGCCTGCATCGACAGATCGTCCGAAAGCAGCACGCCGTCGAAGCCGATATGGCGACGGATCACGTCGTCGATCAGCCGTGCCGATGTCGTGGCCGGCTGGTTGCTCGACAACGCGCGATACAGAACATGCGCCGTCATCGCCCAGGGCAGGTCGGCCAGCGCCTGAAAGGGCGCGAAGTCGGTGCGCTCCAGCTCGGCGCGGGTGGTTTCGACCACCGGCAATTCGTGATGGCTGTCGGCGCGGGCCCGGCCATGGCCGGGGATGTGCTTCATGATCGGGATGATGCCGCCGGCGAGCAGCCCGTCGGCCTGGGCGCGGCCCAGGGACACGACCGCCTGCACACTGGGCGCAAAGGCGCGATCGCCGATCACGCCATGCGCGCCGGGCACCGGCAGGTCCAGCACCGGTGCGCAATCAACATCGATGCCCAGCGGCGCGAGATCGGCGGCGAGCAGGCGGCCGTTGAGTCGGCTGGCCATCATCGCCGCCGCCGGATCGCTGGCGTAGAGCTCGCCGAAGATCACGGCGGGTGGTGCCAATCGCCAGTGCGGCGGCCGCAGGCGCTGCACGCGCCCGCCTTCCTGGTCGATCAGCACCGGCGCGTCGTCGCGGCCCACCGTGTCGCGCATCGACTCGACGAGACGACGCACCTGCTCGGGCGCCTCGACATTGCGCGCGAAGAGGATGAAGCCCAGCGGGTCAGTGTCGCGGAAGAAGGCGCGCTCGTCGGCGCTGAGCGTCGTGCCGGCGCAGCCGAAGATCACCGCGCGAGGCGTGGGCACCTGCGCTACCGCGCCGGCGGGATGATCACGCAGTCGACGTTGCGCGATTTGAGCCGCTCGCAGGTCGATCTCGCCTGCTTGTCGTCGAGCGGTCCGGCCTGCACGCGGACCCAGCCGACCTTGTCGCCACGGTCGATACGCACGGGCTGCATCGAGAGCTGACCCAGCACGTCGGCGTTCGACTTCTGCAGCCGCGCCCAGATCGCCCGCGCGCCATCCTCGGAGCGGTCGGCCGCAAGCTGCACGCGATAGCTGCCCGCCGAGGCAGGGTGCGGCGGCTCCAGCGTATCGATCAGCTTGGTCAGCGTGCCGGTGCCGGTGTCCTTCACCGTCGGCGCGCTCGCCGCATCGGGCTTGGCCGGGGGTGCCGGCGGCGCCGAGGCGGTGACCGTCGGCGCGGCCGGCGGCTGCGCGGCCGTGGGCGCCGGCGGCTGCACGGGGACCGGCGCGGGCGCA
>JAFAZJ010000288.1 GCA_019239835.1 Alphaproteobacteria bacterium | reverse complement strand
TGGTCTCGCCCTCCTCCTTCGCCACGCCGCGTCATGCGGTGGTCGGCTGGGATTCGGGGCGGCTGGCCATGGTGATCGCCGTGCTCGAGGCGCGCTGCGGCGTCGCCGTCGGTCCCAACGACGTCTACCTCAACGTCGCCGGCGGGTTGCGTATCAACGAGCCGGCGGCAGACCTCGCGGTCGCCGCGGCGCTGCTCTCGTCGCTGGCCGAGGAGCCGGTGCCGTCGGACATGGTGGTGTTCGGCGAGATTGGGCTGGGTGGCGAAGTGCGCGCTGTCGGACAGAGGGAGGCACGGCTGAAGGAAGCGGCTAAACTGGGCTTCCAGCGGGCCCTGCTGCCGCCTCTCGCGACGACATCAGGCCGCGCCTCGGGGGAGGCCATCCGCGTTGACGAAATCGGCCATCTGTCCGACCTTGTCGCCCGACTTCGTCCCGGCGGCCATCAGGCGCGGCGGCCTCTCCGTAAATCCGAGACCTGATCAGGCATGGAATCGCTAGGAATCACCCCTGTGGATATCGGGGCACTGGGGCTGCTGATCTTCGCCGGCGCCATGGGGCTGTCGAGCGGCTTCATCCATTCCGTGCTGTTCATCGGCTCCTGGGTCCTGGCCGGCACCGGCGCCTGGCGCTTCACGCCCTCCCTGCAGCCGGAGGTGCAGAAATACGTCGCCTCCGAGCAGATCGCCTATTTCACCACCCTGCTGGGCACCTTCGTGGTGCTGCTGATCGTGCTGACCCTGGTGGCCAGCGCCATCGGCCGCGTCGTGCGCTCCAGCACCATCCGGGTGCCGGACAAGATCATCGGCATGGCCTTCGGCCTGGTCTGCGGCCTGATCGTGCTGGCCACGAGCTTCCTGCTCTACACCTACATCGTAAAGCCGGCGACCTTGCCGCCGATCATCGCCAATGCCCGGCTGTTCCCGCTGGTCAAGGAAGTGGCGGAAATGATCGAGCCGCAGCTGCCGGAATCGTTCAAAACCCGCGCCCAGCGCATCGCGCCGCCCAAGGGTGCGGACCCCGCCCCGGCCCCGGCCCCGGCAACGCCCGGCGTACCGCCGCTGGATCCCCCTGCGGCAACGCCGCCTGCGGCCCCGCCGAATCCGGGTGGCGGTACGAAGTAAACCGAGTATAAGGAGCCACCCTTCTTAACGCCGGTGTCATGAACCCGGCGGCAGCGCGGAGAATCGATCGTGCCGGTGGGACTCCCCCGCAGTACGAACCCTTTCGACGACGATAAGCTGCACGAGGAGTGCGCCCTTTTCGGGATCTACGGATCGAGCGACGCGTCGGCGCACACCGCTTTGGGCCTGCACGCCCTGCAGCATCGCGGCCAGGAAGCCACCGGCATCGTCTGCTACGACGGCCAGCACTTCCACCAGCACCGCGATCTCGGCCTCGTCGGCGAGGTGTTCGACAAGCCCGATGTGATGCGCAAGCTCAAGGGCTACGCCGCCATCGGCCATAACCGCTACTCGACGACCGGCGACACGGTGCTGCGCAACGTGCAGCCGATCTTCGCCGATTTCGATTTCGGCGGCCTGGCGATCGCCCACAACGGCAACCTCACCAACGCCTATCTGCTGCGGCGCGAGCTGGTGCGGCGTGGCTGCCTGTTCCAGTCGACGATGGACACCGAGGTCATCAACCATCTGATCTCGCGCTCCAACTACTCGACCCTGATCGACCGGCTGATCGACGCGCTGAGCCAGGTCAAGGGCGCCTACTCGCTCGTGATGCTGACCAATGACGGGCTGATCGGCGTGCGCGATCCGCTGGGCGTGCGGCCGCTGGTCCTGGGCAAGCTCGACGACGCGTGGATCCTGTCCTCCGAGACCTGCGGCCTCGATATCATCGGCGCGCGCTTCGTGCGCGATGTCGAGCCGGGCGAGATCGTTTTCGCCGGCAAGGACGGCATCAAGTCGATCAAGCCGTTCACCAAAGCCAAGCGCCGCTTCTGCATCTTCGAGCACATCTACTTCGCGCGTCCCGATTCGCGGGTTGAGGGGCTTGGCGTCTACGATGTACGCAAGCGCATCGGCATGGAGCTGGCGAAGGAAAGCCACGTGCCGGCCGACATCATCGTACCGGTGCCCGATTCCGGCGTGCCGGCGGCGATGGGCTATGCGCACCAATCCAGCGTGCCCTTCGAGCTCGGCATCATCCGCAACCACTATGTCGGCCGTACCTTCATCGAGCCAGCCGACCACACCCGCCATCTCGGCGTGCGCCTGAAGCACAACGCGAATCGGGCCACCATCGAGGGCAAGCGCGTGATCCTGGTCGACGACTCGATCGTGCGCGGCACCACCTCGGTGAAGATCGTCGCCATGGTACGCGCTGCCGGCGCGCGCGAAGTGCATATGCGCATCGCCGCGCCGCCGACCACGGACTCCTGCTACTACGGCGTCGACACGCCCGAGCGCGACAAGCTGCTGGCATCACGCCTGGACGTCGCCGGCATGGCCAAGTTCATCGGCGTGGACTCGCTGGCCTTTGTCTCGATGAACGGCCTCTACCGCGCCGTGGGCGAGCCCGGCCGCAACGCCGACGACCCGCGCTTCTGCGACGCCTGCTTCACCGGCGACTACCCGATCTCGCTCGACGACCGCGACGGCCCGGAAGAACGCCAGCTCTCCCTGCTCACCGAATCGGCGTGAGCGCCATCTCGGTCTTCCTCCCTCTCCTCGCCTGCGGGGAGAGGGAGAGCACCATGACCAAACGTCTCGCCGGCAAGCTGGCGCTCGTCACTGGCGCGTCGCGCGGCATCGGCGCGGCCGTCGCCAAGCTCTTCGCGCGCGAAGGCGCCCACGTCATCGCCGTGGCGCGCACCGTGGGCGGCCTCGAGGCGCTCGACGATGCGATCAAGGCCGAGGGCGGCGAGGCCACGCTGGTGCCGCTCGACATCACTGACGGTGCCGGCATCGACCGCCTGGGTGCAGCGCTGCATGCCAAGTTCGGCAAGCTCGACATCCTGGTCGGCAACGCCGCGATGCTGGGCGTGCTTTCGCCGGTGGGCCATATCGACCCGCCGCTGTTCGAGCGTACTTTGGCGATCAACGTCACCGCCAACTACCGGCTGATCCGCTCGCTCGATCCGCTGCTGCGGCTGTCCGATGCCGGCCGCGCGATCTTCGTGACCTCAGGCGCGTCGAAGCGTGCGATTCCGTTCTGGAGCCTGTACTGCTCGACCAAGGCGGCCATGGAGTCGCTGGTGCTGTGCTACGCCGCCGAGGTCGAGAGCACCAAGATCCGCGTCAACCTGATCAACCCCGGCCCGACGCGCACCAAGATGCGCGCCGAGGCGTTTCCAGGCGAGGATCCGATGCGGCTGCCGACAGCCGAGGCGATCGCCGAGGCATTCCTGCCGCTAGCCGATGATAGGTGCACGCTGCACGGCGCGTGGGTCGCGGCTGACGAGTGGCTCGCCGGCCGTACAGCAGCGCGGCACTGAGTCAGTTCGGGCCGAAACGGGCGGTGAGGATTCGTCGCGCCGTCCAATACGCACCCTGGAGCGGCTTCATCGTGCTCGTGCCGATGCGTTCGCGATAGGCAATGAAGATCGACGTAACCCGAAAGCCTTTGCGCAGCGCCCGCAGCAGGATCTCAACGGGAAGTCCAGCCCCCACGGGGTCGTAGCCCAGGGATTCGATCACGCCGCGGCGATACGCGCGCATGCCGCTGTGCAGATCGGTAACGCGGCGGAAGAAGAACACGGACGCGATCAGCGCGAAGCCCCAATTGGCGACGTAGTTGAGCCACGGCATGGCCTCGGGCTTGCGCTCGAGCCGCGAGCCGTCGACGAGATCCCATCCGTCACGCAGGACCATGCGTGCCATCGGGCGAATCTGATCGACCGGGTACGTGTCGTCGCAATCCATGGTGACCGCGACGGCGCCCTTGAACGAACGCAGCGCAAGATCGATCGCGCGGCCATAGCCACGCGGCGGAAACTGGCGGATGACCTGCGCGCCCATGGATTGGGCGATATCGGCCGTGGCATCGCGGCTCGAATCGACGATCAGGATCTCGGCGCGGGGAACAGCCGCCTTGATGTCGGCGATGACTTTGCCGACTGCCTTCTCCTCGTTCATGGTGATCATCACGACCGAGATCTCGCTATCGAGATCGGCATCGCTCACGCTGGTCATGGGTCGTTTCCCGCCTTGACGACGATTGCCTGCCCGGTACGCAGCACGAGCGGAAATTCCGGCTTGTCGGCGAAGTATTCGTCAACGGCCGCCCGCGCCCCGGGGCAGGAGGGCAGTCCATAATCGTCGAACACCATGAGGCCCCCCGCGGGCGTGTGAGGGTAGACGAACGCGCAGCAGTCCCGGACGGATTTGTAGATGTCGACGTCGATATGGGCGAAGGCGAATCGCCTGCCCTCGAGCCCGCGAAATGTATCCGGCATGAACCCCGGATGATATTCGACGCGATCCCTGCCGACGAATTTCATGACCGCCTCAAGGCTCGTGTCGCTGAAGTCCGCCTCACGATGCCTGTCGTGCTTCGGGTCGATGCTTGGCATCCCCTTGAACGTGTCGAAGACGTGCAGAACCGGTGCGTTGCGCGAACTATCGATGACGTGTCTCAGCAATCGCGCCGTGCCGCCGCGATAGACGCCGGCTTCGAGAAAGTCGCCTTTGGTGGCAAGGGCCTGACGCGCCAGGCTGTAGACGATCCACAAGCGCTCGGCGGTCAGCAGCGTATGACCTTTGACCGCGGCGTGGATCGCGCGGAACTCCCGATGGCTGCGCCAGGGCTGGAATGTCGGCCAGTACGAGCCGGCATCGGGGATCCCCTGCATGGCAGCACGTAGGCGGAAGAGGAACCCGGGCAGCAGATTGTCCCGCAGGGCGACCTTCAATCGTTCCGTTCGGTGGGACATGTCCGGGCGTGTCCTTAACCCGCGATCGGCCACTCGCGATCGATTCGCTTCACCACCTCGAGCGATCGGCGCACCGCCTCGTCCATGTTGATGTACTCGAACTCCGCGTTACGCCCGACGCTGACGATGCCGAGCGACGAGACGTAGTCGAGCACCGTCTTCAGGTGCGTGGCGTAGTCGAACGTCCGCACGACATAGGCAAACTTCGTTCGATGGATAGCCTTGAAGCGGATCGCATCAGCATCGACCATGCCCATCTTGGTCAGGCCCTCGATGCAATGGGCGTAAAGCGCCTCGTCCGAGAGCTCGTGAACCCCGTCGCCGGCATTCGTGGTGATCTCCGCCATGATGGCGGTACATCCCTGCGGCGCGCCCTCGGGCGTGAAGGTGTTTGGCCACGACAGCCGGTGAAAGAGATACTCCCTGTCCGGCACATACATGCTGCTGAACATCGGCAGATCTTGGCGGGCAACGCCCAGCATCACCGTGATGATCGAGTTGAAACGCAACGCCGCGCACGCATCGAGCACGTGCCGGGGGACGCCGGGCAGCGCCGACAGCAGATTGTCGATCGGAATCGTCGTGACCAGCCGGTCGTAGCGCTTCACGGTCTTGCCGTCGCCGACGCACCACTCGTCCTTCTCGCGCCAGACCTTCGAGACGTGGAAATCGCACACGATCTTGCGGCACTTGCGCGCGAAGGCGCGAGGGACGCATTCGATGCCGCCGGAACGCGGGTATTGGAAGTTCAGCTGGTGGGTATAACCCTCGGTCTCCACGCCCACGGCGGACTTGATGACGTCCTCGACCGGCGGTCGCGGCACGCGGCCCTCGACCCAGTCCATCGACATCTGGTCGGCGGTGACGTTCCAGATCTTCTCGTTGTAGGGCAGCATGTACGCTTCGGCGATGCCCTTGCCGAAGGTGTGATAGATCCATTCCTTGAAGTTCGTCGGCGCGGGATAGTCGTTGACGACGTAGTGATAGAGGCAGGCGAAGCGATCCTCGGGCGCAAGGTCATACAGCCCGTTCTCGAACGGATACTTAACGTAGCGGCCCTTGTAGAAGATCTTGCTGTTGCGCCGGCATGTCTCGATGTTGTCGCCGAGCAGGTCGAGCATCAGCTTCAGCACTTCCTGGTTGCGCGAGAACAGGATGTGCGGCCCGCCGACGTCGAAGGTGTAGCCGTCCTGCACCAGGCTCTGGCAATGGCCGCCCGGCCGGGAGTCCGCCTCCAGCACTTCGCAATCGTGCCGGGAATACCCCGCGACCGCGAGGCCGCAAAGGCCGCCGCCGAGAACGCCGACACGCATATCATTCCCTCGATTGCTGGGACACGGGTCTACAGACGGCCGGCACGGAATCCATCCAGCATCGCCAGCATCGCGGCTCGCAACGCCTCGCGCGAGCTGCGCTGGCAGCGCCATCCCAGGGCGCGAATGCGATCGGTGGCAAGGCGGATGATGGGCACGTCGCCTTTCCACCCGCGATCGCCGCCCGTGTACTCGAAGCGGGTGCTGCCGGCCTTCAGGCCGACGCATTCCGTCGCCAGCTCGGCGATTTCGGTGACCGTGATGTAGTCGCCGGTGGCGACGTTGAAGACGTCATAGGCCGGCCCCGGCGTGGTGTAGCCCTTGAGCACTGCCTCGACCACGTCGTCGACGTGGATGTAGCTCTTGCTCTGACGGCCATCGCCGAGGATGCGCAGCTTCGTCGGATCCTCGAGCAGGCGGCGCACGAAGTCGAAGCCGACGCCGTGCGTCTGGTTGGGCCCGACGACGTTGCCGAAACGGTAGGCCCGGCCGCGCAGGCCGAACATGAAGCAATAGGCGCTGATCAGCGCCTCGCCGGCGAGCTTGCTCGCGCCGTAGGTCGACACCGGCGCGCCCACCGGGTGGGACTCGCTCGCTTCGGCTTCGCCGAGGTCGCCATAGACGCCACTGCCCGACGCATAGAGAAGCGTCCCGGCGCCCGATACGCGCATCGCCTCGAGGACCTGCTGGGTGAGCAAGGTGCCTTCGTAGAAATCGATATCGGGCTGCGAGACCGCCTTGGCGATATCCGGGTTCGACGCGAGGTGGATCGCGGTCTGGTGACCCTGCATCGCCGCCGTCAGGGTCGCGAGATCCTTCACGTCGCCTTCGACCACCGCGAACCGGTTGTCCGCGCGATGCTTCTCGAAGTGCCAGTGCCGGCCCGACGAAAAATTGTCGTAGATCGTGACCTTGGACGTCGCCTTGTCACGCAACAGGCGGTCGACGAAATGACTGCCGATGAAGCCGGCGCCGCCGACGACGATGAAACTTGCCATGTGGTCGGATGCCACGCGCTACTTCACGACGCGGCAATAGATGTGGGCGTCGGCCGGCCGGTTGAAACGATTGCGGACGATGCCCTTGTCGAGCAGCAGATTGACGCCGTAGCTCTGGTTGACGAACTTGCACTTGCGCAGCTCGTCCTCCAGCTTCTTCTGCCACCAGCCCGATTTGTGCTCATCGCCAGGCCAGCGCTGCCAGCCGTACAGCGTGGCGAAGACGTGGTCGATGTCGAAGGGAATCGGCTTGCCCTCGAAATGGTCGACGACGTAGCGGCACCACACCGGCGTATCGGGTACGTCGAAATAGAATGCGCCGCCCGGCTCCAGCATGCGCCAGATGTTGTTGAACGTGTCGGTGACCTGGCCGTAGGTGAGGTGCTCGATGACGCCCAGCGCGAGGACTTCATCCAGCGTGTTCTCGGCAAAATCGATCTCCCACGGCATGCCCACGATGTCGACGCCTTCGAACGCGTTGACGTCGTTGTGGATGTAGCCGGGCGTCGGACGCTGTCCGCATCCGATCTCCAGTTTTTTCAGGCTCGGCGTCGACATCTCTTGGGCGGGCCCTTCATCCAGGTCAGAAAACCAATGACGGGGTCACTATAAGCAAAGCGTGCAGTTTATTCAAATCATTAGATAAACGCCTCTCGGCAAAGTCGAATTTCGGTGTATATTGCCGGTCCATGATTTCTGCACCGGAAGAAGGGGCTTTGCCACCGATCGTCTTGCTTGCCGGCGGGCTGGCGTCCCGAATGGGGGCCCTGACCCAGGCGCGTCCCAAGTCGCTGCTCGAGGTCGCCGGCGAGCCGTTCATCGCCCATCAGCTCAGATACTTCGCGGCTGAAGGTTTCCCCGATGTGGTGATCTGCGCCGGCCACCTCGGCGGCCAGATCGAGGACTTTGTCGGCGACGGCAGGCGGTTCGGCTGCCAGGTGCGCTATTCCTGGGACGGCGCGGTGCGGCTCGGCACCGGCGGCGCCATCCGGCAGGCCTTGCCGCTGCTCGGCCGGCATTTCCTGGTGATGTATGGCGACAGCTACCTGCCGATCCGCTTCAGGCCGGTCTGGGAGGCTTTCCTTCGCGCGGCGGCGGTGGCCCTGATGACGGTCTTCCGCAACGAACGACGCTGGGACAACAGCAACGTCGAGTTCGCCGACGGTGTCATCCGGGTCTACGACAAGGTTCATCGCACCGAGGCGATGCAGCATATCGACTATGGCCTGGGCGTCCTCGATGCCTCGGTGTTTTCCTCGATCGAAGCCGGCCGCCCGTTCGACCTGGCCGAGCTCTATGCCGCGCTCGTCGGCGAGGGACGGCTCATGGGCTACGAAGTCGAGCAACGCTTCTACGAAATCGGATCCGTGGCCGGACTCGCCGAAACCGACGAGTTCCTGCGCGCGCGCCTTCACTGCGAGGTCAGTCGGTGATCATTACCAGAACCCCGTTGCGCATCTCGATCGGCGGCGGCGGCACCGACCTGCCGTCGTACTATCGCAAGTTCGGCGGCTTCGTCATTTCGGCGGCGATCAACAAGTACGTCTACATCACGATCAACCACAGCTTCCATCCGGGATACCTCCTGAAGTACTCCGAGATCGAACTGGCGACGGCGATCCCTGAAATCCGCCATCGCCTGATCCGCGAAGCCCTCACCTGCAACCCGCTGCCCGGCAACCTCGAGATCGTCAGCATCGCCGACGTGCCCGCTGGCACCGGTCTGGGCTCGTCCGGCAGCTTCCTGGTCGGGCTGGTGCACGCCTTGCACGCCTACCGTCGCCATCCGGTCGCAGCCGAAGTACTCGCCCGCGAGGCATTCGACATCGAGATGAACCGGCTCGGCGAGCCGGTCGGCAAGCAGGACCACTACATCGCCGCCTATGGCGGGTTCCTCTGCCAGGAGTATCGGCCGGACGATGGCGTTTCGGTCTCGCCGCTCAAGATCAGCGAGGACGCGGCCCGGGAGCTGCGCGAGTCGCTGATGATGTTCTTTGTCGGCTATACGCGCAGCGCCTCCGACCTGCTGGGCGATCAGAAGAAGAAATCGGAGGCAGGCGACGGCGGCATGATCGAGGCCCTGCACTTCACCAAGCAACTGGGCTACGAGATCGGCAAGATCCTGGAGGCCGGGGACGTCCTGCGGTTTGGCGAGCTCATGCACGAGCACTGGATGCGCAAGCGTGCGCGCTCGGCCGGCATGAGCAACAGCAAGGTCGACACGTTCTACGACCTGGCGCGTGGCGAAGGCGGCGCGATCGGCGGCAAGTTGGTGGGCGCCGGCGGCAGCGGCTTTCTCCTGCTGCAGACGCGCGACCGCAACCGCCTGCGCAAGGCGATGACGGGCGCCGGCTTGATGGAAATGGACTTCAGCTTCGACTTCGACGGATCCGTCGTGCAGATGCGCAATCGCTGATGACGCTACAGCGATTGCCGATCGGCGCTTCCCATATCATAGTGCAAACGCGAATTGACGAGGGATGATGGCAACGAGCGAGTATACGACGTCCTACTTGGACGAAGCCGTCCAGATCATCCAGCGCCTGGATCGCGCCCAGATCGACGCCATGGTGCGCATTATCGTGGGCGTGCGTACGGCCGGAGGACGGCTGTTCTTCCTCGGCGTCGGCGGCAGCGCCGGCAATTGCTCGCACGCGGTCAACGATTTCCGCAAGATCGCCGGCGTCGAATCCTATGCGCCGACTGACAACGTCTCAGAGCTGACGGCGCGCATCAACGACGATGGCTGGGACACGGTGTTCGCCAACTGGCTGATGGGCAGCCGCGCCGGGCCGAAGGACGCGGTGTTCGTCTTCTCGGTTGGCGGCGGCAATCTGGAGAAGAACGTCAGCCCCAATTTGGTGCGCGCGCTGGAGATGGCAAAGAAGGTCGGCGCGAAGATTATTGGCGTGGTCGGCCGCGACGGCGGCTACACGGCAAAGGTCGCGGATGCTTGCGTGGTCGTGCCGGTGATCAATCCCGGCACCATCACGCCACATACCGAAGCGTTTCATGCCGTGGTGTGGCACCTGATCGTGACCCACCCCGAGCTCAAGGCCAACGAGATGAAATGGGAATCGACGCGGTGAGCAAGGCCCTCAAGATCAAGATCTTCATGGACGGCGCCGACATCGAACCGATGAAGGCAGCGCACAAGGCGGGTACGGTGAAAGGCTTCACCACCAACCCGACCCTGATGCGCAAGTCCGGCATCACCGACTACGCCGCCTTTGCCAAGGCAGCGATCGCGGCGATCCCCGATCTGCCGATCTCCTTCGAGGTGTTCTCCGACGATTTCGCGTCGATGGAGGCCGAGGCACGCGTGATCGCGAGCTGGGGCGGCGACACCTTCGTCAAGATCCCGATCAGCAACACCAAGGGCGAGTCGGCGGTGCCGCTGATCCGCAAGCTGTCGGCCGAGGGCTTTTCGCTGAACGTCACGGCGATGATGACGCTCAAGCAGGTCAAGGACGTCGCCGCGGCGGTGAGCCCGAACAGCCGCACCATCGTCTCGGTCTTCGCCGGCCGCGTCGCCGATGCCGGCGTCGATCCGGTACCGCTGATGCGTCAGTGCAAGGCGGCGCTGGCGGGATTGCCCAAGGCCGAGCTGTTGTGGGCCAGCCCGCGCGAGGTGCTGAACCTGGTGCAGGCCGAGGAGATCGGCTGCGACATCATCACCATCACCTCGGACATCCTCGCCAAGGTGCCGACGATCGGCAAGGACCTCGACCAGTTCTCGCTCGACACGGTCAAGATGTTCTACAACGACGCCAAGGCGGCGGGCTTCAAGCTGATCTGAACCGTAGCGGATCCCCGCGTGGTCTCTGAGATGGATCGAACGACCTACCTCAAGGAGATCGAGACCGCGTATCAGGCCGAGGTGCGGGGCGAAGCGACGTTCTCGACCCTGGCGCAACGCGCGACCGACCCTGACGAGGCCGCGATCTGGCAAACGCTTGCACGCCTGGAGGCGACGACTCGCGCGCGGTTGGTCCCGTTGATGCAACGGCACGGGATCGATACCACGCCGGACGAGGCGCAGAGGCAGCGCGGTTGCGAGCGTGGCGAGGCACGCGCGGCTCAGGGATTCGAGGCGATCGTCAAGTCGATGACCGAGACCCTGCTGCCCTATCTGACTCTTTACGCGCGGCTAGAGGTGGAAGGCCCCGCGGAGGATCGGCAGGAGCTGGCCTGCCTCAACGCCCATGAGATCGCGTTGCATGAATTCGCGATGCGGGCGCATGCCGGTCGGGGCCGGCAATCGCTGGAGCCGGTCGAGGCGTTCCTGCGCGAAGGCCAATAGTCGGGCTCGCAGGATTACCTTCCCCCGGAGGGGGAAGGTGGCGCGCGCAGCGCGACGGATGGGGGATGCCTCAACGACGTCGGTGTCCGCCTTCGACATCCCCCATCCGCCCTGCGGGCACCTTCCCCCTCCGGGGGAAGGTAGATCACTTCGGGATCGGATAGCCCTTCCACAGCCACTCCAGCGCCGCCGGCAGGGTTTGATGGACGGTCGGCCGGTCGACGTGCTTGGAGTTGCGCGCGAAGACGAATTGGTAGTGGTAGCCCTTGTCGGCCAGCACCTTGGCCATCAGCTCGGCCGCCAGCACCCAATCGTGCATGCCGTCGGGGATCGTCGGGTTGGGATAGAAGAGATCCTGGTCGCCGACCGCGAACCAGAAGCGGATCGGCTTCGCCGGCGCGCTGGGGATCAGCGGCGAGCCCGGCGGGTCGGAGGGCGAGATCACGCCGCCCGGCTTGACGTTGAGGTTCGGACCGGCCGGCCCAGCCCATGGGCTGTGATATTCCCAGGCGCCGCCGCGCAGCGAGGGATCCCACGGCCATTGCTGGTTCACCATGGTCGGCGAATAGGCGAGCACGCGGCGATACAGCTCAGGATGGAACCACGCCATGGTGAAGGCTGCCGCACCGCTCGAGCTCAGGCCCAGGGTCGCGCGGCCGTCGGGATTCTTCGTCAGCTTCGCACCGGTGCGCTGCTCGACCAGCGGCAGCACCTCGCGCTCGACGAACTGGGTGTAGGTGCCCGACACCGTGTCGTATTCGCGGCCGCGCTCGCTGCCCTGCGCGTCCTGGCCGCCATTGCCGATCTGGATGGCGATCATCGGCGGGATGCGGCGCTGGTGGATCAGATTGTCGAGGATGGCGACCAGGTTGACGTACGCCGTCGAACCGCCGTCACCCAGCACGATGAACGGCACCTCGCTGCCGCGCACGTAATTCGGCGGCAGGTAGACGTCGATGTTGCGCGTCCAGGTGCCGGGATGGCTGGTCGTGATGATCATGTTCGACTTGTCGCCC
>JAFAZJ010000212.1 GCA_019239835.1 Alphaproteobacteria bacterium | reverse complement strand
GGCCGCCGCAACGCCATCGGCGTGCACTCGGGCGCCTACGGCATCTACCGCGCGCTGGCGATCGCCGCGCACACGCTCGATCCCAACCACCGCGCCGATCTCACCAACACCGCACCGGCGGTGGCAATCGGCCCGTTCCCGCAATGGGGCGATCCCGAGAAGATCGTGTCCTTCGACCCCTGGGGCCATCTGGTCGCCGAGGCCTTCGCCGATCGCCTGGCCGAGGGCCTCGACATCCGCCCGACCATCGCCGTGACCCGCGCGCATGTCGGCATGCCCGAGATCAAGGACGCCATCGAGGCCGGCCGCCTGAAGCCCGACGGCGAGGTGCTGCTGGCTTCGGGCGACGTGCGCGTCACCAAGGCGGCGATCGAACCGGTGTGGTGGCTGCCGGGCGTCGCCAAGCGCTTCGGCATCGCCGAGACCGATCTGCGCCGCGCGCTCTTCGAGCAGACCGGCGGCATGTATCCCGAGCTGGTGACGCGGCCCGACCTCAAGGTCTTCCTGCCGCCGATCGGCGGCATGACGCTGTATTTCTTTGGCGACGTCACCAAGCTCGGCAAACCCGACACCAAGATCGCCTGCCGCGTGCACGACGAGTGCAATGGCTCCGACGTCTTCGGCTCCGACATCTGCACCTGCCGGCCCTATCTCGCGCATGGCATGGAGCTGTGCGTCGAGCAGGCGCAGCAAGGCGGCGTTGGCCTCGTGGTCTACAATCGCAAGGAAGGCCGCGCGCTGGGCGAGGTTACCAAGTTCCTGGTCTACAACGCGCGCAAGCGGCAGGTCGGCGGCGACAGCGCGGCGCAGTACTTCGCGCGCACCGAATGCGTCGCCGGCGTGCAGGACATGCGCTTCCAGCAGCTAATGCCCGACGTGTTCCACTGGCTCGGCATCACACGAATCGATCGCTTCGCCTCGATGAGCAACATGAAGTCGGGCGCGCTGCGCGAGATGGGCATCGAGATCGGCGAGCAGGTCGAGATCCCGCCTGAATTGATCCCGCCCGACGCTCAGGTCGAGATGGATGCCAAGAAGGCCGCCGGCTACTTCACCGTCGCCAAGCCGGACGAGACCGAGCTCGTCAAGCCGAAGGGCAGGGGACTGACGGAGTGAACTCCGACATCTCGCCGCTGGCGGCGTCGGCGATCGCGAAACTGCGCGCGCCGGCGACGATCCGCGAGCGCGCCGAGATGGTGCTGCGCTCCGTCGAGGACGGGCAGTCGCAGCACTTCGCGCTCGATGCCAACGGTCTGGAGAACGCGGTGCGCCTGACGCTCGCGGTGATCCACGAGCGCTTCCCTGATCCACGCAAGGTGCCGTTCCACGCGCGCTGGCGGCACTTCGAGGTCGGCGGTCGCGACCGCTGGGCAACACTGGCCAAGACACTGAAGCTCGATGCCGCCGAGCGCGCGCGCATCCGTGTCGAGCTGGCGATCACCTCGGTGCTGCTCGACGCCGGCGCCGGGCCGGATTGGGGCTATCGCGAAGCCGACAGCGGCGAGCGTTACGTGCGATCGGAAGGCCTCGCCGTGGCGAGCTTCGACCTCTATCGCCGCGGTGGGTTTGCCAATGACGCGGCGCAGCCGCTGCGCGCCGATGCCGAGGCGCTGAAGCGATTTGCACCGCCGGCGCTGGCGATGGCGTTCCAGGTGTTTCCGCACAATCCGCTCGTCGGTCTCGCCGGACGTGCCGAGCTGATCGCGTCGGTGGGTGGAGTCGTCGCGAGCCGGCCCGATCTGTTCGGTGCCGACGCTCGGCTGGGCAACCTGTTCGACCATCTCGCCGGGCAGGCGAAGGACGGCGTGTTGCCCGCGGCCGCGATCCTGGCGGCGCTGCTCGACGCCTTCTCGCCGATCTGGCCATCGCGGCTCGACATCGAGGGCGTGGCGTTGGGCGATGTGTGGCGTCATCCTGCCGCGCGCGCCAAGGATCGCACCGACGGGCTGGTGCCGTTCCATAAGCTCTCGCAGTGGCTGGCCTATTCGCT
Organism: Alphaproteobacteria bacterium; assembly: GCA_019239835.1. Classification (GTDB taxonomy): domain Bacteria; phylum Pseudomonadota; class Alphaproteobacteria; order Reyranellales; family Reyranellaceae; genus JAFAZJ01. The sequence continues at coordinate 437 of JAFAZJ010000212.1, read as the reverse complement.
GGTCGAGCCGCTGCAGGAGGCGGGCATCAGGGTCGTCGATCTCGATGCGCTGACCGGCCTGCCGGAGTACCGCAACGGCGGTCTGCTGGTCGACAGCGGCGCGTTGCGCGTGAAACGGCGCGAGATCCTCGAGCGAGCCTGGGCGCCGGGCGACGAGGTGATCGTCGAGTGGCGGGCGCTCACGGTAGCGCTGCTTGACCGTATCGGCGCGCATGTGCGGCTGCATCTCGGATTGGATGCCGAGACCCTGCCGCTGGTGAAGGTGCTGGAGGGCGGCACCTGGCTGGCGGGCCGCAGGCTGGCGGCCGAGCGGCGGCCGGGCGGTGCGCCGCCCATCGCCATCGACAGCGACGGCACGGTATTCTGAGCCGAAAGGCCCCGGGGAGCATCATGGCCAACAACAGCAGTGTTACCGTCGTCGATCATCCGCTGGTGCA
>JAFAZJ010000198.1 GCA_019239835.1 Alphaproteobacteria bacterium | reverse complement strand
CGCATCGCGCGCAATACGCAGCTGATCATCCAGCACGAAACCGGCGTCACCAACGTCGTCGACCCGCTGGCCGGCAGCTATTACGTCGAGAGCCTCACCGCCAGCATGGTGGCGGAGGCGCGCAAGCTGATCGCCGAGGTCGAGGCGATGGGCGGCATGACCAAGGCGGTCGAGGCCGGCATGCCCAAGCTGCGCATCGAGGAGGCCGCCGCAAGGCGCCAGGCACGTGTCGATCGCGGCGAGGAAGTCGTTGTCGGCGTCAACAAGTACAAGCTGAAGGAAGAAGAGCCGGTCGACATTCTCGACGTCGACAACGCCGCGGTACGCGAGGCGCAGGTGACGCGGCTCAACACCATCAAGTCGAAACGTGATGCGGCCAAGGTCAAGGCGGCGCTCGATGCGCTGACCCAGGCGGCTTCCGACGGCACCGGCAATTTGCTGGCGCTTGCCGTCGAGGCGACGCGGGCGCGCGCGACGGTGGGCGAGATCTCGGATGCGATGGAAGCCGTCTTCACCCGGCACAACGCGGTGATCCGCTCGATCGCCGGCGTCTACAACCAGGGCTGGGAAGGCGACGAGGGCTATCAGCGCATCCAGCGCGAGATCGCCGCCTTCGCCGAGGCCGAAGGCCGTCGTCCGCGCATGATGGTCTGCAAGATGGGCCAGGACGGCCACGACCGCGGCGCCAAGGTGATCGCCACGGCCTTCGCCGATCTCGGCTTCGACGTCGATATCGGCCCGCTATTCCAGACGCCGGAAGAGGCCGCGCGCCAGGCGATCGAGAACGACGTGCACGTCGTCGGCGTGTCGTCACAGGCGGCCGGCCACAAGACGCTGGTGCCCGAATTGATCAAGCATCTGCGGGCGCAGGGCGGCGAGGACATCCTGGTGGTCTGCGGCGGCGTGATCCCGGCGCAGGACTACGACTTCCTGCGCGCGGCGGGTGTCTCAGGCATCTACGGCCCGGGCACCAATATCCCCAAGGCCGCGCACGAGATCCTGGAACTGATCAGCAAGCCCGGCCGGATCGCGGCGGAGTAGCGTCTCCACCTTCCCCCGGAGGGGGAAGGTGCCCGCAGGGCGGAAGGGGGATGTCGAAGACGGACTCCTACCTTCGTCTTCGACATCCCCCTTCCGTCAGCGCTGCGCGCTGCCACCTTCCCCCTCCGGGGGAAGGTAGATTCAGCGCCGCATCGCCTCGTAGTCCTCGGGGCGGAATTCGCGGATCTCGCGTTTCTTCAATCGGCCGACCAGGGTGCCCCAGCCGGTCGAGAGCGTGACGCGCACCGGGAATTCGAGGCCGCTGTCGTCGAGCTTGCCCAGCCAGACGCGGATCGGCTCGTCGTCGGTGGCCTGGTCCTTGGGGTTGCCGTCGCCGTAGCCGGCGATCTTCACCATGCGCATCTCGCACGTTTGAGTCTCGCCGGAGAACAGCGTGGTGAAGCCCTCGGGCAGCACCTGGCGGCTGGCCGGGCCGGCGACCAGGTCGAAGCGGCGCTTGCTGTCGAACATCTTGATGGTGCGATTGCACGGCCCGCCAGGGCTGAGGCCGGCGACCATCAGCGCCGTCGCCGGATCGACCGAGCCCTTCTTCTGCGCCGCGGTGGGCTTGAAATTCTCGGGCTGGTCGAGGTTGGTGTAGGTCTCGTCGAGCGAGCCGTCGGGCAGATAGCGCACCACCCAGGTGCGCCGGAAATCGCGGCCGACGGCGATGCCGGTATAGCCGGTCCCCGGCGTCACGCCATTGGGCCCGAAGGTGCCGGTCGCCTGGTTGCGCGAGGCAAAGGCGGCGGTCAGCGCCCGCAGCACACCCTCGTTCTGTACCTTCATGTCGAACTGGTAGCGTCCGCCGTCGATGCGGGTGACAGTGTCGACGCTCAAGGTCCTGAGCCCGATGATATGGACCTCGTATTCCAGCACGATCACCCGGCTCTGCTGCGGGGCAGTATTGGTGCGGGGGGACTGGGCGTGGGCGGCGGCGCCGTCCAAGGTCGCGGCCAAAGCCACGGCGGTCAGCATCCGGCGGGCCTTGCAGGCGCGCCGGGCCGTTCTCATGTCCATCATCATCAGCCTGCTCCAGGCGCTCCCTGCAAGACTTTGGGCCCAATTCGAGGTATGGGGGCCAGTGGGCGGCATATCCTGTCCGTTTCGCCTCGTCCAGCACCGGTAGCATTCATCATATGTCGTCGCCCGCTTCCCCGTTGCCCAACATCAAGGCCGCCGACGCCTGGCGGGTCGTGCGAATCCTTCTGCCCCACCTGTGGCCGCGCAATGCGGTGGAATTGCGGCTGAGGGTCGTGATCGCCGGCGTGCTGCTGGTGCTGGCCAAGGTGGTCAACGTCAACGTCCCGCTGCTCTACAAGCACGCCGTCGATTCGCTGACCGATCAGCGCGCCCAGGTCGTCGCGGTGCCGATCCTGCTGCTGGTCGCCTATGGCGTCGCGCGGGTGGGCGCGCAGGCCTTCGGCGAGCTGCGCGACGCGATCTTCGCCAAGGTGGCGCAGCGCGCCGTGCGCTCGCTGGCGCTCTCGACCTTCGAGCACATGCACCAGCTCTCGCTGCGCTTCCATCTCGAGCGCCGCACCGGCGGCCTGTCGCGCGTCATCGAGCGCGGCACGCAGGCGATGGACTTCCTGATCAACTTCATGACCTTCAACATCATCCCGACGATCCTGGAGATCCTCCTGGTCACCGGGATCATGTGGTGGATGTACGACTGGCGCTTCGCCGCCGTCACCATGGGCGCGATCGTCGGCTACATCATCTTCACCATCAAGCTCTCGGAATGGCGCACCTCGCTGGTGCGGCGCATGAACGACAGCGACACCGAGGCCAATGCGAAGGCCATCGACTCGCTGCTGAACTACGAGACGGTGAAGTATTTCGGCAATGAGAAGCACGAGGCCGCGCGCTTCGACGTGGCGCGCAAGGCCTACGAGCGCGCCGCCGTGAAGAGCCGCGCGTCGCTCTCGATGCTCAACATCGGCCAGGGCTTCATCATCTCCATCGGCCTGGTGATCGTGATGGCGATGGCCGGCCAGGAGGTCATCGCCGGCAAGATGACCATCGGCGACTTCGTCGCGGTCAACGCCTTCCTGATCCAGCTCTACCAGCCGCTGAACTTCCTTGGCTTCGTCTATCGCGAGATCCGTACCGGCCTGGTCAACATGGAGAAGATGTTCGGCCTGCTCGAAGCCGACGTCGAGGTCGCCGACAAGCCCGGCGCGCCCAAGCTCGCGCCCGGCCCCGGCGCGGTTCGCTTCGAGCATGTCAACTTCAACTACGAGGCCAACCGCCAGATCCTGCACGACGTGACGCTCACGGTCCCGGCCGGCAATACGGTGGCGATCGTCGGACCCTCCGGCGCCGGCAAGTCGACGGTGTCGCGCATCCTCTATCGCTTCTACGACGTCGCCGGCGGCCATGTGAGCATCGATGGCCAGGACATCCGCGAGGTCACCCAGGCCAGCCTGCGCGCCGCCATCGGCATCGTCCCGCAGGACACGGTGCTGTTCAACGACACCATCTACTACAACATCTGCTACGGCCGCCCCGCCGCGACGCGCGAGGAGATCGAGGCCGCCGCCAAGCTCGCGCGTATCCACGATTTCATCACCGGCTTGCCCGAAGGCTACGACACCATGGTCGGCGAGCGCGGCCTGAAGCTGTCGGGCGGCGAGAAGCAGCGCGTCGCCATCGCCCGCACCATCCTCAAGGACCCGCGCATCCTGCTGTTCGACGAGGCGACCAGCGCGCTCGACACCCGCACCGAGCAGGAGATCGCCCAGTCATTGCGCGAGGTCTCCCGTGGGCGCACCACCATCGTCATCGCCCACCGCCTGTCGACCGTGGTCGACGCCGACGAGATCGTCGTGCTGGTCGATGGCCGCGTCGCCGAGCGCGGCACGCATGTGGCGCTGATGATGAAGAACGGCGTCTACGCCGACATGTGGCGCCGCCAGGCCGAAGCCGCCGAGGAAGCCCTGGCCGAGATGCCCGAAGCCCCATCCCTGCGCGCCCAGGGCCGGCTGCTCGCCAGCGACTGAAATCTCCCATGACCGCAGCGTCTTCACCCGGCAAGGCCGGCGCTTCGGCGCTGTGGCCTGTCTATGTCGCGATCTTCGGTGCTGGCGTCATGATGGGGACGTCGATTCCCATCGTGCCGCTGGCGCTGGAGGCGCGTGGCGTCGACCGGCTGACCAATGGGCTCAGTGGCGCGATGTGGTCGGTCGGGCTGTTGGTGTTCGGGGCATATATCCCACGCTGGGCCGAACGGCTGGGCGCGGTGAAGTTGATCTGGATCGCGCTCGGCGTTTCGGCGGCGATCCAGCTCGTACAGGGCTTGACGCTCGACCTGCCCGTCTGGGCGCTGCTGATCCTCTGGACGGCCTTGCGCTTCGTGCAGGGCGCCACGGTCGGCATCCCCTGGCTGGTGACCGAGATCTGGATCAACCTCGTGGTCGAGGAGCGCAAGCGCGCGCAGGCGCTGGCGCTGTACTCGACCTTGATCGCCGGTGGGCTGGCGGCGGGGCCGCTGGTGCTGCAGCTCGTCGGCGTGACCGGCATGGCGCCGTTCGTCGCCTGCGCCGTGCTGACCCTGGCGGTGGGCCTGCCGATGCTGTTCGCGCGCGATGCGCCGCGCATCGAGCCCGAGGCCGGCGGCCGGTTGAAGGATACGGTATGGCTCGCGCCTGTCGCGATGCTGGCCGCGCTCACCGCGGGCACGGGCGAGACCGTGGTCTTCATGTTCCTGCCGGTCTACGGCGTCGAGATCGGCATCGACGCCAAGACCGCGACCTTGTGGCAGACCGCCTTCGTCGCCGGCAATCTGGTCCTGCAATTGCCGATCGGCTGGCTGGCCGATCGTCTGCCGCGGCTGGGTGTGCTGTTAAGCTGCGTGCTGGCCAGCGCCACGGCGGCGGCGATCCTGCCGTTTCTCGGCGCCTCGCCGTGGACGATGTGGCCGCTGCTGGTGATCTGGGGTGGCGTCGCCTTCGGCATCTACACTGTCGGCCTCACCATGCTGGGCCAGCGCTTCGCCGCTGGCGACATGGCGCGCGCCAACGCCGCGTTCGTGATGACCTACACCTTCGGCAGCCTGATCGGCCCGCCGGTCAGTGGCGCCGCCATGGACGTCTTCGGTGGGCGTGGCCTGGGCTGGTCGCTGGCGGCGGCCTACTGCCTGTGCGCGCTGGCCATGGTGGTCATGCATCGGCGGCGCGGCTGACATTTCGGCCGCCATCGGCTAGACCGCAGCGATGACCGCCGCCGCCTCGCGCTCGCAGGCCCCCGACGATCCGCTGCATGCCCCGCTGCTGGCCGGCGACCGCCGGGCCCTGGCGCGCGCCATCACGCTGATCGAATCGACGCGCGAGGACCATCGCCAGCGCGCCGATGCCTTGCTGAGCGTGCTGCTGCCGCGCGCCGGCCGCTCGACGCGGCTGGGCATCACCGGCATCCCCGGCGTCGGCAAGTCGACCTTCATCGAGCGCTTCGGGCTGGAGCTGATCGGCCAGGGGCACAAGGTCGCGGTGCTGGCGATCGACCCGTCGTCGAAGCGCACCGGCGGCTCGATCCTGGGCGACAAGACGCGCATGGAGCGCCTGTCGCGCGACGAGAAGGCGTTCATCCGGCCTTCGCCCGCCGGTACCACCTTGGGCGGCGTCGCGCGGCGCACCCGCGAGGCGATGCTGCTGGTCGAGGCGGCGGGCTACGACGTGGTGATCGTCGAGACCGTGGGCGTCGGTCAGTCGGAGACCGCGGTGGCCGACATGGTCGACATGTTCGTGCTGTTGCTGCCGCCGGCCGGTGGCGACGACCTGCAGGGCATCAAGAAGGGCGTGGTCGAGCTCGCCGACCTGCTGGTGGTCAACAAGGCCGATGGCGAGCTCAAGGCCGCCGCCAACCGCGCCGCCGCCGACTACGCCAATGCGCTGCGCCTGCTGCATCCCGCCACGGCGCAATGGACGCCGGAAGTGCGTACCTGTTCGGCGGTCGAAGGCCACGGCATCGCCGATGTGTGGGAGACTGTCGGCCGCTTTCGTGCCGCCGTCGGCGAGGCGGGTATCCTGAAACGCCGCGCGGCGCAGGCGCGGGCCTGGTTGTGGAACGAAGTGGGTGAGACCCTGATGAGCGCGTTGCGCACGCATCCCGATGTCAAACGCCAGGTGGCGCCGCTGGAGCGCGAGGTCGAGCGCGGTGCGCTCACGCCCTCGGCCGCGGCGCGCCGCCTGCTCGATGCGTTCCTCGGCCGATGAAAAAGCGCAGCATCACCCAGGGCCGCAAGGCCGTGACCAAGAGCATCGCGCACAAGCTCGGCGTGAAGCCCAACGGCACGCGCGGCCGCAAGGTCGATCCGGCCAAGGTTGCCGACGAAGCGTTGCCGTTCTGGCGGCGCAAGACGCTGTCGCAGATGAGCCTGCGCGAGTGGGAGTCGCTGTGCGACGGCTGCGGCAAATGCTGCGTGCACAAGCTGGAGTGGGAGGGCACGACCGAAGTGGTGCAGACCAACGTCTGCTGCCAGATGCTCGATACCCATTCCTGCCAGTGCAAGGACTACCCCAACCGCAAGGCGGTGGTGCCGGACTGCATCCAGCTCACGCCGGGCGTCGTGGCCGAGATGGATTGGCTGCCGGCGAGCTGCGCCTACCGCCTCGTGCTGCAGGGCAAGGACCTCTACTGGTGGCACCCGCTGGTCTCCGGCGATCCCGAGACGGTGCACGAGGCCGGCGTCTCGGCGCGCGACAAGGTGATCTCCGAGCTCGAGGTGAAGGACCACCGCGACCACGTGCTCGACGACTGGATGTGAGCATGCCCGGCCCGGTCCTCACGACCGAGCGGCTGATCCTGCGACCGTGGCGGGACGAGGATCTCGCGCCGTTCGCGGCGATGAACGCCGACGCCGCGGTGATGCGCCACTTCCCGGCGACGCTCAGCCGTGCCGAGAGCGACGCCATGGTCGGCCGCGTGCGCCTGCATTTCAGTACCCGCGGTTTTGGCCTGTGGGCGGTCGAGGTTCCCGGCGTGACGCCCTTCGCCGGCTTCGTCGGCCTGTCGGTGCCGCGCTTCGAGGCGCCGTTCATGCCCTGCGTCGAGATCGGCTGGCGACTGGCGATGGATTGCTGGGGCCAAGGCTACGCCACCGAGGGTGCCAGAGCGGCGCTGGCGTTCGGCTTCGGCGCCCTGAAGCTGGCCGAGATCGTCTCCTTCACCGTGGTCGCCAACCAGCCTTCGCGCCGGGTGATGGAGCGGCTGGGCATGGACCACGACCCGGCGGATGACTTCGAGCATCCCTCGATCGCCGAGGGCCATCCCATGCGGCGCCACGTGCTGTATCGCCTGCGGGCGCCTAACTGATTGATCGGGCGGGGAATTCCGGCCCCGGTGACAGCTTCTTGACCGCGCCCGCCCACTTGCGTACAAGACCCGCCGCACGCCGGCCCCTCGGGCCGGTTCTTCGTTTTTCGGGACCCGTATCATGACCCGTCGTTGCGAGCTCTCCGGCAAGAGCATCCAGGTCGGCAACATCGTCAGCCACGCCAACAACAAGACCAAGCGGCGTTTCCTGCCCAATCTGCAGGACACCTCGGTTCTGTCGGACGCGTTGGGCCACACGGTGCGCCTGCGGCTCACCCCGCGCGCCATCCGCACGCTGGAGCACAATGGCGGGCTCGACGCCTACCTGCTGGGCACCGGCAATTCCAAGCTCACCGACGAGATGAAGGCGCTGAAGCGCCGCGTCGTCGCCGCCAAGGCCCGCAAGGACGCCAAGGCCGCCGCCTGATCGCCCGATCAGCGACGTCCGAACGAGGCCCGCGCGAGCGGGCCTTTTTTGTTGCCCGGGCCTCACCCTGAGGAGCGCCCGCAGGGCGCGTCTCGAAGGGTGGGCAACACACATCGAGTCTGTTGCCCATGCTTCGAGACGGCCGCGGAGCCTGCGCCGAGCGCAGCGAGGGGCGGCCTCCTCAGCATGAGGTGGGGCTATTGGATGACGCGCAGGATGCTGTTGAAGTCGTCGCTCCACAGCCCGACCTCGGGCCGGTCGGGCAGGCCGGAGGCGATCGGCTTGATGCGGGGATGCTCGAGCAAGGACTTGTCCGTCGTCATCAGCACCCACTCGCTGATGCGTCCGCCTTCGGGCCTGGCATCGAGCATGCGGATCGCGATCAGCCCGCGCGCGCGCGCGAGGTTGAGCAGCGGTGCGCGCAGATCGAGGAAGCGGTTGCTGATGTGGAAGGCGATCACGCCGTCCTTGCGGATGTGGCGGATGTAGAGATCGAGCGCCTCTACGGTGATCAGGTGGATGGGAATCGAATCGCCGGAGAAGGCGTCGATCGCCAGCACGTCGTAGTTCTGCGGCGCCTCGCGCTCCAGCTTCAGCCGCGCGTCGCCCAGCACCGTCTCGACCTTGGCCTTGCTGTCGGCGAGATAGGTGAAATCGCGCTGGGCAATGTCGATGACCTTCTGGTTGATCTCGTAGAAGCGGATGACGCCGCCCGGCTTGCCGTAGGCGGCGAGCGCGCCGGCGCCGAGGCCGATCACGCCGATGCGCAGCGGGCGGTCGCCCTGCGCTTCGATCGCACGACCGGCGCCACCGTCGCGGCGGTAGTAGACGCTGGGCTCGTAGCGGCGCTCGGGCGTGAGGTATTGCCGGCCGTGCACGATGGCGCCGTGCGACAGGCCGCGCTCGCGCTCGGCGCCCTGGCCGGTTTCGTTGACGCGCAGCACGCCGTAGAAATTGCGCGTCACCAGCAGCGTCTGGGTGCGGATCTGCTGGACGTGGATGCCGACCGCGAAAGCAACGCCGATCAGGCCGAGGAGCAGCGGGATGCGGGCGTAGCGGATGGCATGGCCGGTGCGCTTCATCGCCAGCACCAGCAGTGCCACGAGGCCGATCTCCAGCTCGAAGTAATCCGGCAGCACCAGCGGCGCGAGGATGCCGACCAGCGCCGCGCCGACCGCACCACCCAGCGCGATGGTGAGATAGAAGCCGGTGAGATGCCTGGGCGAGGGCTTGGCACGCACCAGCTCGCCGTGACAGACCATGCAGCCGACGAACATGCCGGCGCTGAACAGGCTGACCTGCACGACGAGGTCGAAGCGCAAATTGTCGTCGAGCAGCGCCCAGCACATGCCGGCGACCAGCAGGCCGAGCAACGGCATGAAGATCGCCGGCCGGTACCAGCCCGCGCTCTCGAAGGTCAGGATGAACGTGATCAGGTACAGCGCCAGCGGCAGCACCCACAGCAGCGGCACCGCGGCGACGTTCTGCGTCAGGTGGTTGGAGACCGCCAGCAGCAGGATCGAGCCGATGGCCGCGAGCGTGGTCCACAGCGCGTAGTCGCGCGCGCTCGGCGCGGCGCCGGACTCGGTGGTGGTCTCGACGGTGGCGACCGGTGTTGCCGGCAGGCGCGAGTCGCGCCATGCGGCGAAGAGAGCGACGGCGACGAACAGCACGTAGCCGCCCGACCACAGCCAGGCCTGCGCCTTGGTCGCCATGGTCGGCTCGAGCAGCAGCGGGTAGCCCAGCAGCGCCAGCAGCGAGGCGAGGTTGGAGAGCGCGAACAGGCGGTAGGGACTGGCGCCCGGGTTGGCGCGCGCGAACCAGGCCTGCACCAGCGGGGAGTTGGCCGACAGCGCGGCGAAGGGCAGACCGATGGTGGCGGCGAGGAAGCCGATGATGCGCAGGGTCGGGCTTTCCTCGCCGCTGGGCTTCCACGACGGATCGGCCAGGACTGGTAGCCACGCCAGGCTGACGAGCAGGATCGCGCCGTGCAGCAGCGCGCGCGGCCTCGGGGCCATGCGCCGCGTGACGAAATCGGCGTAGGCGTAGCCGGCCAGCAGCACGCACTGGAAGAAGACGAGGCAGGTGGTCCACACCGCCGAGGCGCCGCCGAACCACGGCAGGGCCTGACGCGCGACCAGCGGCTGGACAAGGAACAACAGGAACGATCCGAGGAAGATCGTCAGCGCATGAACCGGCATTGGATCGCCGTGGTGCCGTCCCGCTGATGCGGGCCGGAGGAGGGGATCGGGAGTCTACAGAATCACCGCGACTCCGTCGAGGTCACCACTTGATCAGCGGCAGGATGCTGGCGCGGTCGTCGGTCCACACGCCCCATTCCGGGTGGTCGGTGATCGGCACGACGATCGACTTGAGGATCGGCGCGTCGATCAGCGCCGGATCGCGCGTGACCACGACCCAGTCGCTGACGATGAAGCCGGTGGTGTCGAGATCGCGCGCCAGTGCCGAATAGAGGCCGCGCTTTTCGGCGGCGTTCTTCACCAGCGGTGCGAGGTCGAAGAACTTGTTGCTGACATGCACCAGGAGCGCGCCGTCGCGAATGACGTGCTTCATGTAGATGTCGATCGCCTCGATGGTCAGCAGGTGGATCGGGATCGCATCGCCGCTGAAGGCATCGATCACCAGCACGCTGTATTGCTGCGGCTCCTCGCGCGCCAGCGAGATGCGCGCATCGCCGGGCACGATATCGACCACCGCCGGCGTGCGCGTGACGAAGGTGAAGTCGCGCCGCGCGACGATCGGGACCACGGGATCGATGTCGTAGAAGCGCACGACGTCGCCGGCGCGGCCGTGCGCTGCCATCACGCCGCTGCCCAGGCCGACCACGCCGATGCGCCGCGGCGCCGCCGGCAGGGAGCGCAGCACGCGGCCGACGCCGGATTCATCGCGGTAGTAGCCGGTGGCCTGCAGCTGGCGTCCCAGCGCCATCATCTGGAAGCCGTGCAGGATCGCGCCGTGCACCAGCGAGCGCGAATAGTCGTCGGTGTCCTTGTTGGTCTCGGTGACGCGCAGAACGCCGTAGAAATTGCGCTGCACCGAGACGGTGCGCGCGCGATCCGACTCGTAGCGATCCCAGATCGCCAGGGCGCCGCTGCCCAGGACAGGCAGGATCAGCGCAGAGGCGAGGACGCGCGCGACGGTAGTCTCGATCGACGCTGCCGAGCCGATCGGCCTGCCGCGCCACGTCCGCCACCAGGCGACGATGCCGGACTCCAGTCGTGGGACGGCCAGCGCCATCGGCCCGGCGACCAGGGCGAGCACGATGCCCAGATCGTACTGGTCGTGCAGCACCACGGGTGCCAGCAGGCCGATCGCCAGGCCACCCAGCGCACCGCCGGCGGCCATCGCCAGGTAGTAGGAACCGAGCTTCTCGGGCGCCGGTCGCCGCGCCGAGACCTCGCCGTGGCAGAACAGGCAGATCATGAACAGCCCGCCGACGAACATCAGCAGGTTGGGCTTGAGCTTGAAGCCGAACGGATCGGCGATCAGCGTCCAGGCCATCGCCGTCGCCGCCATCGCGGCCGCGAGCAGCCACATCGGCCGGACATAGCCCAGCCTGCCGTCGAACCACGCGACGAAGGTCAGCAGGTAGACGGCGAGCGGCGGGATCCACAGCATCGGCACCGGCGCCACGTCGCGCGTCAGGAACTCGGTGACCGCCACCAGCAGCGCCGACGGGACCGCCGCGAGCACCACGATCATCCACAACGGCGTGGGCCGCACGTCGATGCCCATGTCCTCATCCGGCGCGGCGGGTGCGGGCTCGATGTCGTCGGCACGCTTGATGCGCCAGGTGAAGCCGACGATCAGCACGGCATAGACGGCGTAGGCCCCCGACCACACCCAGGTCTGAACGTGTAGCCCGAGATACGGCTCGATGAGGAAGGGATAGGCGATCAGTGCTGCCAGCGAGGCGACATTGGACAGCGCGAACAGCCGCCACGGCGCGGCACCGGCGCGCGCCAGCCAGCCCTGCACCAGCGGGCTGGTCGAGGCCAGCAGGCCATAGGTCGGACCGATGCCCAGGGCCAGCGAGATCAGGATGCCCAGCGCCGGATCGGTATGGCCATCGGCGGAAATGCCGCCGCCCAGGCCCAACGGCAGCGAGCCGAGGCTGGCGGCGATCAGCGCGACATGCAGCCAGCGCTGCTTGCGCCAGGAGATCCTGGCGGTGATGAAGGCGGCGTAGGCGTAGCCCAGCAGCAGCGCCACCTGGAAGAACACCAGGCAGGCGCTCCAGATCGCCGCACCGCCGCCGAAGCGTGGCAGCAGCAGGCGTCCGACGATCGGTTGCACCAGGAACAGCAGCAGCGCACCCAGCGTGACCGTGGCGGCGGCGAGAGCACGGGTCATGGGCGTTCCCTTCCCTTCCTCCGGAGGGGGAAGGTGGCGCGCGCTAGCGCGACGGAAGGGGGATGCGGAAGACGAATGCAGGAGTCCGTCTTCGACATCCCCCATCCGCCCTTCGGGCACCTTCCCCCTCCGGGGGAAGGTAAGAGATTCTCACGGTTCACGGCATCAGCTCGAAATGCAGCAGGATCGTGCGCTGCAGGGGGTTGAAGTTGTCGTCGGATATCAGCCACAGCAGCGTCTCGCCGCGCGATCCGCGGCCGGCGGCGATGCCCTCGAGATTGTCGACAGCCAGCGGCTGGTGCAACCACGCGAGTTCCTCGCCGCGCACGATGGCGTCGGGCTGGATGTCGGCCAGCTTGATCCGCTTGACCGCGATGCGCACGCCGCGCGCCGGATCGAAGGCGCGTTCGAGCAGCACGAGATTGCCGTCGGGCAGCAGCGCGATCGATGTCGGGCGATGGTCCGAATCGCGCGTCTGGTAGTGGAATTTGCGCCAGGTGGCGTCGGCATCGACGATCCAGCCGACCACCGTGCCCGGCTTCTCGGTCATCTCCTCGCTGATCAGGATCGTGCGGCGATCGGGCAGCACGACGATCGTCTCGATGCCGCCGTTGACCGGCTGACGGCGGAACTCCGGCGGCGTGGTCAATCGACGTGGTCGGCCTGCCAATCCCTGGCCGTCGCGCTCCTCGCCCGGCGGATACTGCATCACGCGGTGATCGCGCTCGAAGGTCACCAGCCAGCCGCCATCCGGCAGACGCGCCATGCCCTCGGCATCGGTCTCGATCTTGTCGACCAGATACTGGCCGTTCTCGCCGCGCAGCGAGCCGATCAGGCCCGGCGCCACGCCGCTCAGCTTGCCGTCCTTGTCGTAGCGCAGGCTGGCCACCAGCCACGAACCCTCGTCGGAGATGCTGCGCATGCCGATGCCGTCGGGCGCGATCCACAGATCCGACCAGCCGCCGAAGCGCCGGTCCTTGGCCGTCAGCACCAGGCCGCCGCGCCAGCGCAGTTTGCCCACCTCGGTGGCGGCAGGATCGTCGCTGTTGAACGGGAGGGTGCGCGCATCGATCTCGATGGCCGCCGGCACCGCGGGCTCGCGCGCCGCGCTCGTGCAGGCGCTGACGAGCGAGAGGGCCACGACCAGCGCCGGCAAGCCGATCGCGATGTCGCGGACGCGGGACAGAAGCATGCGGGAAGGGTCTCGGACGACGAGAGAGGTGAGGCGATTGTGCCATGGCGACGCCATCAATCCACGCCTAGAATCGCCCCCATGACGGAGAGACGACAGACCAGCCGGCGCGGCGTGCTGGGCGGCCTGGCGATGGCCGCGATGGGGCGCGGCGCGCTGGCCCAGGGACGCCGGCAGCAACCGGCCGAGGACACGCCGATCATCACGGTGCCGGGTTTCGGCGAGTTCACCGGCAAGCTGACGCCGACCAAGCTGCCAGCCAAGCCGGCGCCGGGCATCCTGCTGGTGCATGACGGCTTCGGCGTCACGCCGCAGATGCAGGTCTATGCCGACGCGCTGGCCTTCGAAGGCTACATCGCGCTGGTCGTCGACCTGTTTCGCGGCAAGACGGCCAAGACCGATGCCGAGGCGGCCGAGCTGGCGCGCACGGCGATCACCGACGACGTGGCGGCCCAGGCCATCGCCATGTGGGCCGACTGGCTGCGCTCGCGCGACTTCGTCGACCGCAAGCTGGGGCTGATCGCCTTCGGCCCGTCCTGCCCGTGGTCGCTGGCGGCGGCGCGGCAGACGATGATCTTCCCGATGGCCTTCTTCTATGGCCGCGTGCAGTTCACCGAGGAAGACACCAAGCGCTATCCCAACCACATCATCGCCCATTTCGGCGACCGCGACGATCTCGCCGGGCCGGCCTGGCGTTACGAGATGGAAACCCGCTTCCGCCGCGTCGGCTCGACGCGCACGCAGATCCACAACTATCCGGCCGGTCGCAACTTCGCCAACCCGCTGTCGAAGAACTACGTCAAGCCCGACGCGCAGGTGGCGTGGAACCGGACGCTGGCGTTCTTCATCGCGGAGATGGGGCGGCCGGAGAAATGAGATGACGCAGGGCGCGCAGCCCAGGCCGCACGTCATCATCCTCAACGGCGTCGGCAGCGTGGGCAAAAGCTCGACGGCGCGCGCCCTGCAGTCGATCGCCACCAAGCGGTTCCTGTACGTCGCGATGGACGCATTCCTCGAGATGCTGCCGCCTTCCATGCTGGATCATCCCGACGGGCTGCAGTTCCAGCGGGGCGAGCGCGACGGCAAGCCTGCGATCGCCATCGAAGCGGGGCCGGTGCTGTCGCGCACCATGCGCGGCATGCGCCACGCCGTCGCCGCCATGGCTGCGCAGGGCAACAACCTCATCGTCGACGAGGTCATGCTCGACGACGCGCCGGCGCAGGAGTATCGCGCGCTGTTGAAGGCGTTCGACCTGCGCATGGTGGGGCTGTTCGCGCCGCTCGACGTGCTCGAAGCCAGGGAACGCGCGCGTGGCGACCGGGAGATCGGTCTGGCGCGCTGGCAATACGATCGTGTCCACCGCGGCATGCGCTATGACCTGGAGCTGGACACGACGGCGATGCCGCCGCAGGCGTGCGCCGAGCGGATCCGCGCCCAGTTCGGGCTTTGACCGGCTACCACTTCAACGCCAGCAACGGCGTCGCGAAATCGTCGGTCCAGGCCGGACCGTGCGCCGGCGCTTCGGTGGAAGCCGGAGCAATGCGCGGATGGGCCAGCGATTGGGCGTTGCGCGACAGCAGCACCCATTCGCTGATCGCCGCGCCCGAGGCGGGATCGCGGTCGCCGACATAGCGCGCCTGCAGGCCGCGCGCCTTGGCCAGCGCGCCGACCACGGGCGGCAGCACCAGGAACTTGTTGCTGACGTGGAACGCCAGGATGCCGTCGGGTCTGAGGTGGCGCAGGTAGACGTCGAGCGCTTCCAGGGTGAGCAGATGCACGGGGATCGCGTCGCCGGAGAAGGCGTCGATCGCCAGCACGTCGAAGCGTTGCGGCGCCTCGCGCTCGAGCACCAGCCGCGCGTCGCCCAGCACGGTCTCGATGCTCGCCTTGCTGTCGCCGAGATAGGTGAAGTCGCGCTTCGCCATGGCGATCACGGCGGGGTTGATCTCGTAGAAGCGCATCGTGTCGCCGGCCCGGCCATAGGCGGCCAGCGCGCCGGCGCCCAGCCCGACCACGCCGACGCGCACCGGGCCGCGCTCCATCTGCGCTTCGATGGCGCGGCCGCCGCCGCCCTCGCGGCGATAGTAGCCGGCGGCTTCACGGCGGCGTTCGGCGCTCTGGAACTGGCGGCCATGGATGATGGTGCCGTGCACGATCTGGCGTTCGCGCTCGGCGCCGTCGCCCGCTTCCAGCAGGCGCAGCACGCCGTAGAAATTACGCACCGATGCCAGCGACTCGGAGCGCTCCTTCATGAATTGCGCGCCGACCAGCAGCAGCGGGCCGCCCAGCGCGATCGCGGTGAAGACCGGCGAACCCGGCTTGCCGGCGCGGATGCGCAGCAGGATCAGCCCGACCAGGGCGGCGAGCGCGATGTCGAGCTCGAAGTAGTTGGGCAGCAGCAATGGTGCGGCCACGCCGACCAGCAATCCACCCAGCGCGCCGCCGGCGGCGACGGTGAGATAGAAGCCGGTGAGATGGCGCGGCGCGGGCCGCATCTGTGCCAGCTCGCCGTGGCAGATCATGCAGCCGACGAAGACCAGCGCCGCAGAGACCGCGAGCTGTGCCGGCAGATTGTCCTTCAGGCCGGGCACGCCGCGCGCGACGGCGAAGCAGACGACGACGACGATGAACAGGATGGCGTAGAGCGGCAGGCGATAGGCGCGCTCACGCTCGAAGCAGAGGATGAACGTGACGAGGTAGAGCGCCAGCGGCACGACCCACAGCAGCGGGAAGGACGCCACGTCCTGCGTCAGGTGGTTGGTGACCGCGAGCAGCAGCACCGAGCCCAGCGCGGCAAGGCCGGTCCAGGTGAGGTAGTCGCGGGTGCTGGGTGGTGATGCGTCTGCCGCCGTTGATGTCTGCGCGGCAGGCGATGCGGGCAGCCGCGAGTCGACATAGGCGGCGATCGTCAGCACGACGGCGAAGACCATGTAGAGGCCCGACCAGACCCAGACCTGTCCCGCCGTCGCCAGCCAGGGCTCGAGCAGCACCGGATAGCCGAGTAGCGCCAGCAGCGAGGCGAAGTTCGACAGGGCGAAGAGCCGGTAGGGACTGGCGCCGGGCCTGGCGCGCGCGAACCACGCCTGGGCCAGCGGGCCGTTGGCGGCGAGCAGGGTGAACGGCAGGCCGATGGTGGCGAGCAGGAAGAGCAGGATGCGCGGCGCCGGCGCGTCGCCGCCGGCGGGTTTCCACGAGGCGTCGGCGGTGATCGGCAGCCACAGCAGGCTGAGCGTCAGCAGTGCGAGGTGCAGCACGGCGCGCGGCTTGGGCGCGAGGTAGCGCGTGACCAGGTGGGCGTAGGCGTAGCCGGCGAGCAGCGCCACCTGGAAGAAGACCATGCACACGGTCCAGACGGAGGCGGCGCCGCCGAACCACGGCAGCATCTGACGCGCCACGAGCGGCTGGACGAGGAACAGCAGGAAAGAGCCGAGAAAGATCGCGGCAGCGTGCAGCGGCATGGATCGCCGTTCGTTGGCCGGTGAACCCGGCTTGAGGGAACGGTGATCTTATCACTTCCTTCCCCCGGAGGGGGAAGGTGGCGCGCGGCGACGGAAGGGGGATGTCGAAGACGAACGCGGGAGTCCGTCTTCGACATCCCCCATCCGCCCTTCGGGCACCTTCCCCCTCCGGGGGAAGGTAAGACTGGGTTAGCGCTTCTTCGAACTCGCCGAGATGGCGGCGCTGATCTTGCGGCCGGCGCGGCGCGAGGCGTCGGCGGTGCGCGCGTCGCTTTCATCGTCGAACAGCGAGGCGAGCTGCTCCATCATCGTGCCGCCGAGCTGGTCGGCGTCGACGATGGTGACGGCGCGGCGGTAGTAGCGCGTCACGTCGTGGCCGATGCCGATGGCCACCAGCTCGACCGGCGAGCGCTGCTCGATCCAGTCGATCACGTCGCGCAGATGGCGCTCGAGGTAGTTGCCGGGGTTCACCGACAGGGTGGAGTCGTCGACCGGCGCGCCGTCGGAGATCACCATGAGGATCTTGCGTTCCTCCTGGCGCGGGATCAGGCGGTTGTGCGCCCACAGCAGCGCCTCGCCGTCGATGTTCTCCTTGAGGATGCCCTCGCGCAGCATCAGGCCGAGGTTCTTGCGCGCCCGCCGCCACGGCGCGTCGGCTGACTTGTAGACGATGTGCCGTAGATCGTTGAGGCGGCCCGGGTTGGCGGGCTTGCCGGCGGCGAGCCATTGCTCGCGGCTCTGGCCGCCCTTCCAGGCGCGGGTGGTGAAGCCCAGCAGCTCGACCTTCACGCCGCAGCGCTCGAGCGTGCGCGCCAGGATGTCGGCGCTCATGGCCGCCACGGTGATCGGCCGGCCGCGCATCGAGCCGGAGTTGTCGATCAGCAGCGAGACCACGGTGTCGCGGAAATTAGTGTCCTTCTCCATCTTGAAGGACAGCGGCTGGGTCGGGTTGGCAATGATGCGGGCAAGCCGCGCGCCGTCGAGCATGCCCTCGTCGAGGTCGAACTCCCAGGAGCGGTTCTGCTGCGCCATCAGCTTGCGCTGCAGGCGGTTGGCCAGCTTGCCGATCACGCCCTGCAGGTGCGAGAGCTGCTGGTCGAGGTGCTGGCGCAGGCGCGCGAGCTCGTCGGCGTCGCACAGGTCAGGCGCGTCGATCACCTCGTCGAACTTGGTCGTGTAGGCGTGATACTGCTGGCCCTGCGGCTCGTTGGAAAGCGCGCCCGGCGGCAGCCACGGACGCTCGGCGCGGCCCGGCTCGTCCTCGTCGCCCGAGCCCATCTGCATCTCGGTCTGCGCCTGGTCG
Organism: Alphaproteobacteria bacterium; assembly: GCA_019239835.1. Taxonomy (GTDB): domain Bacteria; phylum Pseudomonadota; class Alphaproteobacteria; order Reyranellales; family Reyranellaceae; genus JAFAZJ01. The sequence continues at coordinate 2,498 of JAFAZJ010000198.1, read as the reverse complement.
GCGGTGGTCTCCGAGCTGTCGTCCTGGTCCTGGGTGTCGTCGGTGTCCTCGCCAGTGGCGCCGTAGCCGTGCGTCTCCGACGAATCCTGGCCGTCCTCGCCGGTCTCGTTGCTCTCGCCGTCGGGATTCTCGCTCTGGTCCTGGTCCTCGTTGGACTCGTCCTCCATGTCCATCGCATCGTCGCTCAGATGCAGGTCACGGATCAGGCGGCGCAGCGCGCGCGAGAAATTGTCCTGGTTGGTCGTGGTCTCGATGAGCTTGTCGAAATCCTTGCCGGCCGATTTCTCGATGTCCTCGCGGAACAGCTCGACCATCTGGCGCGCCGCCTCGGGCATCGGCGTGCCCATCAGCTTCTCGCGCACCATCAGGCCGACGACCTCGGCGAACGGCGCGTCGTCCTTGCTGCGCACGCGACGATAGCCGCGCTGCTCGCAACGCTCGGTCCACAGCATGTCGAGGTTCTGCGCCACGCCGGGCATCTTGCGCGCGCCCAGCGATTCGACGCGCACCTGCTCGACCATGTCGTAGACGGCGCGCGCCGCCTCGCCTGACGGCATGCGCCGCAGATGCAGCTTGCGATCGTGGTGGCGCATCTTCAGCGCCATCGAATCGGCCTCGCCGCGGGCGCGCGCGACGTCCTCGACCGGCAGGTCGCGCGCCGGCACGGTGATGCGCGCCTCGTTGCCCATGGCGGTGCCGCCATCGGGCACGAAGGTGACGTTGACGTCCTTGCGCGAGATCGCGCGCATGGTCGCCGACGTCAGCCGCCGGAATTCCTCGATCGGGGTCGAGTCTTTGGTGCTTGTTGCCACGACGCGCTCCCGCGCCTCAGTGCAGCTTGGCCTTGCCGTGGCCGGTCGGCAGCTCCTTGCCGAAGCAGCGCTGGTAGTACTCGGCCACCGTGGTCCGCTCGACCTCGTCGCACTTGTTGAGGAAGGTCAGCTTGAAGGCGAAGCCGATGTCGCCGAAGATCTCGGCGTTCTGCGCCCAGGTGATCACGGTACGCGGCGACATCACGGTCGAGATGTCGCCGGCGATGAAGCCCGCGCGCGTCAGATCGGCCAGCGCCACCATGTTGTTGATCAGCTTGCGGCCCGAATCGCTGTCGTAGGCCTTCGACTTGGCCAGCACGATGCCGACCTCCTGGTCATGCGGCAGGTAGTTCAGCGTGGTGACGATCGACCAGCGGTCCATCTGGCCCTGGTTGATCTGCTGCGTGCCGTGATAGAGGCCGGTCGTGTCGCCCAGGCCGACGGTGTTGGCCGTCGAGAACAGGCGGAACGAGGGATGCGGGCGGATCACCTTGTTCTGGTCGAGCAGGGTGAGCTTGCCCTCGACCTCGAGCACGCGCTGGATCACGAACATCACGTCGGCGCGGCCGGCGTCGTACTCGTCGAACACCAGGGCCGTGGGCGACTGCAGTGCGTAGGGCAGGATGCCCTCGCGATACTCCGTCACCTGCTTGCCGTCGCGCAGCACGATGGCGTCCTTGCCGATCAGGTCGATACGGCTGATGTGGCTGTCGAGGTTGACGCGGATGCAGGGCCAGTTCAGCCGCGCCGCGACCTGCTCGATATGCGTCGACTTGCCGGTGCCGTGATAGCCCTGGATCATCACACGTCGGTTGTGCGCGAAACCGGCCAGGATCGCGAGCGTCGTGTCGTGATCGAACAGATAGTCGGGGTCGTACACCGGGACGTGCTCGGTCGGCGTCTTGAAGGCGGGCGCCTTCATGTCGCTGTCGATGCCGAACGCCTCGCGCACGGAAACGGTAGTGTCGGGTACTTGCGGGCCGGAAGCGGACGTCATCACTCAATCCAAACGTGGAAACCCCGGCGGGACGCCGGGGCAGCGGAGGATGGCAGGGAGGCTACACCGCTGCAAGCGCGCAATCGTCGCTATATTCCGCTTGCTGGCATGCCCTTCCGTTGGGGCGATTCCTCTGCCTGATCAAGCATTTGCCAGATTGCTGCAGCGCGATGCAGACAATTCCTGACGGCGTTACACACGAGACATGAAAGGGCCGCCCGCGAGATGGGCACGTGACCGAGCCGGTGCAAGGTGGCGACAGGTTCAAAAGGGAGATACGCCATGCAAGTCGTCGCCGCGAGCCCCAGCGAGAGCAACGGTTTCACCGCCTACCGCGCCCCGGCAGCGTCCTTCATCGCGCTGTCCTCCCGCGACGCCAAGCGCGACATGGCGAGCCGCTACACCAAGCTGCTGTCGGCCGGCATCGCGCGCGGGCCGCTGTATGACCGCAACTGGATGCTGAGCGGCCTGTTCCTCGAGGGCCCCGGCATGGCCAGCGGGCAGATCGCCGAAGCGGTGGCCAACTGGCTCAACACCGGTCGCGTCCAGAGCTTTCCAGCGAGCAGCCTCGGCCGCTACCAGATGGGCGAGAAGCCGATCTACGACACCTACACGCAGAACACGCTCAGGCGCGACGCCTGGCGCCGTTATCCGGAGCTGCGGCCGATCCTGGTCGAGGGCTCGCCCGA
>JAFAZJ010000278.1 GCA_019239835.1 Alphaproteobacteria bacterium | reverse complement strand
TCGCCCAAGGCCGACCGCAGGGCGCGCCGCAGTGCCTTGGCGTCCTTGCGCGCCAGCTCGCCCAAGCGCTTCTCGGCCTTAGCGTTTTCGACCACGAACAGCTTCAGCCGCACGACCGACGGTACCGGAAGCCCAGCCGTTACCAGGTCGACGATCGGCACATCGCTCGACCAGCCGCCACTCGAGCTGGTCACCATGGCACACAGTGTATGACCCTGGCTGATGTTGAAGTTGCGCGTCGAGAGCACGACGGCCGGCCGCCGTCCCGATGGCTGGGAGTCATGGAGCGGGTGCGGCAGCGCCACGACGTCGTACCGGTCATAGATCACGGTAGGCGTCCTCGTCGGCCGGGCTGGCCCATTCGGTCAGCTCGGTGCCCACCGCGCCGCTCGGCGTCGCCTCCGGCTGCTGCGCGATCTTGCGCAGAATCGCCTGCTCGTCTTCGAGCGCGAACGCGACCAGATCCCCGTCCCCCAAGCCGAGCGCTGAGCGCACGGCCTTGGGAATGGTGATCTGGCCCTTGCTGGTGATTCGACTGATCAGTCGCATTTCCTTACTTTCTTCTATGGAAGTAAGGAAGTCAACCGCATCAGGGGATCAACACGGTCTGGCCGGTGGTCTTGCGGCCTTCCAGGTCGCGGTGTGCCTGGGCTGCGTCCTTCAGGGCATAGGTCTGATCGATGCTGATCTTGACCTTGCCGCTCTTGACCATTTTGAACAAAGCCTTGGCGCTGCCCTCGAGATCCTTGCGGGTCGAGGTGTAGGCGCCGAGGCTGGGGCGGGTCAGGAAGGCCGAGAGATTGCCGCCCAGCACGGCGGGCGCGACCGGCGGGACGGGGCCCGAGGCATTGCCGAAGCTGGCCAGGGTGCCCAGCGGCGCCAGGCACTTCAGGGAGATGTCCCAGGTGTCCTTGCCAACGCCGTCATAGACCGCCGGCACGCCCTTGCCCTTGGTGATCTCCTTGACCCTGGCGACGACGTCTTCCTTCGAATAGTCGATCACCCAGTGATAGCCGTGCTTCTTGGCGATCGCCGCCTTCTCGGGCGACGACACGGTGCCGATCGCTTTCACGCCGAGCGCCTTGGCCCACTGGCCGAACAACAGGCCGACGCCGCCGGCGGCGGCATGGAACAGCACGATGTCGCCCTTCTTGCACTTGTAGGTGCGGCGGATCAGGTACTCCGTCGTCATGCCCTTGAGCATCATGGCGGCGGCCTGGTTGTCGTTGATGCCGTTGGGCACCTTCAGCAGGATCGACGCCGGCAGCACGCGCTCCTCGGCATAGGCGCCGGGTCCGCTGCCGCAATAGGCGACGCGGTCGCCCTTCTTGAAGCCCTTCACCTTGGGCCCGACCTCGAGCACCACGCCGGCGCCCTCGCGGCCGATGGCGTTGGGCATCGGCACCGGGTAGAGGCCGGAGCGGGTGTAAATGTCGATGAAGTTCAGGCCGATCGCGGTGTGACGGATGCGCACCTCGCCTTGGCCGGGCTTGCCGACCTCGATGTCGGTGTACTCCATCACCTCGGGACCGCCGGCTTGCTGGATCTGCACTGCCTTGACCATGGACGTCTCCCCGTTAGCAGTTCCGGCGGGAGCCTAGTGCAGGCTCGCGCGGCTTGCTACCGCGACAGCGCAACGCTTGCGCGATTGTCCGGTGCCGCGTAGGCGTCGCGGCCTGATCCGCCAGGAGCACACCATGCGCCGCCGTTTCCTGCTGTTCACCGCTGCCCTCACGCTGCCCGGCGTGGCGCTCGCGCAAAGCACCAGCCCGCTGCGCATCGAGCAGCCCTTCGCGCGCGCCACCGCGCCGACGGCACGCGCCGGCGGTGCCTTCATGACCATCGTCAACACCGGCGCCACCGCCGACCGCCTGCTGCGTGTCGAGACCAGTGTGGCGGCGCGCGCCGAGCTGCACACGACGACCATGGAAGGCGACGTGATGCGCATGCGCGAGGTGCCGGGCATCGACGTGCCGGCCAACGGCAAGGCGACGCTGGCGCCCGGCGGCTTCCACGTGATGCTGATGGAACTCAAGGCACCGCTGAAGGCCGGCGACACCGCGCCGCTCACCCTGGTGTTCGAGAAGGCCGGCCGCATCGACGTCAAGGTGCCGATCGTGCCGCTGGGCGCGCAGCCCGACATGCAGCACAAGCACTGATGCAGCTGGTCCTCGCCTCGACATCGATCGCGCGGCGCGCATTGCTGTCGGGCGTCGGGCTTGATCACGAGGCGCTGGCGCCCGGCGTCGACGAAGCCGCCGAGAAGGCGCGCCTGGGCGACATCGCCGGCGATGCCCTGGCCGCGGCGCTCGCTGACCTGAAAGCGCTGGCCGGCGCACGGATGCGGCCCGGTGCCCTGGTGATCGGCGCCGACCAGACTTTGGCCTGCGCCGGCGCGCTGTTCGACAAGCCGGTCGATCTCGCCGAGGCACGATCGCACCTCCTGCGCCTGCGCGGCCGCACGCACACACTGCACGCCGCGATCTGCGTCGCGCGCGACGATCGCGTGATCTGGCGCCATCTCACGGCGGCCCATCTGACGATGCGGGATTTCTCCGACGCCTTCCTCGATCACTACGTCGCGCTATGCGGCGAGACGCTCACGACATCGGTCGGCGCCTATCGCCTCGAAGGTCCGGGACCGCAGCTCTTCGAGCGCATCGAAGGCGATTACTTCACCATCCTCGGTCTGCCACTCTTGCCGCTGCTCGACTTCCTGCGCGGTGTCGGGGTCGCCCGGAACTGATGCTGGCTCGTCGCCCGCCACCGTCGCTGATATACGCTGGCGGGCGATGAACCCGCCGCCCCGTATCACCGCGCGACCGCCCGGACCGCGCGAAGCGCAATTGCTGATAGCCGCGGCCCAGGCGGTGCGCACCGACAAGCGACTGGCCGAGAAACTCCTGCGCGAGTATTGCCAGCGCGTCCCGCAGGATCCGGTCGGCTTCTTCAACCTCGCCCGGCTGCTGGGCCGCGACGCCGGCGAAGCCGAGACGCTGTTGCGCCGCGCCATCGCGCTGGAGCCGCGCTTCCACGAGGCCTGGGTCAACCTCGCCAACGTGCTGAACGAGCGGCTCGATTTCGCCGGTGCCGAAGCGGCATGGCGCAGCGCCATCAAGCTCGCGCCGGAATCGGCCGTGGCTTCGCTCAACCTCGCGCACATGCTGCGCAAGACCGGCCGGCTCGACGAGGGCCTGGCCGAGATCGAACGCTGCCTGTCGCTGGCGCCCGACTCGCTCCAGACATGGTGCGACCAGCTGATGTTCCTGCTCTATGCCGAGGGCCTGACGCCGCGCGCGGTCGCCGACGCGCACCGCGATGTCGGCCGTCGCATCGAGGAGGCTGCCGGGTCACGGCCGCGGCCGCCGGCGCGCTCGCTCGCCGGCCGCCGACTGCGCGTGGGCTACGTCTCGGCCGATTTCCGCCAGCACGCGATCATCGCATTCCTGTCGGCGGTGATCTCGACGCGCGACCGGACGGCTGTCGAGATCTTCTGCTATTCGATGGTCGAGCAGGAGGATGACGTCACCGAGGCGCTGCGGCGCAGCGTCGACGGCTGGACATCCATCGTCGGTCTCGACGACGAGACGGCGGCGCGCCGCATCGCGGCCGATGGCATCGATGTGCTGGTCGATCTCGCGGGCTACAGCAAGGGCTATCGGCTGGGCGTCTTCGCGCGGCGGCCGGCGCCGGTGCAGGGCACGTGGCTGGGCTATCCGGCAACGACCGGCCTGGAGCGTATCGACTTCCGGATCAGCGACGCTGTCGCCGATCCGCCCGGCGTGGCCGATGCGTTGCATAGCGAGACAGTGGCGCGCATTGATCCGATCTTCCTGTGCTTCGCGCCGCCGGCCGACGCCGATCCGGTGTCGCCGCCGCCGCTCAGCAGGCTCGGGCGCGTGACGTTCGGATCGTTCAACAACGTGTCAAAGCTGACACCGGGCGTGGTGGAGAGCTGGACCCGGATTCTCGACTCGGTGCCCGACTCGACGCTGTTGTTGAAGAGCTCGGGCGATACCGACGAACCGGCGCGTCGCCGCATCCTGCAGTTGTTCGGCGCGCGCGGCGTCGGCGCCGACCGGGTGCGCTTCTTCGGCCGGACGGCCACGCTGGCGGACCACTATCGGCGCTATAGCGAGATTGATATCGCGCTCGACCCGTTTCCCTACAACGGCACGACGACGACCAGCGAGGCGCTGTGGATGGGCGTGCCGGTCATCGCGTTGCTGGGCGAGGAAGGCCATCACGTGGCGCGAGTCAGCGCCTCGATCCTCTCGGCGGTCGGCCTGCCCGATCTCGTCGCCACCTCGCGCGACGATTACGTGGCGCGCGCCGCCGCGCTGGCCCGCGACCCGGCGCGACTTGCGGCGCTACGCGAAGGCATGCGGGCGCGGATGGCGGCCTCGCCTTTCATGGATGCGCCCGGCTTCGCGCGCAAGCTCGACAGCCTTTACCGCGCGGCGCACGAGCGTGTGATGGCGGCGCAGGTCGTCACGCCGTGATCCCCTTTGTCTGCCACTATTGTTGCCACTGGACTTCCTGAAGCATGACGCCCGACTTCGACACCCTCCTCGCCGCCGCACAGGATCGGCCCTTCGCCTTCATCGTCGGCTGGCCGGTCGAGCATTCGCGTTCGCCGCTGATCCACGGCTACTGGCTGCAGGAACGCGGCATCGCCGGTCATTACGGCCGCCTCGCCGTTGCACCGGGGGGCGAAGCCCTGCGTGCCACGATCGATTTCATCCGCCGCACACCGCATGCGCGCGGCTGCAATCTCACCCTGCCGCACAAGATCGACGTGCTGGACATGCTCGACCATGTCGAGCCCAAGGCGGCGCATATCGGCGCGGTGAATACCGTGGTGAAGCGCGCCGACGGCACGCTGGAGGGTCGCAACACCGACGCCTTTGGCTTCATCACGGCGTTGCGCGCGGGCGCGCCAGGCTGGAAGCCGGAGGCGGCGCCGGCCGTCGTGCTGGGCGCCGGCGGCGCGTCGCACGCGGTGTGTCATGCGCTGGTCGATGCCGGCGTGCCCGAACTGCGCCTGCTCAACCGCACGCGCCAAACGGCGATCGACCTCGGCGCGCAGGTGACGCCGAAGGATGGTCGCACGGTGGTGATCGACAGCTGGGATCGGCGTAACGCGGCGCTCGGCGGGGCCGGATTGCTGGTCAACACGACGTCGCTGGGACAGAAAGGCTCGCCGCCGCTGGAACTCGATCTCGCCGCGTTGCCGAACGCGTCGGTGGTCGACGACATTGTCTACGTGCCGCTCGAGACCGCGCTGCTGGCGGCGGCGAGGGAGCGCGGCAACGCAACGATCGACGGTCTCGACATGCTGCTGCACCAGGCGCGGCCGGGCTTCGCGGCGTGGTTCGGCGTGGCGATGCCCGAGGTGACGCCGGCGTTGCGGCGCGCCGCCGCCGGCGATCTCGGCGCGCGCTGACGCTACAGGCCGCGGCGCTGGCGGAAATACAGCGCCAGCTTCGTCCGGATGTCCTCGGCGAGACCACGCGCCGTGCGCTCGCGCGCATTCTCGCGCGCCGCCTCGGTGGCCGGTTGCGAGCGCGTGAGGTCGAAGCGCGCCGTGGTGCGGCTGACGCCTGAGGTGAGCACGGTGCCGGAGAGATCGCGCAGGCTCCAATTGGCGCTGACGCCCAGGACCTGCAGCATCGCCACCTCGTCGAACCGGCGCAGCGGCGTCTGCTCGGTCTCCGAGCGCGCGACGACGAGCTGATAGAGCGGCTGGCGCGGCTCGCCCTCGGGCGTGAGGTGATCGAGCAGCGCGTTGCGCAGCACCTGCCCGTCGCGCTCCGCGATGGTCGCGACCTTGATCGCCGCGAGATCACCGCGCACGCCGCCGCTCGCGGCACCGACAGGCGGATTGCCTTCATCGCCGCCGTAGAGCGGACGCAGGCCGCAGGCCGACAGCGCGCCGAGCGCTCCAAGCAGCAGGGCGCGGCGGGCGCTCACACCACCACGTTGACGATGCGGTTGGGCACGACGATGACCTTCTTCGCCGGCTTGCCGGCCATCGCCTTGATCACGTCGGGCTCGGCCAAGGCAATCGCCTCGGCTTTGTCCTTGGGCGTGTCCTTGGCCAGCTTCAAGGTCGCGCGCAGCTTGCCGTTGACCTGCACCGCGACGGTGACGTCCTCGTCGGCCAGCAACGCCGCGTCGGGCGTCGGCCACGGCGCATCGGCGACCAGGCCGTCGCGGCCCAGCAGGGTCCACAGCTCCTCGGCCAGATGCGGCGTCATCGGCGCGATCAGGCGCACGAAGATGTCCAGGGTCTCGGCCAGCGCGGCGCGATCGGAGTCGTCCTTGGCCTTGAAGCCCTCGACGGCATTGGCCAGCTCGTAGAGCCGCGCCACCGCCTTGTTGAAGTGGAAGGCCTCGATGTCGCCGGAGATGCCGGCGGCAGCCTTGTGCGCGGCACGACGCAACGCCATCGCCGCGTCGGAGAACGTGCCGTTGGCCTTGGTCGCCGAGGCGCCGTTGGCGATCGCCTCGCTCAGCAGGCGATACAGGCGCTGCTGGAAGCGCCAGGAACCGCTGACGCCCGCCTCGGTCCATTCCAGGTCGCGCTCGGGCGGGCTGTCGCTCAGCATGAACCAGCGCGCGGTGTCGGCGCCGTAGTCGCGGATGATCTGGTCGGGGTCGACGACGTTCTTCTTCGACTTCGACATCTTCTCGGAGCGGCCCACCGTCACCGGCGAATTGTCCGAGGCGCGCGTGACGACACCGCCCTCGCCGCGCTTGGTCTCCTCCGGGAACAGCCAGGTGCCGTCGGCGGCGCGATAGGTCTCGTGGCAGACCATGCCCTGGGTGAACAGCCCGTCGAACGGCTCGTCGCGGCTGGTCATCTGCACCTCGCGCATCGCGCGCGTCCAGAAGCGCGAGTACAGCAGATGCAGGATCGCGTGCTCGATGCCGCCGATGTACTGGTCGACCGGCATCCAGTACTGGTTCTCCTCGCGATCGAACGGCGCGCTCTCCAGATGCGGCGAGGTGAACCGGTCGAAGTACCAGCTCGAATCGATGAAGGTGTCCAGCGTGTCGGTCTCGCGCCGCGCCGGCTTGCCGCACGCCGGACAGGCGACATGCTTCCACGTCGGATGGCGATCCAGCGGATTGCCCGGCGTGTCGAACTCGACGTCGTCCGGCAGGGTCACCGGCAGATCCTTGGCCGGCACCGGCACCACGCCGCAGGCATCGCAGTGGATCGCCGGGATCGGCGCGCCCCAGTAGCGCTGACGCGACACCAGCCAGTCGCGCAGGCGGTACTGCACGGTGCCCTTGCCTTGCCCCTTGCTCTCCAGGTGACGGATGATCGTGCGCTTGGCGTCGGGCACCGACAGGCCGTTCAGGAAGCCCGAGTTGTAGATCGTGCCGTCCTCGACATAGGCCTCGTTGCCGACGGCGAAGGTCTTGGGATCCGCATCCTTGGGCAGCACGACCGGGATCACCGGCAGCCCATACTTGCGCACGAAATCCAGGTCGCGCTGGTCATGCGCCGGGCAGCCGAAGATCGCGCCGGCGCCGTATTCCATCAGCACGAAATTGGCGACGTAGACCGGCAGGGTCTCGCCGTCCTTGACGATGTGCTTCACCGACAGCTTGGTGCGATAGCCCTTCTTCTCGGCGGTCTCGATCTCGGCGGCGCTGGTGCCGGTCTGGCGGCACTCGGCGATGAAAGCGCTCAGCGCCGCGTCGCCCCTGGCCAGGCGCGCGGCCAGCGGATGGTCGGGCGAGATCGCCATGAACGAGGCGCCGAACAGCGTGTCGGGCCGCGTGGTGAAGATCTCCAGCTTCTCGCCGGGCTCGGCGCCCTCGCCGATCAGATCGAAGAAGACGCGCGCGCCTTCGCTCTTGCCGATCCAGTTGGCCTGCATCAGGCGCACCTTCTCGGGCCAGCGCGGCATCGTCTCCAGGCGCGTCAGCAGCTCCTCGGCAAAATGCGTGATCTTCAGGTTCCACTGCGCCAGCTTGCGACGCTCGACGGTGGCGCCGGTGCGCCAGCCCTTGCCGTCGATCACCTGCTCGTTGGCCAGCACGGTGTTGTCGACCGGATCCCAGTTGACCCACGACTCCTTGCGGTAGGCCAGGCCGGCCTGCCAGAAATCCAGGAACATCTTCTGCTGGTGGCGGTAATAGCTGGGATCGCAGCTCGCCAGCTCGCGGCTCCAGTCGAGCGACAGCCCCATCGACTTCAGCTGGCCCTTCATGGTGGCGATGTTCTCGTAGGTCCATTTCTTGGGATGGACCTTCTTCTCGATCGCCGCGTTCTCGGCCGGCAGGCCGAAAGCGTCCCAACCCATGGGATGCAGCACGTTGAAGCCGCGCGCGCGGCGGTAGCGCGCCACCACGTCGCCCTGGGTGTAGTTGCGCACGTGGCCCATGTGGATGCGCCCCGACGGGTAGGGGAACATCTCCAGGACGTAGTACTTGGGCTTGGCGTGATCCATTTTCGCGCGGAACGTGCCGCGCTCGTCCCAGGCCTGGCGCCACTTGGCCTCGGTTTCGCGGAAATTGTAACGCACGGGGGATTGGCTGGAGGACATGATCGGACCGATGGAAGCTCAGCAGGGACGACAGGCGCGCAAGCGCGCAACCGGCCTTAGAGGCCGGCGGCGATAAGTCGAAGGAGCCGCTGATATCCGATCATGGGCGGACAGGCTAGGGCCCGCCGCGCAAATGTCAATCAGGCTGACGTAACCGCTAGTTACCCGTGGCTGCGATGCGCAGCTGGCGGGCGCGGGTGAGAATCGCGTTCTCGAACTCGAAGGCGGTCTTGGGATCAACAGGCGCGTCGACCCAGCCGCGGCCACCGGCCTGCTGCTGGCGGATGATCGAGGCGCGGATGGCGTCGGCGCGCAGGTCGCGGTCGAGGATCAGCACCTGCAGCTTCAGCCGCTCGGTCGGCGACTCAGTGAACTGGAACCAGTCGGTGATGATCAGGCCGCCGAAAGGATCGGCCGACGCGATCGGCCATTTGTTGTCGATGATCACGTCGAGCGAGGCGCGCCACAGGAAGGCGTTGACGGCGATGCCGGGCTCGCTCAGCCCCTTGTTCTTCTCGTCGCGCGAGCCGAACAGACCGCCCGGACCGAACAGGCCACCGCCCTCTGTCGTGCCTTTGCTCAGACCAAGGCCGCGGTCTGCTTTGCCGCGGGCGATCTGCTCCGGATAGTAGGTGTCGTCGCCGCCGCAGCTCACCAGATTTGCCGCTATGGCGACCATGACCGTGACGGAGGCAACATACAGACCGCCCTGCAACAGGCGACGATAGCCTCTGACCATTGCGAATGGCTCCCTGTGAGGGCGCGGCGGCTCTTGGGCCGGTCGGCGCACCAAGGCCGATTTATAGGGGAACGCAGGCGCCGGCAACACCTCGTCGAACGACGGTGGTCAAGCGTGAACGACTGCAAAATAGCCGAGGGAATGATAAGCCATAAATTTCAACAGGATAGAAAACAATCTTTCAACTCAACCTACCATATTTAGCGTCAACTGCGAATCCGCCTCAATATATTGACAAATCGCAGTCTGACTGCGAATGGCGAGCGGGCGCCCAATTTGTGGCGTTCCTGCCACACCCCGCCACCGAATCGGCGCATCTGCCTTTGGTTTCTTGACCCTTGATAGGGCGGCGCGTTTAATCCGCCATGGCCCGTCGAGTGGCAGGAGCGGTTTTGGCCGAGTTGTGTGGTCAGCCCTTCTAAAACCGGTCGCCGTCGGTCCTGATCGCGAGACGCAGCAGAGAGAGAGGGAGAAATGAAGAAAGTCCTCCTGGGGACGACCGCTTTGATCGCAGGCGGCCTCGCGGCCGTACCGGCGATGGCGGCCGATCCGATCAAGATTGGTGTTGGCGGCTATATGCAGCAGTATTTCAACGCCGGTCACTACGGCGGCACCGGCGTGGGTGCCACGGCGACTGACTACCGTACGCCGAACTACAAGTACGAAGGCGAGATCTGGTTCATCGGCCAGACCAAGCTCGACAACGGCACCACGGTGGGTGTGCGCTTCGAGCTTGAAGGCTGGTCGCAGAGCGGCGTCAACCCCGGCGTCAACGGCGGCACGCCCAGCCTTAGCCAGGACACGATGGACGAAGAGTACATCTTCGCTTTCGGTGACTGGGGTCGTATCGACTTCGGCGGCAAGGACGTCGCGTCATACGTGATGTTCTACGGCGCACCCAACGCCCTTCCGGGTTATGGCGCGACGCAGTTCAACTTCGGCGCCGGCTCGGCCTCGATCTCCGGTGCCAACGGCGCATTGCACCAGAATGCCTGGTCGGCCGGCGTGCTCGGTGTCGACGCGAACCGCCTCACCTACTACACGCCGCGTTTCTTCGGCTTGCAGTTCGGTGTGTCGTATACGCCGCAATTCAACACCGTCAGCCAAGCTGGCGCTGGCGGCGCCGGTGTGTTCAATGCGCAGCCTAACGCCGCTGCGGCGTGCGGCTTCAACGGCGGCGCGGGCAACGCTCCGCTTTGCAATAGCGGCCAGAACGCCTACGTCAACGGCATCTCGCTCAGCGTCAACTACGTGAACAAGTTCGGCGACCTCGGCATCGCGGCGTCGTTCGGCTGGGATCACGCGGCGTATGACGCGGGCATCGTGAACAGCGGCCTGCAGGCGACCTACAACGCGCTGGCTGGCGGTCTGAACATCAGCTACGCCGGCTTCACCGTCGGTGGCAGCTTCGGCTGGGACAACAACGGCCTGATCTCCGGCAACGCCAACCTGTTCTGGTCGGCCGGTATCATGTACGAGACGGGTCCGTGGGCGGCGAGCTTCACGTACTTCGGCGGCAGCCGGCGTGAGAATGTCGCGGCGCTCGCGGGCACGGGCGGCGCGGTCGGTACCGACCAGATCCACCTGTTCATGCTCGGCGGCACCTACGCCATCGGACCGGGCATCAAGCTGGTCGGCGGCTTCTACTACGAGGCGGCGTCGGGTCAGAACCAGTCCGAGCGTACCGACAGCTGGCAGTTCCTGATCGGCACCGAGCTGCGCTTCTAGTCGCAGCACAGTCCGAACGGATATCGGAGAGCGGGCTTCGGCCCGCTCTCTTTTTTTGTGCCCTCTCTTTGTGAGTGGTGGGGCAGTCAGCGCAGCAGGCGCGCGAGCACGGCGTCGAGCCGCTGCCGCCCGGCATCGGTGGCGCGCAGGCGGCTCTCGTCGAGCGTCACGAAGCCAGCCTCGATCAGGCTCGTCAGCGCCCGTTGATCGATGGCGTCGACCGGGTCGCGCCCGGTGAGCGCGCGGAAGCGCGAGCGTTCGATACCCTCGACCAGCCGCAATCCCATCATCAGCGCTTCCGCCGGCATCTCGTCGCGCTCGACAAGGCGATCCTCCGCCGTGGCGTGGCCTTGCGCCTCGACCTGCTCGAGCCAGGCCTCGGGACCACTGGCCTGTCGCGTGGCGCGCTTGCCGCGCGCGGCCTCGGCGCGGTCGACCGCGAAGCGACCATGCGCGCCCGGCCCGACGCCGACATAGTCCTCGTAGCGCCAGTAGATCAGGTTGTGGCGGCAGGCCGCGCCCACGCGCGCGTAGTTCGAGATCTCGTACGCCGGCAGGCCACGCGCGGCCATCAGCGCGTTGGTCTCCTCGTACAGCGTGGCGGCGGTGTCCTCGTCGGGCATCGCGAAGCCACCGCGCGCATGGTCCTGCCAGAAGCGCGTGCCGCGCTCGAGCGTGAGCTGATAGAGCGAGAGATGCTCACCCGCGAGATCGAGCGCGCGCGTGAGCTCGGCGCGCCACGAATCCGGCGTCTGGCCGGGCCGCGCGTAGATCAGGTCGAAGGAGTAGCGCGCAAAGGTGGCGCGTGCTGTGTCGATCGCCGCCAGCGCCTCGTCGACCGAATGCGCGCGACCGAGAAAGCGCAACGACTCAGGCTCGAGCGCCTGCACGCCCAGCGACACGCGATTGACGCCGGCCGTGCGCACGGCGGCGAAGCGCGCCGCCTCGACCGAGGTCGGGTTGGCCTCCATGGTGATCTCGACGTCTTCCGCCACCGGCCATAACGCGCGGATGGTATCGATCGCCGCAGCCACGGTTTGCGGCGGCATCAACGACGGCGTGCCACCGCCGAAGAAGACGCTGTCGACGATACGGCCCTCGGTGCTCTTCGCGTAATGGCGCAGCTCGGCGACCAGCGCCTCGCGCCAGCGTGCCTGGTCGACGCTCTCGCGCACGTGGCTGTTGAAATCGCAGTAGGGGCACTTCGAAAGACAGAACGGCCAGTGCACGTAGACGCCGAATTGGCGCCTCACTTCATTCATCGAAAGCACCGCTCCACCAGCTTGGCGAAGGCATTGGCACGATGGCTGATGCGGTTCTTCACGTCGGGATCCATCTCGCCACAGGTCATGCTCCAGCCGTCGGGCTGGAAGGTCGGGTCGTAGCCGTGGCCGTTGCTGCCGCGTGGCGGCCAGACAATGGCGCCGCGCAGCTCGCCCAGCACGCTCTCGACATGGCCATCGGGCCACGCCAATGCCAGGGCGCAATTGAAGGTCGCGGCGCGTGCCTCGCGCGTATCGGGCACGCCGCGCTCGGCGAGTTCGCGATGGATGCGCGCCATGCCGGTCATCGCGTCGCGGTCGGGACCTTCCCAGTCGGCAGTGTAAAGGCCCGGCTGTCCGTCGAGCGCATGCACCGACAGCCCCGAATCGTCGCCCAGCGAGGGCAGCTTGGTGACCTCGGCCGCGGCGCGCGCCTTCAGCTCGGCGTTTTCCAGGAAGGTCGTGCCGGTTTCCTCGGGCACCGCGAGGCCGAGCTCGGCATGCGAGAGGACCTGAACGCCGAACGGCGCCAGCATGATGCCGATCTCGCCTGCCTTGCCGCGGTTGTGCGTGGCGACCACCAGCTTCGATCCGCTGAAGTGCCGCGCGGACATCGGCCCGCTCCTCAGCCGCGCTCCAGCGCGGCGCGCTGGTGCACGCAGAGCTCGCCGATGCCGCGCTTGGCCAGCGACAGCAGGGTGAGGAACTCGGCTTCGCTGAATGGATCCTTCTCGGCCGTGCCCTGGATCTCGACCAGGCCACCGGCGGCGGTGAGCACGAAATTGGCGTCGGCCTGCGCCGATGAATCCTCGGCATAGTCGAGGTCGAGCACCGGCGTGCCGTTGTGGATGCCGCAGGAGATCGCCGCGACCTGGCCGGTGATCGGATGCTTCTTCAGCTTGCCGGCCTTCTGCAGGCCCTTCACGGCGATCGCCAGCGCGACCCACGAGCCGGTAACGCTGGCGGTACGCGTGCCGCCATCGGCCTGCAGCACGTCGCAATCGATCTTCACCTGGATCTCGCCCATGGCCTCGAGATCGACCACGGCGCGCAGCGCGCGGCCGATCAGGCGCTGGATCTCCTGGGTGCGGCCCGATTGCTTGCCGCGCGCCGCCTCGCGGTCGGTGCGCGTGTGGGTCGAGCGCGGCAGCATACCGTACTCCGCCGTCACCCAGCCGCGCCCGCTGCCGCGCATCCACGGCGGCACGCGCTCCTCGACCGAGGCGGTGCACAGCACATGCGTGTCGCCGAACTTCGCCAGGCACGAGCCCTCGGCGTGGCGCGAGAAGCCGGGGACCAGCTCGATGGTGCGCAGCTGGTCGGGCGCGCGGCCGGAGGGTCGGATGGCCATGATCTTTCCGTGGTTATGGGCCGCCGGCGTGGCGGAGCCGGTCGAGGGCGTGCCACGCGGCGGTCGGGTCGCGCAAGGGCCCGATGAAGGTCTCCGGTGTCGCGCCCTTGCCGAAATCGAAGCCCGGCGTGAC
>JAFAZJ010000240.1 GCA_019239835.1 Alphaproteobacteria bacterium | reverse complement strand
GGCACCAATCTGCTCGACCTGATGAAGATCGATGTCGAGAAGCCGGCGCATCTCATCGACGTCTCGCGCCTGCCGCTGAGCGAGGTCTCTGAGACCGATGCCGGCGGCCTGCGCATCGGTGCCATGGTCAGCAACGCCGATCTCGCCGCCCATGCGCGCGTGCGCGAACGCTACCCCATGCTGTCGCTGGCCCTGCTCAACGGCGCCTCGGCGCAATTGCGCAACCAGGCGACCACCGGCGGCAACCTGCTGCAGCGCACGCGCTGTCCGTACTTCTACGACACCGCCAAGCCCTGCAACAAACGCCAGCCCGGCTCGGGCTGCTCGGCGATGCAGGGCTTCAACCGCATGCACGCCATCATCGGCGCCAGCGAGGCGTGTATCGCCGTGCATCCCTCGGACATGGCGGTGGCGATGTCAGCGCTGGACGCCCAGATCGAGGTTCGGTCGCCGGGCGGCGCCATGCGGACGGTGGCGATCGACGAATTGCTGCGGTTGCCCGAGGACGAGCCGCAGCGCGACCATACGCTGAGCACCGGCGAGCTGATCACCGCGGTCACGCTGCCGCCGCCGCCACCGGGAAAGCAGACCTATCGCAAGGTGCGCGACCGCGCGTCCTTTGCCTTCGCCCTGGTGTCGGTCGCCGCCGTGGTCGATGCCGAAGGCGGCCGCGTGCGCTCGGCACGCTTCGCGCTGGGTGGCGTCGCGCATCGCCCCTGGCGCTCCCTACCGGCCGAACAGGCGCTGAGCGGCCAGGCGGCGCGCCACGCCGTCTATGAGGCCGCCGCCACCGTGGCGCTGACTGGCGCACAAGGCCACGGTCACAACGATTTCAAGATCCCGCTGGCGACGCGCACCGTGGCGCGGGCGCTGTCAGACGTAACCGGGCGAGGCTGACCATGGCCAACAACCATATCGGACAGCCCATCGACCGCATCGACGGGCGCGCCAAGGTGACGGGCAGGGCTCTCTATGCCGGCGACGCGCAGGCGACGCGCATGGCGCATGGCGTGCTGGTCACCGCCACGATCGGCAAAGGCCACATCGCCCACATCGAGGTCGACGAGGCGCGGGCGATGCCCGACGTGCTGCTGATCATGACGCACGAGAACGCGCCACCTCAGGCGCCTTTCCAGGCTAAGGCTGAGGATCGTCACGCGCGGCCCAAGCCGCAGCTCGCCGACGATCGCGTGCAGCATTTCGGCGAGCCGGTGGCGTTGGTGGTGGCTGAGACTCTCGAGGCCGCGCGCGCCGCGGCCTCGGCGGTCAGGATCACCTACACAACGGAGCCCGGCAGCTTCGACCTGAACGCAGCGCGCGCGAGCGCCTACGAGCCCAAGGACGACCAACGGCCGGCGACCAGCCGCGTCGGCAATTTCGAGCTCGCCTTCTCCCAGGCGCCCATCCGGCTCGATGCGACCTACACCACGCCCTATCAGAACCACGCCATGATGGAACCGCACGCCAGCGTCGCCTCCTGGGACGACGGCACGGTAACCGTTCGTGCGGCGTTGCAGCTGGTGGAAAGCGCTCACAAGTCGATCGCCTCGACGCTCCAGCTGCCGCTGGAGAACGTCAAGGTGATCAGCGAGTTTGTCGGTGGTGGCTTCGGCGGCAAGCTGCCGGTCTACGCCGACACGATCCTCGCGGCGATGGCCTCGCGCGAGCTGAAGCGGCCGGTGAAGGTCGTGCTGACGCGCCAGCAGATGTTCCATGTCACCACGCACCGCTGCGCCTCGATCCAGCGCATCCGCCTGGGCGCGCAACGCGACGGGCGCCTGACCGCCATCGGTCATGAATCGATCGCGCAGAGTGCGCGCGCCGATGAGTTCGCCGAGCCGGTGGTGAATTCGACGCGCGCGCTCTACGCCGCGGAGCACCGGCTGACCGGCAACCGCATCGTCGCGCTCGACCTGCCGATCGCCGACGCCATGCGCGCGCCGGGCGAGGCGATCGGCCTGATGTCGATCGAGCAGGGGATGGACGAGCTGGCCGAGCGGCTGAACCTCGATCCGATCGAGTTGCGCCTGCGCAACGAGCCGAAGCAGGACCCCGAGAAGCGGGTGCCGTTCTCGACGCGCAACCTCGTGGCTTGCATGAAGGAAGGCGCGCAGCGCTTCGGCTGGAACCGACGCAATCCGCGACCCGGCGGCAGCCGGCAGGGATCGTGGCTGGTCGGCATGGGCATGGCCGCTGCTATCCGCGGCAACTTCCTGCGGCCGGCACAGGCGCGCGTGCGCATGCTCGACGCGACACATGCCCGGGTCGAGATGGATATGACCGATATCGGTACCGGCACCTACACCATCATGGCGCAGATCGCCGCCGAACTGCTTGACCTGCCGATCGAGAACGTCGCGGTGCGGCTGGGCCACAGCGACGATCCCGACACGCCAGGCTCGGGCGGCTCCTTTGGCGCCTCGAGCTGCGGAGCGGCATTGCGCGACGCGTGCCTCAAGCTTAAGGCGCGTCTCGACTCGGGCGAACCGGCGGCCGGCCTGGTGGCCGATGGCGAGGTCAAGCCGGGCGATACCTACAAGAAGTACTCGCAATACGCCTATGGCGCGCATTTCGCCGAGGTCGGTGTCGAGGAGACCTCCGGCGAGGTGCGCCTGCGCCGCATGCTGGGCGTATTCGCCGCCGGGCGCATCCTCAACGCCAAGACGGCGCGCTCGCAGCTGATGGGCGGCATGCTCTGGGGCGTCGGCTCAGCGCTGCACGAGGAGTCGGTGATCGATCCGCGCTTCGGCAGCTTCGTCACCCACGACCTCGTGCACTACCACGTGCCCTCGCACGCCGACGCGCCGTCGGTCGAGGTTGTGATGCTCGACGAATCCGATCCGCTGGCCAACGACCTGGGCTCAAAGGGTATCGGTGAGCTTGGCATCTGCGGCGCCGCCGCGGCGGTGGCCAACGCCGTCTACAACGCCTGCGGTGCGCGCGTGCGCGACTACCCGATCACCGTGGACAAGGTGCTGCCGGTGCTGCAGCGGTACACGTAACTCCTTCTCCCCGCGAAGGCGGGGAGAAGGTGCCCGAAGGGCGGATGAGGGGCTTAGTGGCGCTGCGGCGGCCACGATCATCGTGGTTGCGCGAGAAGCCCCTCATCCGCCTCGCTGGCGCTCGGCACCTTCTCCCCGCCTGCGCGGGGAGAAGGAAAGAGCCTACTTCTTCACCGGATCCAGGTGATCCTTCACGAAGCTGAGGTCGAGCATCTTGCCCATGTCGGCGTCGCGCCCGACCATGCCCTGTGCCTGGTACCAGGCAACCTGGTCGTAGAGGTTCTTCACCAGCAGCCGGCCCTTGGGATCGACGTACGAGGCGCTGGCCTTGACCTGGTCGGCGCTCGGCCTGGGCTCGACGTATTTCTGGATGATCGGGATTAGCGCATCGGCCTTGTCGCCAAAGACGCGCTTGCCCTGCGCGTCGCGCTGCAGGAAGGCCTCGGCATAGTCGTTGCAGGCCTTGACGTAGGCCTCGACGAACTTCTCGACGACGGCACGGCGCTTGTCGATCACCGGCGTGCCGGCGAACAGCGCGCCCAGCTGCCACGGCGTCTCCTGGTGCACCCAGCCGATGATCTTGGCGAAGCCTTCCTTCTCGGCGGCGTAGGCATTGTTGGCCGGCAGCAGCGCGCCGTCCACCTGCTCGCCCTTGAGCGCGGCGGTGATGTTAGGGATCGACTGCAGCGGACGCAGCGTGACGTCGGTCAGCTTGAAGCCGCGCTTGTCCGCCAGCATGCCCAGCATGTAGTGGAAGGTCGAACCCGTCGTGGTGATCGCGATCGACTTGCCGGGGAACTTGCCTGCGTCGGTGAAGCCGGCGGCATGCGCCTTGTTGGTGGCGACGTAGGCGACGAAGTCGTAGCCCGGTTCCTCGCGCGACTGTGCGGCGATGATCTTCATCGCGCCCTTGCCGGCGAGGTTGAAGAAGCCGCCGGTCAGACCGGTGATACCGAGATCGGCGTCGCCGCCGGCGACCGCGACGGCGATCGGCTGCGCCGCCTGGAAGAACTTGAACTCGACCTCGAGCCCGGCGTCCTTGAAGTAGCCTTTCTCCTGGGCGATGAAGATCGGCGCCGAGGACACGAAGCGCAGCGCGGCGATCGATACCTTCTCCTGCGCCGATGCCGCGGCCGACATCACGAGCATCGCCAGCACGGCGAAAACCGTCTTCCTGATCATCGCATTTCCCCAACGCTTGACTGTTGCCTGCAGGTTATCACCGCGGGCAGGTACGTACACCGGCCTTCATCGGTTGGTCCGACTGCACGAAGTCGCGCACGCAGGCGCCGTAGTCGCGCGCCATCCTGAGCGTGGTGCCGGCCGAATGGCCTCGGAGCGCGCGCGGCCGGTCGATCAGCAGCAGCGGTATGCCCGGCTCCTTGGCGGCCGCACGCAGCAGCCGGGCGCGCGCCTCCGTATCGGGGTCGTAATCGTCGTCGCTGAACAGCGCCACCACGACCCGTGTCGCGGAATCGCGGCGCGTCTTCAGCAGCTCCTCGAACTCGCGCAACGCCAGCTCACGACGTGTCGTGCGTACGGTGCGATTGCCGTGCGTCGCGGGCGCGAAGGCGATCACAGCGTGCAGGCCCTCGACCTTGTCCATGGCCGACAGCGCCAGCCAGCCGCCGGCGGATTGCCCCGCGACGACGACGCGCTGGTAGCCCATCGCACGCAGGCGCTCGATGCCTTCCAGGGTCAGCGCCAGGCCGTCGGTATTGTTGTCCTTATCGGGCGCGCGGTCGGCGCGGAACAGGTCCCAGCCGGCGAAGGCCAGCGCGCGCATCAGCGGTGCAGTCGGCGCCGTGCGCCGGTCCTCGCGCACGCCGTTGACCACCGCGGCGCGGCCATGGCCCCAGATGATGGCACCCGCGGCTACCTTGGGCCCGCGGAACGGGAAGCTGGGATCGCGTACCAGCGGCGCCGCCTCGGCCGGCGTCGCGGCTTGCTTGTCCGGCGGCACGTCGTTGAAGGCGATGACGGTGCAGGCCAGCGGCACCGATTGCGAGCAGTAGGACTTCGCCCGCTCCTGCGCCTCGTTCAAGGTGCGTGCGCCGGTGGCGTAGCCGCAGCCGCCGCGTGGGCCGATCGCGAAGGCCCTGTTGTAGCTGCCCAGCAGATAGGTCTCGTAGAGCGTCACGCAGCGCGGCGCGAGGCGATGGCCCGAACGCATCTCATCG
Organism: Alphaproteobacteria bacterium; assembly: GCA_019239835.1. Classification (GTDB taxonomy): domain Bacteria; phylum Pseudomonadota; class Alphaproteobacteria; order Reyranellales; family Reyranellaceae; genus JAFAZJ01. The sequence continues at coordinate 12,480 of JAFAZJ010000240.1, read as the reverse complement.
AGCGTCGGCTCAGCCGCTTGCACGCCCAATGCGAAAAGGAGCAGCGCGGCGATGGCAGCAAGGAGACGCCGCGCCTCAATCATTCAGCCGCCTGCAATAGGCGCGAGCGTCACCAGGACGGCGCGGCCGGAAACCTGCTCGCCCTCGCGCACCGAGACCGTGGCGACGGTCCCGGCCGAAGCGGCGCGGATCTGATGCTGCATTTTCATTGCTTCGAGCACGACCAGGGTCTGACCCTTCTCCACGGCGTCGCCCGCCCCCACGCGAATGGATACGATGCGGCCATCCATCGGCGCGCGCAACACGCCATCCGCCGCACCATCGCGCGCTTGCGCCGGCTCGTGCGTGACGTCGGTGAAAGCCAGCGACAGCCCGTCGATATCCAGCAGCAATTGGCCGTCGGTCCATAGCGCCTGTACGCGACGCTGCACGCCGTCAACGGCGACGCGCAGCCAGACGTCCGTCTCCACGCCGATCTCGATGGCGATGGCGCGCTCACCGATCCGAACGACGAATCGGTTGCCGTCGCCCTCGACCAGTGCCTCTTGCCGCGTCTCGCCAGTCGACAGACGCACGGTCGTGGCCACCGGATTGGAATTGCGCCAACCCGCCAGCATCGGCGTGACGCCTGAAGCGCTCCTGCGGAAGGTCAGCGCCGCGGCCAGCGCCCAATGAACATCGGTGGGCGCGGGCGGCGTCAGGTCGGTGGCATTGAAGTGCTGGCCGATGAAGGCCGTGGTCGCCTCGCCGGCGGCGAAGACGGGATGGCGTAAGAGGCGCAGCAGGAAGTGCCGGTTGGTGGTGGGGCCAAGCACCACGGTTTGCTCCAGCGCCCGCGCCAGCTTGCGCACTGCCTCGACGCGGCTGGTGCCATGGGCGATCACCTTGGCGATCATGGGATCGTAGAACGGCGAGATCGCCTGGCCGTCGCGCATGCCGTGGTCGGTACGCAGGCCCGGACCTTCGGCCGGCCGCCACGCCGCCACCATGCCGGTCTGCGGCAGGAAGCCGGCATAGGCATCCTCGGCATAGAGCCGCACCTCGATGGCGTGGCCGTCGAGCGTCACGTCCTCCTGCGTCAGCGGCAGAGGCTCGCCCGACGCTACACGCAATTGCCAGGCCACGAGGTCCTGTCCCGTGATCATCTCGGTCACCGGATGCTCGACCTGCAGGCGGGTGTTCATCTCCAGAAAATAGAACACACCGTCGGCGCCGAGCAGGAACTCCACCGTGCCGGCACCGCGATAGCCGATGGCGCGCGCTGCCGCGACCGCCGCCGCGCCCATGCGCTGGCGAAGGGCGCCGTAAACGGCAGGCGAGGGCGCCTCCTCGATCACCTTCTGGTGCCGGCGCTGCACCGAGCAGTCGCGCTCGCCGAGATGGATCACGTTGCCATGCGCGTCGGCAAAGACCTGGATCTCGACATGGCGCGCGTCGACCACGGCCTTCTCGAGGATCAGTTCGCCCGAGCCGAAGGCGTTCAACGCCTCGTTGCGCGCGCCGCTGATCGCCTCGGCCAGCTCGGCCGCGTCCGTCACCAGGCGCATGCCGCGTCCGCCGCCACCTGCTGCGGCCTTGACCATGACCGGCAGGCCGATCTTCGTGGATTCCGCGATCAGGTTTGCGTTGCTCTGATCGCTGCCCTGATAGCCGGGCACGCACGGCACACCAGCATCGATCATGCGTCGCTTGGCTGCAGCCTTGTTGCCCATGGCGTCGATCGCCGATGGCGGCGGACCGATGAACACCAGCCCGGCATCGGCGCAGGCCTGCGCGAAACCGGCGTTCTCGGACAGGAAGCCGTAGCCGGGATGCACGGCATCGGCGCCCGAGCTGCGCGCAGCCGCCAGCAACTTCTCGACGTTGAGATAGCTGTCGCCGACTAAGGTGCCGCCCAGCGCCACGGCCTCGTCGCAGGCGAGCACGTGCGGCGCGCCGGCATCGGCATCGGAGAAAACCGCGACGGTGCGATAGCCCAGCGCATGCGCGGTGCGCGCGACCCGGCAGGCGATCTCGCCGCGATTGGCGATCAGGATCTTGCTGAAGCTCATCGGTACGGGCTGCCGTCCCTGCGGTAATAGCCTTCGGGCACGCCGACCTCGCGGTACAGCATGTCGATGTCGGCGTAGTGTGCGGTCTCGGCATTGCTGCGCGTGCCGACTTCGAGCACACGCGCGACGTGGCCGGAGCGATTGACCAGATGATGGCCGTTGGGCTCGCCGGCACGGAAACCGGCGATCATGCCGGCGGAGAGCGTCGTCGAGCCGGCATCGGTGACAAGATCGACCTCGCCCTCCAGCACGTAGACGAACTCGTCCTCGCGCTCGTGCCAGTGGCGCTGCGCGGACCATGTGCCCGGCGATAGCTCCAGCAGATTGACGCCGAACTGGCTAAGGCCAAAGACGTCGCCCAGCGCGCGGCGGCGGCGCTCGAGGCACGGCTGGTTGTACGGCGATGGATAGTCCGTGCCGACCTGCTCCGGCAGGTTGGTCACCCTGACGCTGATCGGGAAGGCGGGCATGGCTATTGCGCCCACTTCGCCGGACGCTTCTCGGCGAAGGCGCGCAAGCCCTCGGCCGCTTCAGGGCTGCGCCGCGCCTGGGCGAAGCAGTCCGAGGCAAAGTCCAGCGTCTTCGACAGTGGCTCGGTGCCGACACGCATCACGATCTGCTTGGTGAGCGCATTGGCCAGCGGCGCACAGCGGTCGATCTGCTTCAGCACCTCCTCGAGCTTGGCGTCGAGCGCGGCGCTGTCTTTCACGAGGTAGTGGCCGATGCCCAGGCGCACGGCTTCCGGGCCCTTGAAGCGCGCGGCCGTCAGCGTGAGGTGGCGCGTCTGCGAGATGCCGATGCGCGCGGCGACAAACGGTGCGATCTGCGCCGGTACGATGCCGATGGCGGTCTCGCTCATGGCGAAGCCGGCATCTTCGGTAACGATAGCGATGTCCGACGTGCAAACGATACCGAAGCCGCCGGCGATGGCATAACCCTCGACCGCCGCGACCACGGCCTGCGGCAGGTTGCCGAGCGCTTCGAGGAAAGTGCCGTACTGGCGATTGCCCGTGGCGATCGGATCCTTCTCGCCCGCCTTGGGCGCCTCGCCGATGCTCGATTCCATGTTCTTCAGGTCTGCGCCGGCGCAGAACGTGCCGCCGGCACCGCGCAGGATCACCGCCTTGATGTCGTCGCGGCCCTTGAGGATGTCGACGACCTCGCGCAGCTCGGCCAGCAGGGTCGGATTGAGCGCGTTCTTCACCTCGGGCCGGTTGAGCGTGACGTAGAGGCGCATGCGCTCGCGGCGCAGGATCAGCGTCTCGTAGGATGCGCGGAAATCGGCCATCACGGTCTCCAGTCTCTATCTGTCATGTCGAGCACAGCGAGACATCCAGATCCCTCGCTGCGCTCGGGATGACAGGGGTTAGCGGTTGGCCAGCCGGGGCAGGGTACCCATCAGCTTGGCGATGATCTGCAGCATGACCTCGTCGGCGCCGCCGCCGATCGAGGCCAGGCGCGTGTCGCGGAAGGCGCGCGCGGTCGGGCTTTCCCAGAGATAGCCGGCGCCGCCCCAGTATTGCAGGCAGCCATCGGCCACCAGGCGCACCATACGGCCGGCCTTGAGCTTGGCCATCGAGGCCAGCATCACGACGTCCTTGCCGTCGATGTATTCCTCGCAGGCGCGGTAGCACAGCGAACGCACCAGCTCGACCTCGGTCTGCAATTCGGCGAGCTTGAAGTGGATCACCTGGTTGTCGAGCAGCGGCTTGCCGAACACCTTGCGGTTGCGCGCGTACTCGATGGTCTGCTGGATCAGGCGCTCCATGCCGACCACGGCGCTGATCGCGCCCCACATGCGTTCCTCCTGGAACTGCTGCATCTGGTAAGTGAAGCCCATGCCCTCGCTGCCGATCAGGTAGCGCGCCGGTACCTTGACGTTGTCGAAGAAGATCTGCGCCGTGTCGGAGCTGCGCATGCCCATCTTGTTGAGCTTCTTCACGACCTGAACGCCCGGCGTCTTCATCGGCACGCAGATCAGCGACTTGTTGCGATGGACCTGATCGCCGCCGCTATTGGCCAGCAAACAGATCCAGTCGGCCTGCGTGCCATTGGTGGTCCACATCTTGCCGCCGTCGATGACGTAGTCACCGCCGACACGCCGCGCCGTGGTCTTGATCGAGGCGACGTCCGATCCGGCGCCGACTTCCGACACGCCGAGGCAGGCGACGAAGTCACCGCTGATCGAGGGCGCGAGGAATTCCTTGCGCAGCTCGTCGCTGCCGTAGCGCGCCAGCGCCGGTGTCGCCATATCGGTCTGCACGCCGATCGCCATCGGCACCGAGCCGCAATTGATGTGCCCAAGCTCCTCCGCCATCACCAGCGCGTAGGAATAGTCGAGCCCCATGCCGCCGTACTCGACCGGCTTGTGGATACCCAGAAGGCCGGCGTCGCCCAGCTTCTTGAACACCTCGTGCGCCGGGAAGATGCCGTCCTCTTCCCATTTGTCGACGTGTGGATTGATGTCGCGATCGATGATCGTGCGCAGCGTGCGGCGGATCTGCTCGTGTTCGGCTGAGAACTGCATCGCCGCCTCCTAGTTCTTCGCCGGGCGGGGCAGGGTGCCCATGGACTTGGCGATGATCTGCAGCATCACCTCGTCGGCACCGCCGCCGATCGAACCGAGGCGGCCGTCGCGGAACGACCGCCCGACGGGATTGTCCCAGAGATAGCCGGCGCCGCCCCAGTACTGGATGCAGGCATCCGACACCTCGCGGCGCAGGCGGCCGGCTTTCAGCTTGGCCATCGACGCCAGCAGCGTGACGTCCTCGCCCAGCAGATGCTGCTCGCAGGCGCGATAGACCAGCGAGCGCAACGCCTCGACCTCGGTCAGCAGCTCGCCCATGCGGAAGTGGATCACCTGGTTGTCGAGCAACGGCCGGCCGAACACCTTGCGCTCGCGCGTGTACTCGATGGTGGCGTTGATGATGCGCTCGCAGCCCGCCAGCGTGCCAGCGCCGGCCCACAGCCGCTCCTCCTGGAACTGGCGCATCTGGTAGATGAAGCCCATGCCGACCTGGCCGATGGTGTTGCGCACCGGCACCTTCACCTCGTCGAAAAAGATCTGCGCGGTGTCCGAGGCGCGCATGCCGAGCTTGTCGAGCTTCTTCACGACCTGCACGCCCTTGGTCTTCATCGGCACGCAGATCAGCGACTTGTTCTGGTGGATCGCGCCGTCGCTGGTGTTGGCCAGCAGGCACATCCAGTCGGCCTGGGTGCCGTTGGTGGTCCACATCTTGCCGCCGTTGATCACCCAGTCGTCGCCGACACGGCGTGCCGTGGTCTTGATGGAGGCGACGTCGGAGCCGGCGCCGGTTTCAGAGACACCGAGGCAGGCGACATAATCGCCGCTGATCGAGGGCGCGAGGAACTCCTTGCGCAACTCGTCGCTGCCGAAGCGCGCCAGCGCCGGCGTCGCCATCGAGATCTGCACGCCCACGGCCATGGGCACCGAGCCACCCTGCACCCAGCCGAGCGATTCCGAGCAGATCATGGCGTAGGAGAAATCGAGTCCGGCGCCACCGAACTCGACCGGTTTGTCGACGCCCAGCAGCCCGGCATTGCCGAGCTTCTTGAACAGCTCATGCGCCGGGAAGATGCCGGCTTCCTCCCATTCCTCGACATTCGGATTGATGTCGCGCTCGATGATCGTGCGCCAGGTGCGGCGCAGCTCCTCGTGTTCGGCGGTGAACTTCATTTCGATGTCCTTACATCCGGGCCACGCCGAACGTCGTCGGTCGAAGCTTGCGCACCATGGATTCGCGCGCGATGGAAAGCGTGTAGGCAAGGACCCGGCGCGTGTCGCGCGGGTCGATCAGCCCGTCGTCCCAGAGATGCGCCGTGCTGAACAGCGACGTCGACTCGCGATCGAATTGATCGACGATGCCCTTGAACATCTTGTCGATCTGCGCGGTGGGCACCTCGGTGCCTTCGCGGATGTGCTTCTGCTCTGTGACGATCTTCATCACGGTGGCGGCCTGCTCACCGCCCATCACGGCGGTGCGGCTGTTGGGCCAACCGAAGATGAAACGCGGGTCGTAGGCACGGCCGCACATGCCGTAATTGCCGGCACCGAAACTGCCGCCGATGACGATCGTGATCTGCGGCACCGAGGCATTGGCGACAGCCTGGATCATCTTCGAGCCGTGCTTGACGATGCCGCCCTTCTCCGACTCGGTGCCCACCATGTAGCCGGTGGTGTTCTGCAGATATATGATCGGCGTGCCCGACTGGCAGCAGAGCTGGATGAACTGCGCCGCCTTGGTCGCGCCCTTCACCGTGATCGGCCCGTTGTTGCCGATGAAAGCCACCGGCTCACCCTCGATCTCGGCCCAGCCGCAGATCGTCTGCTGATCGTACAGCGCCTTGAACTCCAGGAAGTCCGACCCATCGACGATGCGCGCGATGACTTCGCGGACGTCATAGGGCTGGCGGTAATCCGGCGGGACGACCCCGCAGAGTTCCTCGATGTCGTAGAGAGGCTCACGGAAGGTGCGCAGGCGCGGCACCGGAATATTGTCGTTCCAGTGCCATTTGCGCACGACCTCGCGCGCCAGGCGGATGCCGTCGGCGTCGTTCTCGGCCATCCATTCGGAGACACCCGAGATCGTGCTGTGCATCTCCGCTCCACCGAGATCCTCGTCGGTGGCGATCTCGCCGGTGGCGGCCTTCAAGAGCGGCGGGCCAGCGAGGAACACCTTGGCCTGGTTGCGCACCATGATGACGTAGTCGCTGAGGCCAGGCAGGTAGGCGCCGCCGGCGGTCGAGCTGCCGTGCACGACCGTCACTTGTGGGATGCCCATCGCCGACATGCGCGCCTGGTTGGCGAAGCCGCGGCCGCCGGGCACGAAGATCTCGGACTGATAGAGCAGGTTGGCGCCGCCGGACTCGACGAGGTTGATCACCGGCAGCTTGTTCTCCATGACGATCTGCTGCGTGCGCTGGCCCTTGCGTTGTCCCGCCGGCGCGATGGTGCCGCCCTTCACCGCGCTGTTGGTGGCCGAGATCACGCAGCGCACGCCCTCGACATAGCCGATGCCGACGATGTTGCCGCCGCCCGCGCCGGCGCCATCCTTGTCGTCGTGCATGCGATAGCCGGCGAGACCCATCAGCTCGAGATAGGGCGCGCCGCGATCGAGCAGCAGCGCCACGCGCTCGCGCGGCATCAGCTGCTTGCGCTGCTTGAAGCGGCCGCGGGCGCGCTCGGCCACCGCCTGCACGGCCTTCTCCGCGGCACGGAATTCCTCGATGGCCGCGAGCATGCCGTCGCGGTTGCGCTTGAACTCGTCGGAGCGCGGATCGATTTGGGACTCGATGACAGGCATGGGCTAACCGCCGAGGACCTTGGGCACCACGGTGCGATGGAAGCCGTTGAAGGCCGTCGTGCCGGGGCCATCGGGCAGGGGGATGTTGCGCGTGCCCAGAGGCACGCCGCCGTCGATGCGCAGGTTCAGCCCGGTGATGAAGGCCGCAGCCTCGCTCAGCAGGAAGCACACCCCGGCCGACACTTCGCTCTCTGTACCGAGCCGGCGCACCGGCACGTGGTTCTTCAGGAGCGGGATGTTGCGCTTGAACTCGCCTTCGTAGGTGTCCATGCCCGACGACGCGATCCATCCCGGCGATATCGTGTTCACGCGCACACCGGCGTGGCCCCACTCGAAGGCGAGCGTCATCGCCAGATTCTTGGTGCCCGAGCGCGCGGCGCCGGAATGCGCCATGCCGGGCATGCCATTGCGCATGTCGGCGGACATGAAGACGATCGCGCCGCCATGGTGCTTCATCGATTGCAGGTAGGTCTCGCGCGCGACCAGGAACCCGCCGGTGAGGTTGTTGCGCACGACGGCGTCGAAACCGCGCTGGCTGATCGCTTCGGCGTCGGCGGGAAACTGGCCGCCGGCATTGTTGAACAGGCCGTGGACGCGGCCGTTCTTCGCCACGATGGCGGCGATCGAGTCTTTCACCGGCTGCTCCTCGCGGATGTCGAAGGCGTGCGTCTCGCAGGAGCCGCCATCTTCCTCGATCTCGGCCTTCACCGCGGCGAGCTTCTCGGTCTTGCGGCCGGTAATGACGACATGCGCGCCGAGCGCTGCGATCTCGTGCGCCGCACACCGGCCCAATCCGCTGCCGCCGCCGGTCACGACGATGGTCTGGCCGTCGAACAGACCTGGACGCAGCACGGACCGGTAACGCATGGCGTCTCCTCGATATCCCGCCGACGTTACGGCGCGTGTGTTGGCACGTAAATCGACGTTCACGCGCGGCGGCGTCTTGGTATTTGACGTTTACGTAAAGGTCAATCACCCTGCGTACGACCATTGCCGGCCCGCGAAACCTCGGGCACGGTCGGACGAGAAAAGCGGGAGATCGCGATGACGCTTCAGGAACTGACCGACAAGATGAAAGCCGGCGCCGGCAGCAAGAGCGCGTTCGGCAATACGGTGAAGTTCGCCACGCCGGAGGGCGCCATCTTCATTGACGGCAAGAGCACGCCGGTGGGCGTCAGCAACGACGACAACGCCGCGGACTGCACCATCAAGATGTCGCTGGCCGATCTCGTCGACCTGGTCGGCGGCAAGCTTGACGGCATGACCGCGTTCATGACCGGCAAGCTGAAGATCGAGGGTGACATGGGTGTCGCCATGAAGCTGCAGAGCATCCTGCGCTAGACGCCGATTTCCCCGTCGAATCATGGGCAAGGCCGGCGGCGACGCCGGCCTTCGTCGTTAAGCATCCGGGATGGACCCATTGCCGCTGGTCCGCCGCACCCATCCGCCGAATATTGCCGCCCGTGGTGTGGTGCCTCCAGCAGGCAGGGATTCATGTCGCAGCAGCAGCGAGTCATCCTGATCGTCGAGGACGAGCCCGAGATCCTCGAGGTCATCGCCGGCAGCCTCAAGCGCCGGCAATACCAGGTCGCCACCGCGACCAATTTCGGCGATGCGCAGCGCGCGCTGGCCGAGGCGCCCGGCCCGGTCGACGTCATCCTGACCGATGTGCGTTTGCCCGATGGCGACGGCCTCGACCTGGTGCGCCAGATCTGCGGCAAGCAAGCGCCGCGGCCACGCATGATCGTCATGACCGGCCACCTCGATCGCCAGTCGGTCGACGGCGCCCTGACCAGCGGCGCCGAGGCGGTGCTGCTCAAGCCCTTCAAGCTCAACACGCTGATCGAGCGCATCAACAACCCGGCCGAGGACGGCCAGGAGCCGACGCTCAACGCCCCGCAGACGTGAGCCGGACGCCCGCGTGCCGAGCACTCTCACCATCGACGCGGCGCAGGCCACTGACCAGGTGAGCGTCGCCTTGCGCGACCCCGCGCGCCTGGAGGCGGTGCGCACCTGCGACCTGCTCGATACCGAACCCGAGACGGCGTTCGACCGCATCGTCGATCTGGCGCGCACGATGTTCGGCGTGCCGATGGCCGCGATCTCGGTGATCGATAACAGCCGCGAATGGTTCAAGGCACGCCGCGGCTTCGACGCGATCGAGATTCCCGCCGCCGCTTCTTTCGGCGCGCAGACGTTGCTCTTGGCCGGCGAACTGGTCGTGCTCGATGCACCGCGCGATCGCCGCTTCCGGCGACAGGCGCTGGTGTCGGGTCCGTCTTCAGTCCGCTTCTGCGCCGCCGTCAGCGTGCGCGGGCGAGACGGACAGCCGATCGGCGCGGTCGCGATCATGGACGAGCGGCCCTGGGCCGCGCTGGCTGCCGACCGCCTGGCCGGCCTGCATGCTCTGGCGCGCCTGGTCGAGGCCGAGCTCGCGACCCGACACATCGCCGGGCGCCACGAGGAGCTGAGGCAACGCTTTAGCGACCTCGCCAAGGTCTCCTCCGACCTGGTGTGGGACACCGACGTCGAGCACCGCATCGTCAACTTCGACACCGAGATGCCGGGCATGGCGCCGCTGCGGCGCTTCGCGCTCGGCAAGCGGCGCTGGGAGTTCAGGGAAGCGGAGCCGCTGAAGGGCAGCTGGGCCGATCACCTCGCGGTGCTGGAAGCGCGCCAGGAATTCCGCGACTTCGAGTACAAGCTGGTCACCTCGCTCGGCGAGCCGCGCGAGATGCGCATCTCCGGCCGTCCCGTTTACGATCGACGCGGCACCTTCATCGGTTATCGCGGCGCCAGCACGGACATCACGCTCCAGCGTGCGCGTGAGCGCGAGCTTGCCGCGAGCGAGGCGCGTCTGCGCGAGGACATGCTGAAGCTGCGTTCGATCGTCGAGTCGGGCGGCGCACTGATCCTGCTGATCGACCGCAATCTGAAGATCGCACTCGCCAACCGACCATTCCTCAAGGCCACTGGACGGCGGCTCGACGAGGTCCTGGGCGCTCATCTCGACGAAGTCGTGGGCACCGGCACCAATCGGGCCGTGCTGACGGCATGGCTGGAGCACGCTAGCGCCGAACGGCTGAAGCCGTTCGAGTTCGATCGTGTGGTGAATGCTCCGGATGGCACGCGTCGCATGCTGCGGGTGACCGCGAGCACGGTGCAGGACGAGACTGGGCGCGTCGAGTACATCATGTTCCTGGGCGTCGACGAGACCGAACGCCGCGCCACCGAGATCCAGCTGCTCGACGCCGCGCGGCTGGCCACCGTCGGCCAGATGGCGACCGGCATGGCGCACGAGATCAACCAGCCGCTCACCGTGCTGCAATTCGCCGTCGAGGGCCTGACCGGCGAGATCGAGGACAACCTCCATCGCGACGATCCCGAGGGCTTCGCCGCCGACACGCTGACGCGCCTGAAGCGCATGGAAGACCAGATCCAGCGCGCCTCGGGCATCATCCGCTCGCTGCAGGGTTTCGCCCATCGTTCGGACAAGGCAACCAGCTTCGATGTCGAGCAGGCGATTGTCGGCGCCGTGGGCCTGGTCGACGAGCAGATGCGGCTGGCCGGCATCGACCTCGAGCTGGAACCGATTGGCGCGCTGCCGTCGATCGCGGGTCAGGCGAACCGGCTGCAGCAGGTGCTGATCAATCTGATGATCAACGCGCGCGATGCGCTGGGCGAGCGCGACGAGACAGCACGCAAGGTCCGCGGTCGCATCACCGTGCGCGCGCGGCAGGAGAGCGGCGCCGTCGTCATCGAGGTCGCCGACAACGGCACGGGCATTCCGGCCGACGTGCTGCCGCGGCTGTTCGAGCCGTTCTTCACCACCAAGCCCAGCGGCAAGGGCACCGGGCTTGGCCTGTCGATCAGCTCGGAGATCGTGCGCAAGATGAACGGCACGATCGCCGTCGAGAACCAGCCCGACAGCGGCGCGCTGTTCCGGCTCACGCTGCCGATCGCGCCCGCTTCCTAGTTTTCGCCCTTCTTCTTGCGCGCGTAGTGGCGATGCGCCTTGGCGCGGTTGCCGCAGCTGCTCATGGTGCACCAGCGGCGCGTGCCGCCGCGGCTGTCGTCGAGGAACAGCCATTGGCATTTGTCGTTGGCGCAGCGACGTACGCGATCGAGCTTGCCGCTCATCATCAGATCGCCTGCCGACCACAAGACCGATGCCAATAGCGCCGGTACGCTGGTCTTCATCGCCGGCAGCGTCCAGGCCAGGCCATGGTCGGTGGGCTGCAGCGCCATGCGGCCCGGCGCCTGTGTCAGCGCCTGGTTGAGCGGCGCCAGAACCGCCGCGCTCGGCTGATGCCCTGCGGCGACCTCGGCGAAAGCACCGTGGATCGCCTCGCGGATCTCCACCGATTGACGCAACGCTTGCCGCGCCTCCTCGGGATGCTCGCGCCAGTACGCAGCCACCGACGCGACCGTTTCAGGCAGATGCGCGCGATTGGACTCGCACCAGGCCAGCAGGTCCTCGGGCGCGTTCAGGGTCTCGGTCGAAGGCTCGCTGCCGCGCCAATACCGCGTGTTCACGAACTCCAGGCAGAGATCGGGTTTGGCGGCCGGCACGAGGGCATGCGTCATACAATCCACATACTAACCATCTAGGTGGTTGACAAGACGGCACAGCAAAATAGTGTCTAACCGTCAAGACGGTTAGGAGAGAACCAATGCTGGATCATGTGTCGATCGGGGTGAAGGACATCGCCCGCACCAAGAAGTTCTACGACGCGGTGATGAAGCCGCTCGGCTACAGCTGCCTCAGCTCGGGCGAGAGCTCGCTGGGCTACGGTAAGGAGGGCGTGGTGTTCTGGATCAGCGCCAGCGAGGCACCGGTGGCGGCGGACATGCGCTCGGGCTTGCACTTCTGCTTCACGGCGCCCGACCGCAAGGCGGTGGACGCTTTCCACTCAGCCGGCCTAAAGAACGGCGGCAAGGACAACGGCAAGCCCGGCGTGCGCGCCGACTACAGCCCGACCTATTATGCGAGCTTCGTCATCGACCCCGACGGCTACCGGGTCGAGGCGTATTACGGCTCGGCGGTGTAAGGCGGCTCAGAACCCGACGGCGGCACCGTCGCGGCGGCTCTCCGAGGCGCCGAG
>JAFAZJ010000172.1 GCA_019239835.1 Alphaproteobacteria bacterium | reverse complement strand
ATCTACAGCGCCGGCCTGAAGCGCTCCGGCGGCCGCGCCGCGATTCACCGCCAGGTCGGCGCCATGAAGATCCAGAACGCCGAGCAGGCCGACACCTACGAGGCGATCCATCCCATCGCCCGCACCCATCCCGGCACCGGCCGCAAGGCACTTTACGTGAGCAAGGGCCACACCATCCGCATCGAGGGCATGACCGGCGATGAGAGCCAGCCCCTGATCGACTGGCTGGTCGACCACGCGACACGGCCCGAATTCACCTGCCGCGTGCGCTGGGAGCCCGGCACGCTCACCGTCTGGGACAACCGCTGCACCCAGCACAACGCGATCAACGACTACCACGGCCAACGCCGTCGCATGCAGCGGCTGACCGCCGGCGCACAGGTGCCGGCGTAATTTTACCATCCCCCGGAGGGGGAAGGTGGCGCGGAGCGACTGAAGGGGGATGTCGAAGACGGGCTCCTGCGTTCGTCTTCGACATCCCCCTTCCGCCCTTCGGGCACCTTCCCCTTCCGGGGGAAGGCAAATTAATCGGGGAGTCTCGAACGATGAACTGGAGCGACCGGCGCAAGCGGTTCCGCGCCATCCTCAAGGGCGATCGCTGCGTGCATCCCGGCTCGGTAGTCGATGCGCTCTCCGCGCGCATCGCCGAGGATCTCGGTTTCGAGGTTGGCATGTTCGCCGGCTCGACCGCCTCGCTCACGGTGCTGGGCGCGCCTGACCTGATCGTGCTGACGCTGACGGAGTTCGCTGCCCAGGCCTATCGCATCAACCGCGCCGGCAATCTGCCGCTGCTGGTCGACGCCGATCATGGCTACGGCAACGCACTCAATGTCCAGCGCACGGTGCAGGAGCTGGAAACCGCCGGCGTTGCGGCGCTCAGCATCGAGGACACGCTGCTGCCGCGCGCCTTCGGCGAGAAGCAGCCGACCTTGATCCCGATCGCAGAAGGTGTCGGCAAGATGAAGGGCGCGCTCGCCGGCCGGCAGGACTCCGACCTGGTGATCTGCGGCCGCACCAGCGCCGTGCAGATCACCTCGGTCGAGGACTGCATCGCGCGGTGCAAGGCCTACGAGGCCGCGGGCGTCGATGCCCTCTTTCTCGTCGGCCTGCGCACCCGTGCACAACTCGAGGCGATCTCTTCGGCCACGACGCTGCCGATCGTCATGGGTGGCGGCAGCCCCGAGCTCAGCGATCGCGATTACCTCGCCAGCCAACGCGTGCGCGTGGCGCTACAGGGCCACCAGCCGATCATGGCTGCGATCCAGGCGACCTACGAGACACTGAAGGCGCTGCGCGACGGAACGCCACCGTCGAAGCTCACCGGGATCGCATCGACCGAGCTGATGAAGCGCGTCACCCGCGATGCAGACTACGAGCGGTGGACCAAGGAGTTTCTGGGCTAGATCACCGATACGACGCCCAGAAGAAGAAGAAGGTGCCGATCACGCCCAGCACCGTGCGTATGGCGTGCAGACGACCCCAGCGGCGGATCATGTCGGTGGTCGCCTGGCCGGCATCGGACTCGGTCATCGCCAGCAGGCGATTGTTGAGCGGCGCCATCACCACCAGTGTGTAGGGCCAGTTGGCCAGCATCACCAGGGCGCCGGCGAGCCACTGCCAGCCGCCGTTGCCCTGCAAGCCGCCGACGTCCCACCACGCTACCCCGCCCAGCACGAAGGCGATGGCGGCCAGCGGACCCTGCATGGCGTAGCCACGGCGATAGGCGGGCTGCCACTGCAGCAGCGCGTTGCGGTCGTCGAGCTTCAGCCGCGAGGGTTGCTCGCCGACGCTGACGTAGAAGGCCGCGCCGGTGAACATCGCGGCGGAGATCAGGGCGAGCGAGGTTGGCAGCAGCATGGGCCCTCAGCGTACCAGTTTGCCGGGCAGCGCCCCGGTGTGCTCATCGTTGCTAAGCGTCTCGGCGCCGGCGACGAAGACGTGACGATAACCCTCGGCGCGTTGCACGAGGCGCTTGCCGCCGGCCGGCAGGTCGTACGCGACCCGGGGCTTCAGCACGCGCAGACGATCGAAATCGATGACGTTGATGTCGGCCTTCATGCCCGGCGCCAGCAGCCCGCGATCCGAGAGCCCATAGGCCATCGCCGTGTCGCGCGACTGACGCTTCACCAGGAATTCCAGCGGCAATTTCTCACCCCGCCTGCGATCGCGACCCCAATGGGTAAGCAGGGTCGTGGGCGAGCTGGCGTCGCAGATCGTGCCGACATGCGCGCCGCCATCGGCCACGCCGAGTACGGTGGCCTCGTCGGTCAGCATCTCGCGCACCACCTCCAGATCGCCGCCACTGTAGTTCTCGAAGGGATGCATCAGCAGGCCGGTGCCGTCATCGGCCATCAGCAGCTCGAGCGCCAGCTCACGCGCGTCACGGCCGTCGCGCCTAGCCATCGCCGCCACGCTCATGCTCGCATCCGGCTCGTAGTCGAGCTGAGCGACAAGCGGATAGACGCGATCGAGCGTGATGCCCAGCCGCGCGACCTTGCCTTCAGGCGGCGGCGCGATCAGGGCGCGGCGCAGTTCGGCATCGGCCCTGATACGCGCCACACGCTCGGCGTGAGGCAGCCTGGCCAGCGACCTCCAGGGCTCGCTGATCAGGAACGGATGCACCGAAGTGTCGAGTCCCATCAGCACGCCGATGGCACGCGATCCGACCTGCGCATTGGCCGCCAGGCCATCGGCGCGCGCGGCATGGATCTGCGCCAGGGTTTCGCGCCACAGATCGGGCTGTGCCTGAACCTGCACCAGCAGACACGAGAGCGGCCGGCCGGAGATTTCCGACGCCGCGCGCAGCGCCTCGAACTCGCCCGGCCCGAAATCGGAGTTCACCTCGAGCACGCCGCGGCCGGCGCGCTTCATGGCGCGCGCCAGCGCGAAGAGCTCGGGCTCACGCGCCGACAGGCTGGGCGTCAGCCGACCATCGCGCGCCTTGTGCTTGGTGGTGCGCGAGGTGGTGAAGCCCAGCGCACCGGCGCGCAGCGACTCCTCGAGCAGCGCGCCCATGCGCTCCATCTCGGAGTCGTTGGGCGCTTCGGCGTGCTCCGCACCGCGCTCGCCCATGACGTAGAAGCGCAGCGCCGCGTGCGGCACTTGCGCGCCGATGTCGATGGCGCGCGGCATCGCCGCCAGCGCATCGAGGTATTGCGGGAAGGATTCCCAGGCGAACGACACACCCTCGGCCAGCACGGTGCCGGGGATGTCCTCGACGCCTTCCATCAGGTTGATCAGGTAGTCGGTGGTGCCCGGCCGCACCGGCGCGAAGCCGACGCCGCAATTGCCGAACACCGCCGTGGTCACGCCATGCCAGGACGACGGCGTGAGAAACGGGTCCCAGGTCGCCTGCCCATCGTAGTGGGTATGGATGTCGACGAAGCCCGGCGTCACCAGCAGGCCATCGGCATCGACGACCCGATTGGCGGCACCGACATCCTTGCCGACGGCGACGATCACGCCATTGGCGATCGCGACGTCCGCGGTGCGCGAAGAGGCACCGGTGCCGTCGATCACCGTGCCGCCGCGAATCACCAGGTCATGCATCGCCCAGTCCCCAACATTGCGGCATCATAGCCGGACCAAGACGAGCCTGCCGCCCCCTACCGCACATGCCTGATGCCTGCGTATCGCGTGCAGGCTTGGGCTAGCGATAGGGCAGCTGCTGACTGCGTGCACCGCCGACCAGAACACAACCTTTGGGATACTCGCAAGCCGCCAGCTTCGAGCAGGTCGTGCCGTTGCCGCAGTCCTGGAAGTAGGCGGGGTTCATGCAATGGCCGCTGCTGGCACAGACCCGGCCGGCGGCGCATTGCCCGCCGCCGCATACTGGCCCGGTCGCCGGCGGTCCACCGGCGCAACGGCCATCCTGGCCGCAATAGTACCCGGGCGGGCAGGACAGGCCACTGGGACAATCAACGTAGTCCTGGGGAATGCAGGTGCCGCGATTGGTCGTCGACTCGCGCAAGCCGGGTTCACACCATTCGCCGGTCGAGGTCTGCGTGCTGCCCGGCAGCCTGTCGACCATCACACCGCACAGCCCGTTCATCAGGCAGGCATTGCCGGCCGGACAGTAGTAGCCGTTGCCGCAATCGACGCGTTGCTGGGCGTTGGCCATTGCGGTCGAGAGCCAGAGTGTCGCCAGGACGATCATGATCACGGCCGTGGCGCGCGCCAATCCACTCCCGAACATCGGCAATCCCCCCAATGGATGACGTCCGATGCTAGCAGAGGATGGAGAGCAAACCTATCGGGTCAGCAGCGTCCTGCCCAATCGCGCCAACCGGACCTGACGCGGCCCCTGGGCGATCGACTGGGAGAAGGCGATATCGCCGAGCGCCAGATCGACATCGCAGGCAGCCGCAGGATCGATGCCGGACCGCAGGCTGGCGAAACGCTCGAGCAGGCGCGCCGCTTCAAGCCGCACGCCGATCGTCAGCGCCCCGGCATCGACGGGGTCAGACGGATTGTCGAGCGTAGCAGCCGCCGCCTGCGCAGCCTGCCGCATCATCGCCAGCGAGGCTGCGATTTCCCCGAGCGCTGATTCATCCCGGCTCGCCGCAGCCAACGCGCGGGCAACGAAGCTGCAGATGCCGACACTGCCCGAGGCACCGACCGCGTCCTCGACGTCGCGGAACGGCAGGGCCATCGCTTCGTAGGCCTCGTTCAAGGAACCGAGCATCGCATCGGCTGGTACGCGACAGCCCGTCAGTCGCAACCGGCAATGCGGCGACGGCCTGAGTGCGCCGAACGGCTCCATCGGCAGCACCTCGAGTCCCGGTGTCGCCTTCGGCACCAGGAAGGCGCTGTAACGCTTGCGCCCGTCCTCGACCGCGGTGATCGCCAGCACGATGAAGACATCGGACAGCGGCCCGTTGGTGACGTAAGCCTTCTCGCCATCGAGCACGAAGTCTTCGTCATCGCGCGTCGCCGTGGTTCGGAGATGCTTGGGATGCGCGCCGGCGCCCGGCTCGGAGATTGCCACCGCCATCGTCAGGCCGCCGGATGCGAGACGCGGCAGCAACGCCGCCTTCTGCGCCTCGCTGCCGAAGCCACCCACGAAGTAGCGGCCAACGAGCTGATGACCGGTCCACGACAGCGCGAGCCCGACACAACCGCCTTGGGCGGCGAGCTCATGCTCTCCCCGGGCGATGTCGGCATAGCCGCCACCGTCGCCACCGAAGCGAGCCGGCAGGCCGAGACGGAACAGCCCCGCCTCGGCCATCGCACGCCAGACGTCGTGCGGAAACTCCTCCGACGCCGCGAAGCCACGTCCGGCGACGTGGCGCACGGCGAAGTCGGCCATCGCACTCATGGACGACAGCGGCCTATTTCACCGACTCCAGGATACGGCGTGCGATCACCATGCGGTGCACTTCGGTGGGGCCTTCGTAGACGCGCATGGTGCGCACCTTCTGCGCCATCAGCTGCAGCGGCAGTTCCTTGGTGACGCCCATGGCGCCGTAGGTCTGCATGGCGTGATCGATCACTGTGCTCGCCATCTCGGTGGCGAAGACCTTGATCATCGAGGCCTCGGTGCGCACGTCGCGGTGATCGTCGAGCTTGGCGGCGGCGTCCATCACCATCAGCCGGCAGGCATGGATCTGGGTCGCGGCCTCGGCAATCCACCACTGGATGGCCTGGCGGTCGGCGAGCTTCTGGCCGAAAGTGACGCGCTGCTTGGCGTGGCTGCACATCATCTCCAGCGCACGCCGCGCCATGCCGGTACACCAGGCGCCCATCTGCAGGCGTCGGATGGTCAGGCGCAGCTGCATGGGCGCGAAGCCCTGGCCGACGCGGCCCAGCACCTGCTCGTTGGGCACGCGGCAATTCTCGAACACCACCTCGTAGGTGCGCGCGCCACCCAGCATCGGGATCTCGCGGGCAATGATGAATCCCGGCGTGCCCTTCTCGACGATGAAGGCGGTGACGCCGGCGTGGCGGCCCTCGGTGCCGGTGCGCGCCATGACGATGGTGAAGTCGGCATAGGGCACGCGGCTGATCCAGATCTTGCGCCCGTTGATCACCCAGGAATCGCCTTCCTGCGTCGCGCGCGTGGTCATGCCGGCGGGATCGCCGCCGGCGCCCGGTTCGGAGATCGCGATCGCCGAATGCGCCTCGCCGGCGGCATAGGGGTTCATGTACCTGATTTTCTGCTCGGGGCTCGCCACCGCCATGAGCATATGGAGATTCGGGGAATCCGGCGGGAAGGTGAACGGCACGCAGGTGCGGCCGAGCTCCTCGTTGATCGGCATCAGGGCCACCGCCGGCAGGTTGGCGCCACCGATCTCCTCCGGCGCGTCGAGCGCCCACAGGCCGAGCTCCCGGCACTTCTTCAGGAGCGGCGCCTCTTCCTCCTCGGTCAACGATACCTTCTGGCCGGCGATCTCGCGCGCGAGCACGTTCTTCTCCAGCGGCATCAGCTCGTTGTCGACGAACTTCGCCACGACGTCGCGCAGCATCCTGTGTTCTTCGAGCATCTCGGCCATCGTCTTCCCTCCGGTTTCGAATTCAGCGTAGCAGCCAGGGACCGCGTCGTGAAATCGCCGCCAGCAGCATCAGAGCCGGCAACGACGCGGCAAAAAGGAACGTGACGCGGAAGCCGGCAAGGAAGTCGCGCGCGCCATCCGAGGCAATGGTGAAGATCAGGGTCAGGCCGGCGGCACCCAGCACGATACCCAAGGTGCGGGTCAGGTTCGCGAGGCTGCCGGCCACGCCGCGATTCTCGCGCGGCAGGGTCGCGGTGACGATGTCGAGATACGCGACCTGCAGCAGGCCGGTACCGATGCCCTGCAGCAGCAGCGAGGCGACCATCGACCAGACCGGCGGTGAGGCGCCCCAGTTCGCCGTCCAGAACAGACCGCTGCCGGTCAGTACGCAGGCCAGCAGCGCCGTCGGGTAGCGGCCCAACATCGCCGCGGTGCGCGCGCCCAGCGAGGAGCCGATGGCGCCACCGGTCGGCGACATGGCCAGCACGAAGCCGCCGAGCAGCGGTCCCAGCGACGTCTGTCGCGCGAGGAAATACGCCACCAGCAACAGGGCGGCGAAGCCGGCGAGATTGACCAGCGCGTTGAGCAGATTGAGCAGCGAGAAGTCGATCGAGCGGAAGATGCCGAGCGGCAACATCGGTGCGCGGAACGTGCGCTCGCGCTGGATGAAGGCCGCCAGCCCCACCACGGCACCGAGCGCGAGGATGATCGCGACCAGCGTCTCGCCACGGCCTGCGCGATTTAGCGCCAGCAGCAGCGCGACGAGCGTCGCGGCCAGCAGCACCGCGCCGATCGAGTCGAACGGCTCGCGCGCCGCGGTGCGTGGCGGCGTCGGCAGGTCGCGCAGCAGCAGGAGCGGGATCAGCGCGATGGGTACGCGAAAGCCGAACACGCCGGGCCAACCGAACTCCTGGACAAGGAGGCCGCCCAGCGACGGCCCCAGCGCTCCG
>JAFAZJ010000033.1 GCA_019239835.1 Alphaproteobacteria bacterium | reverse complement strand
CTTGAAGCGGCTGGTCTCGACCTTGCCGTTGCCGGTGAACACCGTCGCCATCAGCTCGTCGCGATGCGCATCGTCGCGTGCGTATTCGATGCGCCCGCCGCGCGACAGCCGATAGAGCGGCGGCTGCGAGAGATGGAGATGGCCGTTTTCGATCAGCTTGGGCATCTCGCGATAGAAGAAGGTCATCAGCAACGAGGCGATGTGCGCGCCGTCGACATCGGCGTCGGTCATGATGATCACGCGCTCGTAGCGCAGGCGATCCTCGTCGTAGTTCGCGCCGGTGCCGCAGCCCAGCGCCTGGATCAGGTCGGTGATCTCCTGGTTCTCGCGCATCTGTGCGTTCGACGCGCTGGCGACGTTCAGGATCTTGCCGCGCAAGGGCAGGATCGCCTGCGTCTCGCGATCGCGCGCCGACTTCGCCGAGCCGCCGGCGGAATCGCCCTCGACCAGGAAGATTTCGGTATCCTCGCGCTTCGAGGAGGCGCAGTCGGCCAGCTTGCCGGGCAGGCGCAGCTTGCGCGTCGCCGTCTTGCGCTGCTGTTCGCGATCCTGCTTGCGCCGCAGCCGCTCCTCGGCGCGCGCGACGATCGCCTCGAGCAATACGTTGGCGGCTTCCTTGTCGCCTGTCAGGAAGTGGTCGAAATTGTCGCCGACCAGGCCTTCGACCAGACGCTGCGCCTCGACGGTGACCAGCTTCTCCTTGGTCTGTCCCTGGAACTGTGGCTCGGGGATGAAGATCGAGACCAGGCCGGCGGCGCCGTCCATCACGTCGTCGGCGGTGATCTGGCTGGCCTTGCGGTTGTTCACCATCTCGCCGTAGCGGCGCAGTCCGCGCGTCAACGCGTTGCGGAAGCCGGCCTCGTGCGTGCCGCCCTCCGGCGTCGGCACGGTGTTGCAGTAGGAGCGGAGGAAACCTTCCTCGTCCTGCGGCCACCACACCGCCCACTCGACCTTGGCCTGCACGCCGCTCATCTCGGTCTGCGCGAGGCCGGCGAAGGGCGCGGGGATGATGGTCGGACGCTGGCCGATCTCGGATTCGAGGTAGTCGCGCAGACCGCCGGCGAAGTGAAACGTGTCCTCGGTCGGCACGCTGCCGTCCTTGGGCAGCACCGAGGCATCGCAGCGCCAGCGGATCTCGACGCCGCGGAACAGATACGATTTCGAGCGCGCCATCCGGTAGAGACGCTCGGGCACGAATTTGTGCCCGCCGAAGATCTGCGGATCGGGACGGAAGGTCACCGTCGTACCGCGCCGGTTGGGTGCCGCGCCGGTGTTCTTCAGCTTGCTGGTCGGCTTGCCGCGCGAGTAGGTCTGCTCCCACGACTGGCGATCGCGTGCCACCTCGATATGCAGCTCGTCGCTCAGCGCGTTGACGACGGAGACGCCGACACCGTGCAGGCCGCCCGAGGTGGTGTAGGACTTGCCGCTGAACTTGCCGCCGGAATGCAGCGTGGTGAGGATCACCTCGACCGCCGACTGTTTGGGAAATTTCGGGTGCGGATCGACCGGCATGCCGCGGCCGTTGTCGCGGATCGAGATCCGGTTGCCGGCCAGCAGCTCGACGGTGATCGTGTCGGCGTGACCGGCGACGGCCTCGTCCATGGAGTTGTCGAGCACCTCGGCGACGAGATGGTGCATGGCGCGCTCGTCGGTGCCGCCGACATACATGCCCGGCCGCTTGCGCACCGGTTCGAGGCCTTCGAGGACCTCGATGTCCTTCGCGGAATATTCCGAGCCGTTGCCCTTGCCGTTGCGTGGGCCGGCACCGTCGAACAGGTCGCCGTTCTTGGCCATTGTCTTTGTTTCCGTTCTCGGGCGGGGCCGGGTAGGGGTTCCGGTTTGGCCGCCGTGTCACCGGTATGGTACGAAACGCGCGCGAGGGCAACCGTCGGGCAAGGGAGTCACTGGGATGGCCGAAGCCGAGACCGCGACTCCCGGACGCGTTGTGGATTTCACCCGCGAGCCCATCCTGCGCATGGTGCCGCAGCCCGCCGACATGAACGGCAACGGCGACATCTTCGGCGGCTGGGTGCTGGCGCAGATGGACATTGCCGGCGGCGCCGTGGCCTCGCGTACCGCGCAGGGCCGCGTGGCCACGGTGGCGATCACCGCCATGACCTTCGTACAGCCGATCAAGGTAGGTGACCTGGTGAGCATCTACGGCGAGGTTCGCAAGATCGGCAACACGTCGATCACGATCTGGCTGGAGACCGTGGTCGAGCGTCGTATGGACCCGACGCCGATCAGGGTCACCGAGGGCACCTATGTCTTCGTCGCCATCGACGAGCACGGCAAGCCACGGCCGGTACCGAAGTGAGATTTCTGACGCTCGCGCTGTTCGTCCTGCTGGCGTCGGTCGCGCCTGTCATGGCGCATCCGCACATCCTGATCAGCGCGATCGTGCGCTTCATCGAGAAGGACGGCCAGTTCACCCATGTCGAGATCGAGTGGCGCTTCGATCCCATGGCCAGCTCGATCGAGATCGTCGCCGCCGACGCCGACCGTGACGGCAAGCTGTCGTCCAAAGAGGTCAAGGCGATGGGCGACGTCGCGCTGCAGGAGCTGAAGGGCTTCGGCTACCTCACCTGGTTTGCGACCGGCGAAAAGGACTTCCGGCCACCCAAGGCGCCGACCTTCAACGCGCATATCGCCGACCCCGCGGTCTTCGTGCCTGAGGACTGGGCACCGACGGCGGATCCGCCGGGCGGCCCGATGGCCAAGCCGGGCGCACCGCCCAAGCCCGACGCCAAGGTCGAGACCAAGGCGAAGCGGTTCCGCAACCTCGTCTATGTCTTCCGCTATCCCCTGGCCAACCCGACCAAAACCTTGTCGGTGGCGTCGGTCGATCCCGAGGACTTCATCCGCATCGAGGCCGATCGCAAGGCGCCGTACGAGATCGTCGGCAAGGCGGAGGGCGCCAAGTGCAACGTCGACAAGCACCCGACGGTGAAAAGCGAATACTGGCCGGGTAATCCCTTCTTCGCCGATCGCGTCACCTGCACCTTGCCTTGAGGTGAGTTCGTGTCCGTAAGCATCCTCGAGCGTCGCCTGTCCTCACGCACCGCCTGGCTGGCGATCGGCGGCCTGCTGGTGATCGCCGCCCTCGCATTCGTGCTGTTCTCCGACCTTGCCGGCGGGCTCGGACGCATCGCTGCCGATGTGCAGTTCCGCCTGAGCCGCGAAGTCACGATGCGCCTGAACGATCTGGGCGAGGGCGCCGGGCTCGACGCCTTGTGGGCACTGGTGATCGTCGGCTTCGTCTACGGCGTCGCGCATACCCTGGGACCCGGCCACGGCAAGGCTGTGGTGGTGGCGTATTTCCTCGACGGCAAGAAGCGCGGGTGGATCGACGGCATTCTCGCCGGTACCTGGGTGTCGATCACCCATACCGTAGCGGCGCTGGTGCTCGCTGGCGTGCTGGCGCTGATCGGCCTGCTGAGCCCACTGGCGGCGCAAGGCCGCGTGAAGCTGGTCGAGCTGGTGTCGTATGGCCTGATCTTCGTCATCGGCCTGTGGCGCCTGCACGCCGGGCTCACCGGACGTCTGCACGAGCACGATCATGGCGATCATGGCCACGATCACCATGACCACGATCACGCGCATCATCACCATCATCAACACGATCACGATCACGACCACCACCACCACCACCACCACCACGGCCATGCGGAGCCGCCGCGCCCGCGCCGCTTCCTGCGACTAGATTCGGGTTTCGGACTGCTGACCGCCGCAGGCGTCGCACCCTGCGCTGGCGCGGTGGTGATGGTGCTGGTCAGCGCCGCGATTGGCGTTCTGTGGGCCGGGTTGCTCGGCGTCGTGGCCATTGCGGTAGGCATGGCGCTGACGCTCGCGGCAATTGGTATCGGCTCGATGCTGGCGCATCGCTTGCTGGTCGGCGATCGCACCTCGAATGCCGTGGGCCGCATCACCACCTTGCTGGCCGCGCTGCTGGTCGTGGGCACCAGCGGTTTCCTGCTGTTCGGCGCCGCCATGCGCCTCTTCGGGGACTGACGCGCAACGCTCGCTTGAGGAATCGGCGGTTGTGGCCCCAGGGGCCCGCCGGTATGTGGCGCCCATGATCCAGCGCCGCGCTTCGGTTTCGCGATGAAGGACACCGCGAACGAGCCCGTCGCTCAGACGGTGCCGCCGCTTGTGTCGTCACCGCCGCTGCCGCGCTTCGATCGCCGGCTTCTGCTGGGCATCCTGTTCATCCTCATTTCCGGCATGATCTTCCCGATTATGAACGGCATGGCGAAGATCCTGGGGCTTCACTACAACAGCATCCAGATCTCCTGGGCGCGTGCCTTCGGGCACATCGTCTTCATGCTGATGTTCTTCCTGCCGCGTTTCGGCGTGGGCGTGCTACGCACCCGGCGTCCTGGTGTGCAGCTGTTCCGCTCGGCGATGCTGTTCACCTCCAACGTCGCCTTCTTCTTCGCCATCACCTTCATTCCGATCGGCAAGGCGGCCTCGATCAGCATGATGTCGCCGCTGGTCGTGGCGCTGCTCGCCTGGCCGATGCTGGGCGAGCGCACGACCCTGGGCCGCGTCATCGCGCTGGGCATCGGCTTCGCCGGCGTGCTGATTGTCATACGGCCGGGCACGGCCGTGTTCCACTGGGCTTCGCTGTTCGTGATGCTGAGCGCCTCGTGCTACGCGGTCTACCAGATCTACACGCGCAAGATCGCCACCGTCGATTCGCCGGAGACCTCGGCGCTCTACAGCTCGACCGTCGGCGCCTTCGGCATGCTGTTCGTGATCCCGTTCATCTGGATCACCCCGCATGCTTGGCTCGACATAGTGCTGTTCTGCAGCCTCGGCGTGCTGGGCGGGCTGGGCCATTACTGCGTGGCGCGCGCGCTGAATTACGCGCCCGCCAACTTGGTCTCGCCGTTCCAGTATTTCCAGCTGCTGGGCTCGGTCGCCGTCGGCTACCTGATCTTCAGCGAGATGCCCGACCTGCTGACCTGGCTCGGCGCCGCGATCATCATGGCCAGCGGGCTCTACGTCGGCTGGACCCAGTCCCGACGCAAGGCCTAGAGGCCCACCGCCGACAGATCCGGCTTCGCTTTGTGGAAGCCGGTCGCATCCTGGAATGCCTTGCCCGCGCGCAGCACGGTGGTCTCGGCATAGGGCTTGCCGAGAATCTGCACGCCAGTGGGCAAGCCCGCCGAGAACCCCGATGGCATCGCCATGCCGCACAAGCCGAGATAGTTGCCGGGCCGTGTGAGGTAGCCCGGGATCGGTCCCATCTCGTCGTGCTTCGTGACGTCGAGCGCAGGCACAGCGACCGTCGGCAGCAGCAACGCGTCGTAGGGCGCGAACCAGGCATTGAAGTCGACGCGGCGCTTGGCCAAGCGACGCAGCTCTTCGGCGTACTGGCCAGTGGGATAACCCTTGGCCGTGCGCACGCGCTCGCGCACATGCGGGCCGATCGCGGTCGACTCGTCCTCGATATACGCGCGGTGCAGGGAATAGGCTTCGGCGCTGACAATCGAGCCGGCGGCCATCGACAGATCAAAGAAGCCATCGGGTAGACGCACCGCCTCGACGCGCGCGCCCAGCGATTCGAGAGTGCGCGCGCTCTTCTGCCAGTTGGCGACGACGTCGGCGTGCATGAAGTTCGGCAGCTGCGCGGCGTCGGGCAGGGCGATGCGCATGCCCTTGATGCCCGAGGTCGAGTTCGCGGCGCCGACGAAATCGTCGAGCGGCTGGTTGAGCGTGGTGGGATCGCGTGGATCGGCGCCGACCAGCGCCTGGGTGATCAGCGCACAATCCTCGACCGAGCGGGCCATCGGGCCGATCGAATCGAGCGTCCAGCTCAGCAGCATGGTGCCGTGCAGGGAGATGCGGCCGAAGGTGACCTTCAGGCCGACCAGCCCGTTGAAGGCACAGGGGATGCGAACGGAGCCGCCGGTGTCGCTGCCGATGCCCGCCGGCGCCAGCCGTGCCGCGACGGCGACGCCGGTGCCGCTGGACGAGCCGCCGGGCGTGCGATGGGTCTTCAGGTCCCAGGGATTGTGCGGCGCGCCCATCAGCGGGTTGGTGCCCCAGCCGCCGAAGGCGAACTCGACCATGTGCGTCTTGCCCAGCGGCACCATGCCGGCGCCCAGCAGCCGCTCGACCGTGGCCGAGGTCTCGGTGGCGACACGCTGCGCCAGCATCTGCGAGCCACCGGTGCCGACACGGCCGGCGATGTCGCAGAGATCCTTGATGGCGATGGGCAGGCCGTGCAGCGCCGGCAGCGGCAAGCCGGCGCCGCGCGCGGTGTCGGCGGCGTCGGCCATCGCCCGTGCCTCCTTGGCGTAGACCTCGACGAAGCTGTGCAGCTTGCCGTCGGCCTTGGCGATGCGGGCGAGGAAGGTGTCGGCGACCTCGCGGCTGGAGAAGCGCTTGGCCTTGAGACCGGCGGCCAGCTCGACCAGCGTCATCTCGGCGATGTCGGACATGGTAATCTCTCCCTCGTGGCGTACTGGGCGCGAGACTACCGTACAGAGGTGGTGCCTTGAAGAGCTGGAACGAACGACTGAACGATCCGCGGCCGCATCAGGTGAAGCCGGCGCCGATCGACATCGCCGGGATGAAGAAGGGCGAGATCATGCTGGTGCCGACCGCGAAGCTGGTCGACGCCTTCATTCGCACGATCGCAGAGGGCACGTCGATGGACGTGCCGACCTTGCGCGCCAGGCTGGCACGCCGTCACAAGGCGCAAGTGACCTGTCCGATCACGACCGGCTTCCATCTGCGCACGGTCGCGGAGGCGGCATGGGAAGAACACCAGCGCGGTACGCCGCTGTCGCGCATCACGCCGTTCTGGCGCGTGCTCGACGCGACGACGCCGACCACGACGAAGCTGTCCTTCGGTGCCGCGGTGGTGACGCGTCGTCGCGCTGCGGAGGGGCTACCAGCCTAGCCGGGTGGCGCCTGCGCGACGAAGCGGCCGTCGCGATAGCTGGCACCGAAATAGACGGTGACGCTGGTTATCTTGTCGTCCCTGAAGGTGAAGAACTCGGTATTGCGGAACTCGCTGCCGTCGACGATGTGCGCGAGGTAGGTGACGTAGGCGCTGTCGCCCTGCACGAAGATACGCTCGATATCGTGCTGGCGGATCCGTCCGCTGTTCGTCCAGCAGCGCACGAAGTACGTCGCCCTGTCGATCGCATCGTCGTAGGGGCTGGTGAACCTGAAATCGTCGGCCAGGACCGCCTCGATGGAGGCACGATCCTTGGTCCTGTATGCATCAAAACAGCGTCGGACGATTGCGGCGCGCGAGGCGTCGGTCATGACGCCCGGCGCTTGCGCGTCGCCGCTGCTTTCCTGGCGGAGGCCCGGCGGGCTGCGGCGGGACGCGCCGCCGAGGCGGCACTGCCTTTGCGACCACCCTTGCGCGCGGCAGGACGGCCAGTGCGCCTGCCGCGTCCCGAGCCGCCGGGCTTCTTGCCGCCGGCATCGTCCTTGTTGACCGTGGCCCAGGCGCGCCGCTCGGCTTCCTTCTTGCCGACGCCGCGCTTCTCGTAGCCTTCGGCGATGTGGTCGGCCTTGCGATCCTGCTTGCCGGTGTACTTCGACTTGTCACCGCGTGGCATGACTGCCTCCATCGTAGGGAGCGCAGTCGCGATCGTCATTCCTCGAGGATGGCCACTGCGCGGGTCCAGCCTGCCGACGCGCGATGAATCTTCACCGGGAAGCAGGCGACCGTGAAACCGAACGGCGGCAGCTGTTCAAGGTTGCACAACTTCTCCATCTGCCAGTAGGGCAGCTCGCGGCCGGCCTTGTGTCCTTCCCACAACAGCGATGGATCACCCGTCTCCTTGTAGCGCTGCGCCACCGCCTTGAAGGCCGGGTCCCATGAGTAGGAGTCGGTGCCGACGACCTTCACGCCCTGATCGAGCAGATGCAGCGTTGCGGCGCGGCCCAGGCCGCAGGCGGTGTCGGCGTAGTCCATGTCCTTGTGCCGCGTTCCGGCGCGGGTGTTGACCAGCACGATGTCGTAGGGCTTCAGCGTGTAGCCGACGCGCTTGAGCTCGGTGTCGATATCCTGCGGCGTCGCCACGTAGCCCGCGTCGAAGGCGCGGAAGTCGAGCTTCACGCCGGGCCGGAAGCAATAGTCGAGCGGCACCTGGTCGATGGTCGCGGCCGGCTCGCCCGCGGCCTTGTTCCGGTGATTGGTGGTGGGGTGATAGTGCCAGGGCGCGTCCATGTGCGTGCCGGCATGGGTGCTGAGCGTGACGCGCTCGACCGCCCAGGCCTTGCCCTCGGGCAGGTCCTCCTTGCGCACGCCGCCGAAGGCGCGGCTGAAGGCGTCGAACGAGGCCTCGTGATCGGTGTACTCGATCTTCGGCTGGTGATGCGGCGGCGACATCGGCCGATCCTCGAAGGACACCGAGAGGTCGATGAAACGGCGCGGCATGGCGAGCTCCTACGGGGCGGAAGCCAGGGCGGCAAGGATCTCGGACAGGGTGCGCGCGCCCATGTTGGTCCTGATGTGATCATGCCAGCGTCCGGCGACGAACTCAGCATGGCTGCAGGTGCCTGCATTGTCGGTATGGCCGGAGCCACGATGCTCGCCGACCACGACCTGCGTGGGCTCGACGCTGACATAGTAGGTCACGCCCTCGCGCGTGCGCTCCCACGATGTTCGCGCCATGCTCAGGCGCGCGGCCAGACGCGCGGGAAGAGATCGCACGTCATGGGCGCGCCGGCAGCAAGATCGGGCTCGCGCACCATCTTGAATGTACCGGGCCGCGGATCGTAGCGCGCGTCATCGCCGGTGTAGCGCAGGGCGAGGCCGCGGCGGCGCGCGCCTGGCGTGAGATTGCCCGGCGCGCCGTGCACGATCATGGCATGGAAGACGAGGCAGTCGCCGGGCTGCATCTCCCACCAGCGGATGTCGTGCTTCGCGCGCTCGGCCTCGATGTCGGGAATGGCGGGCAGGGGGCTGTCACGGAAGCGCGCGTCGTTCTCGCCGCCCTTGATGAAGGCGGTAGGCCGGAAGCGCGTGCCCCAGGCGTGCGAGCCGGCGATGAACTCGACCGCGCCGTTCGACCGATCGACGTGGTCGAGCGCAATCCAGACGGTGGCGATCTGCCATCCGCTCACCGCCCAGTAGGGTTGGTCCTGATGCCAGGGCGTGGGATGCGCCGTGCCTGGCTCCTTGACGAAGAGCTGGTCGTAGAAGAA
>JAFAZJ010000241.1 GCA_019239835.1 Alphaproteobacteria bacterium | reverse complement strand
GATCTCAACAAGACCGAGTACGGCAGCGATCACGAGCTCACGCCCGCGGCACTCGATGCCGCCGCAGTGCGCGCCAGGCTGCTGGTCTACAAGCCGGCGGCGGTGGCCTTCACCAGCAAGAACGCGGGCTCGCTGTTCTTCGGGGTGCGCGACATCGGCTATGGCCGGCAGCCCGACACGCTGGTCGCGACACTCGACATCAGCCTGCGTGGTATCGCGTATTTCGTGCTCGCCTCGCCCTCGGGCCGCGCGCGCTCGTGGTGGCGCATCGAGCCTTGGCAAGAGGTCGCCGCCTTCGTCGAGGCGCGGCGACGGGGGCGCCGATGATCTCGCGGCGCGCCGTGATCGCGGGTGCGATGGCGACGTCGCTGGCGCGGCCTACGCTCGGTCAATCGGGGCTGCGTGTACTCGGCGATCTGGCACGCCGTGCCGCGATCTACGCGGCGCCGATCTACGAGACCTATCGCCGACGCTGGCGCGACACTGTCGATCCCGACAATCCTGGACTGTTGACGCTCAACAAGCTCGACCACACCACGACGCCGTTGGTGGCGGAGCCCGATACACTCGTGTCGTCTGCCTGGCTCGACCTGGCGCGCGAGCCGATGTTCCTGCTGGTGCCCGACATGGGTGCGCGGTCCTATGACTTCGCCGTCGTCGACATGTTCGGCGACACCATCGATCACGTCTCGCGCCGCCTCTATGGCGGACGCTCGCCACCGCACGTGCTGTTCGGACCGTCGTGGTCCAATCCGCCGCCGACGGGCGTGCGGGCGATCCAGGCGACCACGAACCTGGTTCGCCTGACGGGCCGGATTTCCGTCCATGGCGCCGGCGACCTTGAAGCGGCGCTGGTCGTGCAGGCCAAGGTACTGCTCGAGACGCCGGCGACGCGCAACGAGCGGCGGGTGCTGGAGACACAGGAGTTGATGCCCGCCGGCGTCGCTGCCCCGGAAGAACTGGTGGCGGGTTGGCCAGAGCTGCATCCCGACGATCCCTGGGATCTTTTCGTTGTCGCCGCGCGCACGCTGGGCGAGGGGCCGGTACCCGACCGCGACGCGGCGCTGGTGGCGGAGTTCGCCGCCTTGCGGCTGCGGCCTGGGCGACGCTTCGACCTGCTCGGCTTCTCGCCGCTGGAGCGGGCGGCGATGCGTGACGGTATCGATGCCGGGCAGGCCGAGATCCGCGCGGCGGCTGCGCGGGCGATCCGTCAGGTCGGCGCCTGGCGGTATCCACCCTTCCATCCCGGCGATTTCGGCGAGGAGCGCCTGCAGCGCGCGGTGGTCGCGATGGTCGATCCGCTCATGCCGGAGGCGGCGGAGTCGATGACTCTGGTCGCCACCACCGATGACGCCGGCGCGCCGCTCGACAGCGCGCGGCGCTACCGGCTCGACCTCAGGGTCGACGGGCCGCCCGCCACCCGGTCCTCCTGGTCGCTCGCGGCCGGCGGACAACTGATAGGCGATCTGCGGCCCGGCGGGGGCGTGCAAATTGACCTTCCCCATCGCGATCAACCAGGCCCATTTTCCCTGTCACTGCACGTTATTCAGCCCGGTGCCGCAGTGCTAGACGGCTCCTGGCACCCGCCGAACATCGTTCCTGTCGACTGAATATTTATCGTGAAAATCCTGCGACGTTATGGCGAATAACTAGGCAGACAATAACGGGAATTTGACGCTATATTGACACTCACCTCGTGTCCAACGGGCCTGTGATTTGGGGATCACGGCGTGTGCGAATGGAGCGGGACAGTAGGCGTTTCGCTTTGACGGAGACCTTGGGGGAAGGGTGTCCGACCATCCGTCTCTTGCCTCCTTGGAGGTTCCATTCGCACCGAGCTGCCCGTGATCGACGAGCGCCGCCGGGTCGAGGCACTGCGTGCCTACCGCATCCTCGACACAGAGCGCGAGCCGATCTTCGACGACGTCGCCGAGCGGGCCTGCGAGCTGTTCGGCGCGCCGATCGCGATGGTGGCCTTCATCGATTCGCAGCGACTGTGGGTGAAGGCAGGCCGCGGCGTCGCCATCACCGAGCTCGCGCGGGAAGCCAGCATCTGCGAGTACGTCCTGGAACAACCGGGCCCGCTGCTGGTGAGCGACCTGTCGAGCGATCCGCGCTTCGCCGACAAGCCGATGGTCATGGGCGCGCCGAACGTACGGTTCTATGCCGCCGCGCCGATCATCTCGGCCGAAGGGCACTATGTCGGTGTCGTCTGCGTGATGGACACCGCGCCGCGCGAGACGATCGAGGTGGCCTCGGTTACCGGGCTCGGCGCCCTGGCGCGGCTGTGCCGCAACGAGCTCGAGCGGCGGCGCGAGATGCGCGGCCTGGCCGCCTCGGAATCGCGGCTGCGTGACCTGGCGATGGTCTCGACCGACTGGTTCTGGCAGACCGACACGGAGCATCGCTTCATCGAGGTCGAGCAGGACGCGGCGCATCGCTACGACTCGCCGGTCAACGTCGTGGGCAAGACGCGGTGGGAGCTGGCCAATGCCGACCTCACCCATCCCCACTGGCAGGCGCACCTCGCGATCCTGGCGCGGCGCGGCGAGTTCCGTCACTTCGAGTACCGCCTGCCGCATGCCGACGGCACCCTGCACTGGATCCGCATCAGCGGCCGGCCGGTGATCGAGGATGGCGTCTTCCGCGGCTATCGCGGCGGCGGCACCGACATCACGGCGCAGCGCGACATCGAGGAGCGGCTGCGCGACCTCGCGAGCCTGTCGAATGACTGGACCTGGGAGACCGACGCCGAGCACCGCTTCGTGCGCCTCGAGGTCCTGACGCCGACGCGGCCCTTCGACTTCAACTACATCTCCGGCGTCACGCGCTGGCAGATCGCCAAGGCCGACATCACCAAGGAGCCGTGGCGCAGCCATATCGCACAGCTCGACGCGCGCAAGGAGTTCCGCGACTTCGAGTACGAGACCGCGCGGCCGGACGGCACGCCGATGTGGGTGCGCGTCAACGGGCGGCCGATCTTCGAGGGCGGCATCTTCCGCGGCTATCGCGGTGCGTCCAAGAACATCACGGCGCAGCGGGTCGCCGAGCAGAAGCTCAGCGAACGCGAGACGGAGTTCGCCAATCTCTTTCGCCGCCATCCGCAACCGATGTGGATCCACGAGCCGGCCACCCTGCGCTTCCTCGACGTCAACGATGCGATGTGCGCGCTCTATGGCTACACGCGCGAGGAGTTCGCGCGCATGTCGACCCACGATCTGGGGCCGCCGGAGGATCGCGAGGCGGTCTCGCAGATGGTGGCGGCGATGTCGGCCGATGCCAGCTACCACGTCGAGCGCCGGCACCTGGCAAAGGATGGCCGCGCGCTCAACACCATTGCCTACGTGGCGCCGACCGAGTTCGACGGCAAGCCGGCGCGCTTCGTCATGGTGCGCGACGTCACCCAGCAGCGTGCTGCCGAGGCGCGCGCCGCCGAGGCCGAGCGTACCTTGCGGCAGAACCAGCAGATCGAGGCGCTGTCCAAGCTGGCCGGCGGCATGGCGCACGAGTTCAACAACCTGCTCACCGTGATCATCTCGGCCAACGAGATGCTGAGCGATGGACTGCCCGAGGGCGGCGAAGAGCGGCAGCTCGCGTCCATGGCGCTGGAGGCGGCGCAGCGCGGCGCGCAGCTTGCCGATTCGCTGATGACCATCTCGCGCCGGCAGGACCTCTCGGTGCTGCGCATCGATGTCGCCGCCGTGGTGCGCCGCATGGAAGAGCCGCTGCGCCGCCTGCTCGGCGCCGGCATCGAGCTGGAGATCGACCTCGCCGGCGAAGCGCTGCTGTCGGAGCTCGACGAGGGCCAGCTCGAGGCGGCGATCGTCAATCTGGCCAGCAACGCGCGCGATGCGATGCACGATGGCGGCGTGGTGCGCGTGCGCGCGGCTGTGCGCGAAGTGGCGCCCGCCGAGGTGCTGGCCGATGCGCGCCTGCAGCCCGGCGCCTGGGTCGTGGTGTCGATGCAGGACAGTGGCTGGGGCATGGCGCCGGCCGTGGCGGCCAAGGCCTTCGAGCCCTATTTCACGACCAAGCCCGTGGGCCGCGGCATGGGACTGGGCCTGAGCATGGTGCACGGCTTCGTCAACCAGTCCGGCGGCTTCGCCCTCATCGACAGCCGCATCGGCGCGGGCACGACGGTGAGCCTGTTCTTCCCCGCGGTGCGCACGCGGCGCGACTTCGCCCTGACCTGAGCGTCCACCACCTCACCCTGAGGAGCGCTGAAGGCGCGTCTCGAAGGGTGGGCAACGCGCGCGGAGTCCTTTGCCCATGCTTCGAGACGGCCGCTATCGCGGCCTCCTCAGCATGAGGTCCTAGCCGCCGGCGCGGGCCTCGGCCTGTGCTTCAATCGCTTCCATGTCCTCGTCGCTCAGCCCGAAATGGTGGCCGATCTCGTGGATCAGCACGTGGCGCACGACGTGGACAAGGTCCTCGCCGGTCTCGCACCAGTAATCGAGGATCGGCCGGCGATAGAGGAAGATGCGGTCGATGTCGTTGGCGACATGATCGACGCTGCGCTCGGCCATCGACACGCCCTGGTACAACCCGAGAATGTCGAACGGGCTTTCGAGCCCCATGGTCTTCTCGACGTCCTCGCTCGGGAAGTCGTCGACGTGGATGTGCACGTTGGCGGTGTGGCGGCGGAAGTCTTCCGGAATCGATGCCAGCGCGTCGCCCGCGATCTCCTCGATTTCCTCGAGGGTGGGCGCCGTCGTGAAGCTGCGCGCGGGTGGGCGACTACGGTAAGCTGCCATGCGCTTTTCCTAGCGGCGCGCCGGGCGGCGCACAAGCGCACGATGGATCGAGGACGGCGCGCGGCCTAGGCCGGCTGGGCGTTGCGGTCAAGGGAGAAGACGATGGCAGCGAAGCTCGAGGGCGCGCGACGCGCGCAGGCACTGGGTGAGCTCAAGGGCTGGAGCGAGGTCGCCGGTCGCGACGCGATCTCCAAGTCGTTCAAGTTCGCCGACTTCAACGCCGCTTTCGCCTTCATGGCGCGCGTGGCGCTGGCGGCGGAGAAGGCCGACCACCATCCCGAGTGGTTCAACGTCTACAACCGCGTCGACATCACGCTCTCGACGCACGACGCGGGCGGCTTGAGCGAGCGCGATGTCGCGCTCGCCAAGTTCATCGACTCCGTGGCGTAACCTTACCCGTCGTCCTGAGCGAAGCCGCGAAGCGGCGCAGTCGAAGGACCTTCTCTCGACAGCGCCGATATGGTTGTTGAGCTAAGGTCCTTCGACTTCGCTTCGCTCCGCTCAGGGCGACGGAGTTCGTACTACCGCGGCGCCATGCGGATGGCGCCGTCGAGGCGGATCACCTCGCCGTTGAGCATGTGGTTGGCGACGATGTGCGTGGCCAGCGCCGCGTACTCCTTGGGATCGCCCAGGCGCGAGGGGAACGGCACCTGCGCGCCCAGGCTCTTCTGCGCCTCCGCCGACAGGCCCATCATCATCGGCGTCAGGAACAGGCCGGGCGCGATGGTGCACACGCGGATGCCGACCGAGGACAGGTCGCGCGCGATCGGCAGGGTCATGCCGACCACGCCGCCCTTGGAGGCGGAGTAGGCGGCCTGGCCGATCTGGCCGTCGAAGGCGGCGACCGAGGCGGTGTTGATGATCACGCCGCGCTCGCCGTCGTCCATCGGCTCGGCCTGCGACATCGCCCAGGCGGCGACGCGGATGACGTTGAAGGTGCCGATCAGGTTGACGTTGATGACCTGCGCGAACATGTCGAGCGCGTGCGGGCCGGTCTTCGAGATCGTGCGCGCGGCGCGGCCGATGCCGGCGCAGTTCACCGCGACGCGCGGCGCACCCAGCTTGCTCACGACCTCGGCGACGGCGGCCTCGACATTGGCGGCGTCGGCGACGTTGCACTTCACGTAGTGGCCGCCCAGCTCGGCCGCCTTGGCCTTGCCCAGCTCGTCCTGCACGTCGAAGATCGCGACCTTGGCGCCGGATGCGGCCAGCGCGCTCGCGGTCGCGCCGCCCAGTCCCGATGCGCCGCCGGTGACGATGACGGCCTGACCCTTGACGTCCATGGGGTTCCCCCTCCCGTTGATTCGCATGCAAAAGCGACGGGGCTTGTAGCAGAGGCCTCCGGGCGAGGCGACCACTTGCGCCGGCGGCCGGCGGGGCCATATGCCACGCCATGGACACTGCCCAGACCGAGCAAGAGCGGCGCGACACGGCCACCGTCCAGACCGGATTCTGGCCCAAGATCAAGCAAGTCGCCCGCCACGTGCCCTTCGCCGAGGACGCCATCGCCTCCTGGTACGCCGCCAACGATCCGGCCACGCCCAGCTGGGTGCGCGCCGCCCTGATCGGCGCCCTGGCCTATTTCATATTGCCGTTCGACGCCGTCCCCGACTTCTTCGCGGTGATCGGCTATGCCGACGACGCCGCGGTGATGCTGGCGGCGCTCAAGGCGGTGGGCAACCACATCACGCCAGGCCATCGCGGCCGCGCGCGCCGCTGGCTGGACTCGACTGATCTAGCCTGACAACGCCTGACGTCGCCTGGGGCGGTTGATCCGGGGGGGTGTGAGAGATTGTGAGAGATTTTCCCATATAGACCGTCCGCGCGCGTGACGCCGATAATCCGACCATCTCTCACAATCTCTCACACCTGGCCGGTCATGGCTCCGGAGGCGGGATTCGAACCCCGGACCTGGCGGGGCCGCCCGGCAAGGAAGCAGGCGATGGCGGCCGCCTGCGTCAATCCCACGATGACAAAGAGCAGCGTCGGCGAGCCGGGCTGCAGGGCGCGGACGATGCCGAAGGCGGCCGGCGCGAAGGCGTAGGCGCCCTGGCTCATCGCGACGATCAGCGGCACGACGCGCTGCACGTCTTCAGCGACGAACTCCGACTGCGCGATCAGCGGCGGCAGCGACGTGGCATTGCCGATGCCTGATCCGAACAGGATCACACCTGATAGCAGCAGCGGCACGTTGGTGCCGTCGGCGAGGATGAACATCACCGCGCCGGCGATCTGCACCAGGTGGCTGGCCGAGGCGATCACGCGGCGATCGGCCGAGGGTGGCATCAGCCAGCCCACCAGGGTGCGGCCGCCGATCGCCGCAGCAGTGGCGGCACCGGCGGCGAGGCCTGCCGCCTGTGCGCCGACCGCCGGCACCAGCAACGACACGAGATGCGCGATCAGGCCGAT
>JAFAZJ010000059.1 GCA_019239835.1 Alphaproteobacteria bacterium | reverse complement strand
ACGCGGCGTGGCGAAGGAGGAGGGCGAGACCAGCGCCTGGATCTCGACGAGCAGCGGGCGCGTGCCCTCGACGCCGGCGAAGACGCAGGCGCCGCTCACTGCCCCGCGCCGCTCGGCAAGGAACAGCGCCGACGGATTGGCCACGTCGGTCAGCCCACGATCCGACATCTCGAACACGCCGATCTCGTCGGTGGGACCAAAGCGGTTCTTCACCGCGCGCAGGATGCGGAACTGATGCCCGCGCTCGCCCTCGAAATAGAGCACGGTGTCGACCATGTGCTCGAGCACGCGCGGCCCGGCGATGGCGCCTTCCTTGGTGACGTGTCCGACCAGCAGCACCGACACGCCGCGCCTTTTGGCGAGCTCGATCAACGCCTGCGCCGAGGAGCGCACTTGCGTAACCGTGCCAGGACTTGAGTCGACGGTGTCGAGATGCATGGTCTGGATGGAATCGATCACCGCGACGGCGGGACCGTCGCGGGCTTCGAGGGTGGCGACGATGTCACGAACGGACGTGGCCGCCGCAAGTTGCACCGGCGCGTCGGCCAGTCCCAATCGCGCCGCGCGCAGCCTGACCTGGTCCAGCGCCTCCTCGCCCGAGAAATACGCGCACGAGACGCCACCCTTCGCCAGCGCCGCCGCCGCCTGCAGCAACAGCGTCGACTTGCCGATGCCCGGATCGCCACCAATCAGCAGCGCCGACCCGGCGACGAGCCCACCACCACAGACCCGATCGAACTCGCCAATGCCGGTGATGTGCCGCGGCGGCTGCGGCGAGGAGCCGGTCAGCCCGGCGAACTCGATCTTCCGACCCTTTCCGCCACCTGCCCGCGCCAGCGGCGAACCGGCTGCAGCCGACGATGGCGCCTCCTCGACGATCGAGTTCCACGCGCCGCAGGATTCGCACTTGCCCGCCCACTTTGCGGTGACAGCGCCGCAGGACTGGCAGGTGAAGGAGCGAATGGGTTTGGCCATCGCTGCAGCCTATCCCTTGCGCACCTGCATGCGGATGGGGCCTTCGGCGCGGCCGTGGATGAACTGGTCGACATGAGCGTCGCCGGAGCGGTCGATTTCGGCGACCGGGCCCTGCCAGATCAGCTTGCCCTCGTGCAGCATCGCGATGCGATCGCCGATCTTGCGTGCGCTCGCCATGTCGTGGGTGATCGAGATTGTCGATGCACCCAGCTGCTTCACACATTGCACGATCAGATCATTGATAACGTCGGACATGATCGGATCGAGGCCGGTGGTCGGCTCGTCGAAGAAGATGATCTCCGGCTCGCGTGCGATTGCGCGCGCCAGCGCCACGCGCTTTTGCATGCCGCCGGAGAGCTCGGCCGGGCGCAGCTCTCCGACATCCGGGGTCAGCCCGACACTGCCGAGCTTTTGCAGCGCGATCTGCTTGGCCTCGTCGACCGGAACGCGATCACTCTGGATCGGGCCGAAGGCGACGTTCTCCCAGACCCTCAGCGAGTCGAAGAGCGCGCCGCCCTGGAACAGCATGCCGAACTTGCGCATCACGCGCGCACGCTCGGCGCGGCGAAGTCCCACCGTCTCCTCGCCGTCGATGCGGATCGAGCCGGAATCGGGCTGCATCAAGCCCAGGATGCATTTCAGCAGGACCGACTTGCCCGAGCCCGAACCGCCGATCACGACCAGGGATTCGCCGATCGCGACTTCGACATCAATGCCGTCGAGCACCTTCTTGGGTCCGAAGGACTTGCGCAGACCGCTTATGGCGATTCGGGGAACAGCCATGGTCAGCGGGCGAAGAACAGCTCGGTGATGAGGTAGTTGGCGGTAAGAATCAGGATCGAGGCCGAGACCACCGCGTTGGTGGTCGCTGTGCCGACGCCCTGCGCGCCACCGCGCGAGTGATAGCCGTGGTAACAGCCCATCAGCGCGATCAGGAAACCGAATACCGCGGCCTTCACCAGTCCGGAGAAGACGTCCATGAACTCGAGGAAGTCGATGGTGTTGCGCAGGTAGCTCTGCTCGTTGAAGTCGAGCTTGTAGATGCCCACGAGATAGCCGCCGAGGATACCGATGGCGTCGAACACCAGCACCAGCATCGGCATGGTGACGATGGCGGCGACGATGCGCGGCGCGATCAGGTACTTGAAGGGCTCGGTCGACAAGGTGGTGAGCGCATCGATCTGCTCGGTGACGCGCATGGTGCCGAGCTCGGCGGCCATCGCCGCGCCGACGCGGCCGGCGACCATCAGGCCGGCGAGCACCGGTCCGAGCTCGCGGGTCAGCGAGACGACGACGACGTTGGGAATGGCGCTCTCGGCCGAGAAGCGCGAGAAGCCGACGTAGCTCTGCAGCGCCAGCACCATGCCGGTGAAGATCGCGGTCAGCCCGACCACGGGAAGCGAGTAATAGCCGATCTCCAGCATCTGCCTGCCGATCTGCCGACGGTAGATCGGCGGCTCGAAGCAGTGCAGCAGGCTGCGCGTGGCGAAGGTCGTCACTGCCCCGGTGAGCCCGAGGAAGGCGATCGTCATGCGGCCCAGGACCGTGACCAGCGGGATGTTCACGCGACGGCCCCGCTGTAGACGCGATGATAGCGATCGCCGAGGTTGGTCAGGATCTCGTAACCGTTGGTGCGCGCGCTCACCGCCACCTCGTCGGGCGGCAGATTGGGGCCGACGAGCTCGACGAAGGCGCCGGGGACCGCGAGGCCGTCGGGCAGGTCAGTAACATCGATTGTCAGGAGATCCATCGAGACTCGTCCGACGACTTTGACTTTGTGTCCTTCGACCGCGACTTCACCACGATTGCCCAACGAACGCATGTAGCCGTCGGCGTATCCGGCGGCCACGACGGCGATGCGCGTGGATCGTCCCGACCGCCAGTCGTGGTTATAGCCAACGCCGGCCATCGCATCAATTTGCCGGACCTGCAGGATGCGGGCCATCAGCGCCACGGTCGGCTGCATGGGATTGGCCGTATCCGGCGTCGGGTTGATGCCATAAAGCGCCGCGCCCGGCCGCATCAGGTCGAAATGGTAGTCGGCGCCCAGGAAGACGCCGGAAGAATTGGCCAGCGACGCCGGCGCGCCAGGCATCCTTGCGACGAACTGACGGAAGCGCTCGAGCTGGGCGCGGTTGGTCGTGTCGGCCGGCCGCTCGGACGATACGAGATGGCTCATCAGCAGCGCCAGCCGCAGGCCGCGCAGGCGCATGCGGTCGTTGGTCAGCAGCATCGCCTCGTCGGGATTGAGGCCGAGCCGGTTCATGCCGGTGTCGAGGTGGATCACCGCGTCGAGCGGCTGCGTGAAGCGCTGGGCGCAGGAGCGCCAGGCCGAGACCTGGCCGAGATCGTTGAGCGCCGGCACCAGGCGATGCTCGACCAGATCGATATCGGCGCCCGGCAGCAGGCCGTTGAGCACGCAGATCCAGGACTCGGGCACCGCGGCGCGCAAGGCGATGCCCTCGTCGACATGGGCGACGAAGAAATAGCGGCAGCCTTCGGCCCATAGCCTTCGGCCCACCGGCCCGGCGCCCAGCCCGTAGGCATCGGCCTTCAGTACGGCAGCGCACTCGACCGGCTTGCCGGCCGCACGCCCGAGATCGCGCAACAGCCGCCAATTGGCGGCCACGGCGTCCAGATCGACGGAAAGAATCGCCCCGGCACGGCGGGACTCGGGGGGCAGGGACATCAACGCGAACGTATGGGGCAGGAAAAGCCGCGGATCAATCATCCGATGCCTGGCCTTCCCCCGGAGGGGGAAGCTGGCGCGGAGCGACGGAAGGGGGATGTCGAAGACGGACTCCGGTGTTCGTCTTCAACATCCCCCTTCCGCCCTTCGGGCACCTTCCCCCTCCGGGGGAAGGCAGGGACTATTCTCGCCCTGCAATGGCTTGCTCGGCTTCGGTAGCGGCCTGGTCGAACTGTTCCTCGAGCCAGGGATTGGCACCGCGCAGGCCGGCGGCGACCGAGCGGGCCCAGTCGAGATATTCGCGCTGGCGCGATAGCGGCCAGCCGGCGGGCGGAGAGCTCGCCAGCGCCCGCAGGTTCGAGGTCTTGTCGGCGAGCTTGAGTTGCCGGGCGCGCGCCGATTTGTGTGGCGCGTGCAGGACCTGCAGGCGCTTGCGTTCGGCCTTGGGCAGTGTCTTGTCGTCGGTGACCTCGGCCACGAGGTCGGCCACGACCGGGCCGAAGATCGCCGCGACCTCGGCATGGGTGGCGCCGGTATCCTCGATCGTGTCGTGCAGCAGGCCGCCGATCACCAGTTCGACGTCCGTGCCGCCGCTGGCGCGGGCCAGCATCTCGGCGACCTCGATGACGTGGTTGACGTAAGGCTCGCCAGCCTCGCCCTTGCGCACCTGGCCGGTGTGCTTGTCGGCGGCGAACGCGACGGCGCGCGCCAGTCTTTCCACGTCGCTCGCCACCTGATGCGTCCTCCTATTCCTGCAGGCTGCCGTAGCTGTCGTCCGCCGAGAGGTTGCCGAACTTGGTGAACTCACCCTCGAAGCTCAGGCGCACGATGCCGGTCGGTCCGTGGCGCTGCTTGGCGACGATCACCTCGGCCTTGCCGTAGGACAGCTCGCAACGCTGCTTCCAGGCATCGTGGCGGTCGTTGAAGCGCTCGTCGCTCTCTTCCGGCCGGCGCGTCGGCTCCGAGCGGGAGAGATAATACTCCTCGCGGAAGACGAACATCACCACATCGGCATCCTGCTCGATCGAGCCGGATTCGCGCAAATCCGCCAGCTGCGGCCGCTTGTCCTCGCGCTGCTCCACCGCGCGGCTGAGCTGCGACAGCGCCACCACCGGCACATCGAGTTCCTTGGCCAGGGTCTTGAGCCCGCG
Organism: Alphaproteobacteria bacterium; assembly: GCA_019239835.1. Lineage (GTDB taxonomy): Bacteria > Pseudomonadota > Alphaproteobacteria > Reyranellales > Reyranellaceae > JAFAZJ01. Next base: position 14,685 of record JAFAZJ010000059.1, on the reverse strand, counting down.
GGTGATCTCGGAAATTTCCTGCACGCGGTTGGTGTCGCGGCCGCGACCGGCGCCCTGCAGCAGCTGCAAATAGTCGACGACGATCATGCCAAGGCCATGCTGGCGCTTCAGGCGCCGTGCGCGGGTGCGCAAGGCCTGCACCGTGAGGCCTGGTGTGTCGTCGATGAACAGCGGCACCATCTGCAGCTCGCGGCTGCGCGCCAGCACGCTGTTGAAGTCGTGCGCATTGAGCTCGCCGCGGCGGATCTTCTCCGAGCTCACCAGCGCCTGCTCGGCCAGGATGCGGGTGGCGAGCTGCTCGGCCGACATTTCCAGCGAGAAGAAGCCGATCACTGCGCCGTCGACTGCCTGGGCGCGGCCATCGTCGTCGAACTCCTCGCGATACTGCTTGGCGGCGTGGAAGGCGATGTTGGTAGCCAGCGCCGTCTTGCCCATCGATGGCCGGCCGGCGAGCACGATCAGGTCGGATTTGTGCAGGCCGCCCAGCAGCTGATCGAGCGCGCCCAGGCCCGAGGCGACGCCGGTCAGTCCGCCATCACGCTTGTAGGCGGACTCCGCCATTTCCACGGCTTCTGCCAGTGCCGAGCCAAAGGGCTTGAAGCCGCCTTCGATCTGGCCGGCGGTGGCGAGGTCGTAGAGTTTCTTCTCGGCCTGCTCGATCTGGCTGGTCGCCGGCTCCTCGACCTCGGGCGCGAAGGCGCCATTGACCATGGTCTCGCCGACATCGATCAGCTGGCGGCGCAGAAAGAGATCGTGGATCTGCCGGCCGTAGTCGCCGGCATCGATGATGCTGATCGCGGCACCGGCGAGGCGCGCCAGATAGGCGGCGCCACCAGCCTGCTGCAGCGTTTCCTCGCGCTCGAAGAACGGCTTGAGCGTGACCGGTGTGGCGACCTGGTTGCGCTCGATCAGGCGCGCGGCGGCCTCGAAGATGCGGCCATGCAGCGGATCGGCGAAGTGCTCGGGCCGCAGGAAGTCCGAGACGCGGTTATAGGCGAGGTTGTTGACCAGGATGGCGCCGAGCAACGCCTGCTCGGCCTCGAAATTGTGCGGCGGTTCGCGGAAGCGCTGATCGGCGCTGCCGGGAAGAGGGGTGACGTTCGAAATTTCTGCCATCAACTGACCCTAACGCTGTCGCGCGGCGTCGGCACCGGCACAAGGAGTCACATGCGTTTAATGCCGATGATAAGTGCGGTTTGGCCTCGCAACGTTCTCGTTGACTCGTGAAAACCGCGGAAATTGCAATTTCAGCCAGTCTAGGGCCAGCGACGTTCGGAGAGAAGAGCATCGATCGCCGAGCCCGCCATGCCGGTTGACCGTTTGACCCGACGGCCGCGACGGCCCGAACGTATCGCCGCTTCAACGAGCGAGCAGGTAATGAACAAGCCGTGGCGAGTGGATGTCCTGCAATGCCGGGGCAGTTCGTATGAGGTCGGCCAGCAGATGGCCGAAGGGTTCCTCAAGACCACGCGCGGACGCGCCTATGGCCGGCGCAAGGAGCGCAAGCCGTTCGCCTTCAGCCTGAAGAACGCTGAGGCGGCACTGAGCACGTGGGCGCCCAACATCTGGGAGGAGCTTCACGGTCTGGCCGATGGCCTGAAGATTTCGTTGAGCCGAGCCGTTGCCGAATACTCCAACAGCCGGCTGCGCTACCCCAAGCGCGGTTGCTCGGCGGTGATGAGCGGTGGGCTCTATGGGCGCAACTACGACTACGATCCGCGCCGCTACGACCGCATCCTGATCGCGGCCCAGCCCAAGGGCGTGCACGCGAGCATCGGCTTTTGCGAACGCTTCACCGGGCGCGTCGATGGCATGAACGAGCATGGATTGTGCGTCGGCCTGCACATGGTCAATCCCAGGAACGCCGAGCCCGGGCTGGTGTGCATGCTGATCGTGCGCATCGTGCTCGATCAGTGCGCCACCACGAGGGAGGCGATCTCGCTCCTGCGCCGCCTGCCGCACGGCCAGCCCTTCAACTATTCGCTGATCGACGCCAGTGGTGCTGCGGCAGTCGTCGAGGCGGCGCCGTCGGTGGTGGCGGTGCGCGAGGGCGATCAGCTCGGCTGCGCCAACCACTTCATCCTGCCGGCGCTGCAGGCGTTCAACCGGCGCAATCCCGGCTCGCGTCGCCATTTGCCGGCGCTCGAGGATTTCGCGCGGCGGGCCCTGCCCGAGAACGAGCTGTTTCGCACGCTCAACGACTCGCTCTCGCCGGTGTTCGACCACCGCTACACCAGCGGCTCGGGCACGCTGCACACCATGGTTTGCGTGCCCGCCCAGCGTCAGATGCTGGTCGGTGTCGGCGGCGATGTCAGTGCCGAGCGCATCGACTTCGCCGCCTGGGTTCACGGCGCGGCGCTGGGCGTCGAGGCGCTGACAGGTCAGCTGGGCGTCGAGGCGCTGACAGGTCAGCTGGGCGGCAACGCGAAGCCGCTCGATGCACGGCTGCGCATGGTCCTGGGGCAGACGGCGGAGAAGCCGGACAAGGTCTTCATCGGCACGCCGCTGGATGGCGCGCTGTTCAAGGATCTCGTCCTGGCACGGGCGCGCTTCGCCAATGTCAGCCTGGCCGGTGCCGCGTTCGATGACATCGACTTCAGCGGTGCGGCGATCACGGCGAACTGCAATTTCCGCGGCATGACGATCGCCGGCGTGAGCGTCGCCGATCTGTTTGCCGCCTACGAGCGGCAGCAAAAGTCGACTTAGCTATTCGGCCGCCACCGGCAGCCGGCTGCCGCGCTCGCCATCGATCATGTAGTCACGCGTCAGCGGCACCGCGCTCTGCTTCTTGGCGAGCTGCAACTGGAAGACCATCTGGGTCATGCGCCGGAAACTCATCTCCGCGGCGGCGAGATAGAACTCCCACATGCGGCAGAAGCGGTCGTCGTAGCCGGCCATCGCTTTCACCCGGTCGCGATTGGCCATGAAGCGCAGGCGCCAGTGCTTCAGGGTCTCGGCGTAGTGCAGGCGCAGGATCTCGACGTCGGTGACGAAGAGCCCGACATGCTCGATGGCGCGCAGCACCTCCGACAGCGAGGGCGTGTAGCCGCCGGGGAAGATGTATTTGCGGACCCAGGGGTTCTGCGTGCCCGGCGGGCCCATGGTGCCGATCGAGTGCAGCAGCATCACGCCGTCGTCGGACAGCAGCGACTTCACCTTGGCGAAGAACTCCCGGTAATGCGGCGCGCCGACATGCTCGAACATGCCGACCGAAACGATACGGTCGTAGGTGCCGGTTTCCTTGCGGTAGTCGAGCAGCTTGAAGCGTGCGCGATCGGCCAGTCCGGTTTCCAGCGCGCGGCGGCTCGAAACAGTGTGCTGCTCGACCGAGAGCGTGACGCCGGTGACGTCGGCGCCGGTGTCGCGAGCGATCTGCAGGCCCAACCCGCCCCAGCCCGAGCCGATATCGAGCACCCTATGCTCGGGCTCGATCAGCAGCTTGGCGATGATGTGCGCCTTCTTCGCCGCCTGCGCCTGTTCCAGCGTGTCCTGGGGCGTGCGGAAATAGGCGCAGGAATATTGGCGGTCGGCGTCGAGGAAGGTGTCGTAGAGCGCGCCGTTGAGATCGTAGTGATGCGCGACGTTGCGTTGGGCGCGGCCGATGGGATTGTATTGCCCGAGCACGCGCACGATGCGCTCCAGCGCCATCTTCACCCGGACGAAGGGGTGCGATTCGAGATCGGCCATGTTGAGGCCGAGCAGGTCGAGAAACTCGTAGAGCCGGCCGTCGTCGACAGTCAGGCCGCCGTCCATGTAGGCCTCGCCCACCTTCAGGCGCGGATTGGCCATCAGGCTCCAGTGCAGGGCGCGGTCGTGCAGGCGGACTGTCACATCCGGTCCTGGCCGTCGTCCCTCGATGCGATGGGACACGCCATCGGCGTCGATGAGGGTCATCGAGCCGCCTCGAATCAGTCGTCGCAAGCCCTTGGCCAGGATCATGACCATCCTCGCTCAGCGGCCCGACCTCTCCCTCGGCGCGACCCGCAAACGCAACTGTGGATAAATTTGGAAGTGGATCAATGCGTTGTAAAGGGGGCGGCGGCGACTTCCTTGGGCGGCCGCGGCGGTGAACGGGGCACATAGCGGGCGAGTTCCATCGGCCTGCCGGTGGCCTCCGCGACCAGCGCGGCGGTGGCGTGCTCGATCTCGCTCTCGAGCCGAGCCATGAAGGCGTCCTTGTCCTGCGACGGCGCAATCGGCGGCAGGAACTGGATCGCCGCACGGCCCGGACGCTTCCAGAGCTGCCAGCGGCTCCACAGCAGGCCGACGCTCAGCGCCACCGGCGTCACCGGCAGGTCGAGGTCGCGCGACAGGTAGTAGATCCCGGTACGGTAGCGCTCCTTCTGCCCGATCGGCATCAGGTGGCCCTCAGGATAGATCGCGATGATCCGGCCGTTCTCGTAGGCGCGGCGGCAGAAATGCGCGAGGTTGCGCCGCTCGCGTTCGCCGCCACAGGTATCGACGCGCACCATCTGCAGGCGATAGAGGATCGGCCCGATCAGCGGCCAGGAGAACAGCTCCTTCATCGCCACGAAGGCGATGTCCTTGACCAGCGCGGCCATCAGGATGCCATCGCACTCGCTCTGGTGCTTGCTGGCGATCAGGGCAGGGCCCTTGGCCGGCAGATGCTCGCGGCCACGCACGTCGATCTTCATGCCGCCGAAGAAGCGCATGCCCCAGACCACTGCACGCGCCCAGTGTCGCATGATGAAGCGCAGCGGATCGCGCAGCGGCAGGACCAGCAGCACCGTACACAGCAGCGCGGCCAGGATGGTCAGCGACCAGTAGTAGGCGTTGAAGGCAATCGCCCGAAGCCAACGCATCAATCATCTCCCGTATCGATGCGGCGATTATATTGAACGACGTTCAAAATAGCAAGCTCTGCGACAGAAAATCCAGATGCGGAGGTCGGCAGCTTACCGCCATACTAGGTTTTGTGTCCGCCGCCTCAGTTCGCTCCCCCGCGTCGCCCGAACCCTCCACCCTGTTGCTGGTGATCATCATCCTTGCGTGCGCCGCGACCACGCTGCTCACCGGCAATCTGCAGGGGGTCTTCGAGGGCAAGCTGATCGACACCGACTCCTATGCGCGGGTCAGCCGAATCGAGGCGATGTTCGAGGTTGGTCGCGTGCTGCAATACACGCCACGCGACAACGGCGGGCTGAACATCCCGCTGCATTGGACGCATCTGCTCGACGCGATGATCCTGCTGCTGATGCTGCCGTTGCGGCTGTTTTTCCCGCTGCATGAGGCATTGCGCCTGGCCGGCGCGGCGATCGGGCCGGCGAGCACGGCGATGGTCGCGGTCTCAGCCTTCCTGACCGTGCGGCTGTCGGCGGGGAGCGGGCGGTTTGCGATCTCCGCGGCGGTGCTGGCGGCGCTGGCACCGGGAATTGTCGCCTATGGCGCCTTCGGCCGCGCCGACCACCACGTCGTGCTGGCGGCGATCGCCGTGATCATGCCGGCGCTGGCCTATGTCGCCGGCACTGGCCGACGCGGCCTGATGCCTGCCGCAATGGCCGGCGTTTTCGGCGGGCTGGGCGAATGGGTGAGTCCCGAGGCGCTGCCGTTCATGCTGATCGCCTGGGGCATCACCGCGCTACGCGACGTCGAGGCCGAGCGGCGCGTCGGGCCGCGTGCGCTGGCTTTTGCCGGCGGCCATCTGGCCTTGATGCTGTTCGCTTGGCTGATCGATCCGCCCGCCGGCGGCCGCTTCGCCGTCGAGATCGACCGTCTGTCGATGGCGTATGTAGAGCTGGCCGCAGGCATGTTTGTCGTGCCGCTGGTGCTGCGCCGGTTCACGCCTGATGTGGCGTCGCCCTGGCTGGCGTCGATCCTGGCCGGGGCAACCCTCGGCATGCCAGTGGCAGTCTGGGTGGTGTACTACGCGGGCGTTGCCAAGGCGCCCGGCGGCATCGCAGCGCCAGCGGCGACCGAGCGCGTCTGGCAGTACGTCGCGGAGCTGCAGCCTGCGACATCGCCGGAAAACCTGGGATTGTTGATCGTCTTTCCGGCGCTGGTGCTGGCGGTGTCGCTGGGTGCGCTGCTGTGGCGTACGCGCACGCCGATGACGCTGCTGCTGGCCATCTTCGCCGGCTTCCTGCTTTACATGGGCATCAAGCACATCCGCTTCGCGATGTATCTCGAGCTCGCGGCGGTCGTGGCGCTGGGCGTGGTCATCGAGGTCGTCTCCCGCCGCGAGGCGGCGCGCGTGTGGCGTCTGGCGCTACTGGCGGCGTGGCTCGGCCTGCTGGTCGGCCCCTATGTGCTGTCCTCGGTGTTGCCGTCCAAGAAGAACGCGGATGAGCGGGGAGCCTCGTGCGATCCACGACCGCTGACGCGCGACCTCGAGCCCCTGGCCGGCCAGATCGTGCTGACGACCTTCAGCGACGGCCCTGAGGTCCTCTATTTCACGCGCGTGATCACGGTCGCGGGTCCCTATCACCGCGCCGAGCAGCAGATCATGCGCAGCATGGATGCTTTCGATGAGACGAATTTCGCTGGCGCCATGCCCGCGAGCTTCGCCGTGACCAAAGCGACGGCCGTGCTGATGTGCACCAAAGACCGGGTCCAGCCCGGCACGTTCGCGGCAGCGCTGAAAGAGGGACGGCCACCCGACTGGCTGGTCGAGCGGCCGTTGGATCCCAAATCGGGATACAGGCTCTATCTGGTGCGTTGATTCGAGGCGGCGGGCGAGAAACCGCGCTTCAGGCGCGCGCGCAGGCCGACGTTGAAAGAGAACAGGCTGTGCGCGGCGAACGAGTAGAACGTGAGCACGCCGGTGGCGAACACGTGGGCGATGAAGCCGATCTGCAGCTCCAGGCCTGCCACGTGCAGCGGTGACGTCAGGCCGATGTAGCCAGCGAACCAGACCAGGCTGTGCGCGATCAGCACCATCAGGACACCGCCGCCCAGCGCGACGACGACGAAGGTGCGCAATTGGGCGCCGACCGGACGCCCGTTGAACCTGAAGTTGAAGGCGTAGTTGAGGGTGAAGTTGACCGCCAGCCCACTGAGGGCACCGGCCGCAATCGCGAGCCAGTACGGCACGACGGCGGCGAGCGACGGCACCGAGTACAGCGTCTTGGCGACGCCGAGGTTGACTACTGCGGCCAGGCCACCGAAGACGATGAAGGTCGCGAAGCGGCGCGAGATGAAGAGCTTGATGATCGCGTGCAGCAGGCTCGACAGACGATCGCCGATGGCAGGCCGGGCGGGACGTGAAGCGGGAAATGCGGCGCCGGTGGACACCACCGACTCAGCAGGGGCGAGGGACATCGAAATCGAACCCGGACTATGAATTTGTAGTAGTTTCAAAAAGATATTTAACAAAGTTGAACTCCTAGAGCAAGAAGTTCTCGGGTTCCTTCCGGCAGCGGCAATGTAGAGATGTCGGGCTGGCCTGTGCGGCCAATTGGGTCCAAATCAGATCGATCGGGCCAGGCGGATGAAATCGCCGACGGTCAGTTCCTCGGCCCGGGCGGTGGGTGACAAACCGAGCCCTTCGAGCACGATTTCAGGCACTTCGATGATTCGCTTGAGGCTGCTGCGCAGCATCTTTCGGCGCTGGCCGAAGGCGGCTGCCGTCACGGCTTCCAGACGGGAAAGGTCGTCCTCGACGCCCGGACGTGGCCGCAGGTGCACCACGCTGGAGACCACCTTCGGCGGCGGCACAAAGGCCGAGGCGGCGATGTCGAAGAGAGGCGTGACCTCGCAAACGTGCTGGGTCAGGACGGACAGCCGCCCATAGGCCTTGGACCGCGGCTTGGCGGCCAGACGGTCGACCACCTCCTTCTGGAACATCAGGGTCAAGGACTCGAAGGCCCGAGCCTGCCGCAGCCAGCCGATCAGCAGGGGGGTGGCGACGTTGTAGGGCAGGTTGGCAACAATGCGCCGCGGTGGCTCGCCCAGGCCGGCGAGATCGATCTCCAGGGCGTCGCCCTCGCGCACTTCCAGGCGGTCGGGAAAGGCGGCGGCCAGGTCGGCCAGCGCGGCGACGGCGCGGCGGTCGCGCTCGATCGCCACCACCCGGGCGGCGCCGGATCGCAGCAATGAGCGTGTCAGGCCGCCGGGCCCTGGGCCGACCTCGATGGTCGTGCCCGTGGCCAGGTCGCCGGCGGCGCGCGCGATGCGGTCGGTGAGGTTGCCGTCGAGCAGGAAATGCTGGCCCAGCGCCTTGCGTGCCGCGAGCTCGTGGCGGGCGATCACCTCGCGCAGCGGCGGCAGGCTGGCGAGCTTGTCCTCAGGCACGGCGGCGGCGCGCCATGTCGCTCGCCATGTCGAGCGCGGCCAGGAAACTGGTCGGATCGGCGCGCCCGGTGCCGGCGATGTCCAGTGCCGTGCCGTGGTCGGGCGAGGTTCGGATGAAGGGCAGGCCGAGCGTGACATTGACGCCGCCCGAGAAGTCGATGGTCTTGATCGGGATCAGCGCCTGGTCGTGATACATGCACAGCGCGACGTCGTAGGTAGCGCGCGCCGCGGCGTGGAACATGGTGTCCGGCGGCAGCGGCCCGCGCACATCGACGCCCTCGGCGCGCAGGCGCTCGATGGCGGGCTTCACGATGCGCAGATCCTCGTCGCCCATCGTGCCTTCCTCGCCAGCATGCGGGTTGAGCCCGGCGACGGCGACGCGCGGCGAGGCGAGCGCCAGATCGCGGCGCAGGCCCGCCACCGTGACGTGGGCCGCCTCGACGATCCGATCAGTGCTCAGCAGATCGATCGCGCGGCGCAGCGAGACGTGGATGGTGACCGGCACGACGCGCAGCTCGCGGCAGGCCAGCATCATCACGACCGAGGCTGGCTTGCCGTCGCTGCCGCCCAGCTCGGCGAGGTACTCGGTATGGCCGGGATGACGGAAGCCGCCATCCTGCAGCACCTTCTTCTGCACGGGATTGGTCACTAGCCCCGACGCCGTTCCCTCCCGCGCGAGCAGCGCCGCCCGCGTGATGCTGTCGATCGCCGCCTGTGCGTTGCGCGCGTCGGGGCGCCCCGGCTCCGACGGCATGGCGAGCGGCTGCGGCAAAACGGGCAGGGCGTCGCGGAAGATCGTGGCGCTCTCGCCGGGCACGGCGATCGGCCTGGTCGGTACGTTGAGTCCCATGCGCCGCGCCGTCGCATCCAGACGCTGCGGATCGTCGATGGCGAAGAACGGCGTGGCATCGGCGATCGCGTGCCGCGCGAGCCAGGCCTTCAGCGTGAGCTCGCCGCCGATGCCCGCCGGCTCGCCCATGGTGACGGCGACGGGCGCGGTCATGGGCATGCCCTATCCGCGGATCTCGACGATCGCGGTGCGCCGGAGGTCGCGCATGTAGCGGCGCGCCGCGGCCTCGACCTTGGTCCCGAGGATCTGCTGCTGGATGGCGTCGCGACTGGGCAGGCCGCCTTCGCCTTCCTTGCTGCAGATCGCGAGGATCTGGATCGAGCCTTCCACACGGAAGGGCCCCACTGTGCGGCCGACTGGCGTGGCCGTTATCTGCTGCGCGACGTTCTGCGGCAGGTCGCCGACACGCAGCTTTTCCTTGTCGCTGGTGGAGGCACCACGCGTGCGCGAGGCGATGGCGCGCAGATCGGCACATTTCGAGACCTGGCTCATGATCTTCTGCGCCTCCGCCGTGCCGCGCTCGATTTCGGCCGCACTGGCATTGGGTGGCAGCGGGAGCAAGAGCTGCGCGACGCTGACCCGGACCTCGGCCGGATTGCTGCCGGCGGCGCCGAAGGTGCGGCGGTCGATCAGCGCCAGGATGTGCCAGCCGGCGGCCGAGCGCACCGGCTGCTCGGTCACCCGGCCGGGCTGCAGCTTGGCGATCGCCGCCTCGATCGCGGGGTCGAACTGGCCGGGCAGGACCCAGCCGAGATCGCCGCCGCTGGCCACCGAGGCGCTTTGCGAGAATTGCTGGGCCATCACCGAAAACGGCGTGCCGACGCGGATCTGCTCGAGGATGCGCTGGGCGTTGCGCAGCACCTCGTCGGCCTGGTCGGGCCGGTCGACGGCGAGGAAGATCTCGGCGACGTGGTTCTCCGACTTGCCGACGTTGCGGCGGACCTGGTTCATCGCCTCGTCGATCTCGGCGTCGCTGACGTCGATGGTGCCGCGTATCTTGCGCCGCACGAGCTTGTTCCAGAGGATGCTGGCGGCGATCTGGTCGGTCAGCACTTCCAGCTTGACGCCGGAGGCTTCCAGCGCCTGCCTGACGCCGCCGGGCGCCATGTTGTTGGCCTGCTCGAGCTGCTGGACGCGCTCCTTGACCTCGCTGTCGGAGACCTTGATCTGCGCGCGCTGGGCCTCGTCGACCTGGATGCGCTCGTCGATCATCTGGCGCAGCACCTGGCGCCGCACCTGGGCGCGATTGGCCGGCGAGTCGGCGATGCGCGAGGACAGCATCGTGAGCTTGATGCGCTGGGTCAGATCGTACTCGGTGATGCCCTGCGAGTTGACATGGGCAATGATGCGATAGGTGTCCTGGGCACAGGCCGCGGTCGCCAGGGCGCAGGCGATGGGCCCAACCATCACGGCCAGAATCGGCAGCAGTCTCGACAAGCGCACCATGGACCTCGGATCGTCGGTGTTCGTTCTGGGGGATTGCGTCCCGGCGGACACTATACCGGTTGGCGGCGCGGCCCGCCACGCGCGCGGGGCGCCCGGGGCAGCCCTTTACCCGGCCGCGCGGCGCATGCCAAGGTGCACGGCATTCCACCATCGCTGTCGTTCGGGGAGCATCATGCAGATCGCCTTCGTTGAGTCCGCGCCGTCGTCGCCGGGCGGCCTTGCCGTCTTCGCCACTGCAGAGCGCAAGCTGCTGCCGCAGGCCGCCGCGACCGACAGGGCCGTGGGCGGCGCGATCGCGACCGCGATGGCTGCCGGTCGTTTCACCGGCAAACAGGGCCAGATCATGGCGCTGCTGGCACCCAGGGGCGTCGCGGCCACGCGGGTTGCTGTCGCAGGGCTGGGCGAGGGCAAGGATTTGCGGCCGCGCACCGTCGAGGGCGTGGGCGGCGCTCTGCTGGCCGACGCCAATGGGACGGCGCAGAAGAAGCTCACCATGCTGGTCGATGCGCCGGCGGGCTCGAAGCTGAAGGTCGAGGAGATCGCCGCACGCCTGGCGATGGGTGCGCTGCTGCGTTCCTACCGCTTCGACAAGTACCGCACCAAGGAGAAGCCCGAGGCCAAGCCGACCGTGGCCGGCGTCACCGTCGTGACCAAGAACGCCGCGGCGGCGCGGCGGCTGTTCGGCAGCCTGAAGGCGGTGGCCGACGGCGTGTTCTTCACCCGCGACCTGGTGAGCGAGCCTCCCAACGTGCTCTATCCGGCGAGCTTCGCGCAGCGCACGCGCCAGCTCACCAAGCTCGGCGTCAAGGTCGAGGTGCTGAACGAGGCGGCGATGCGCAAGCTCGGCATGGGCTCGCTGCTCGGCGTCGGCCAGGGCAGCACGCGCGAGTCGCAGATGGTGGTGATGCGCTGGGAAGGCGGCAAGCGTGGCGACAAGCCGCTGGCGATCATCGGCAAGGGCGTGTGCTTCGACACCGGTGGCATCTCGCTGAAGCCGGCCGGCGGCATGGAAGACATGAAGTGGGACATGGGCGGCGCCGGCGCCGTCACCGGCGCGATGATGGCGCTGGCCGGGCGCAAGGCGAAGGCGAACGTCGTCGGCCTGATCGGCCTGGTCGAGAACATGCCCGACGGCAACGCGCAGCGGCCGGGCGACGTGGTGACCTCGATGTCGGGCCAGACCATCGAGGTGATCAACACCGACGCCGAGGGCCGCCTCGTGCTGTGCGACGTGATGACCTACGCACAGAAGAAGTTCGCGCCCACGGCGATGATCGAGTTCTCGACCTTGACCGGCGCGATCATCATTGCGTTGGGTCACGAGCGTGCCGGCCTGTTCTGCAACAACACCGAGCTGTCGAACAGGCTACGCGACGCCGGCGCCAAGGTCGGCGAGAAGCTGTGGCGCATGCCGCTGGGAGATGCCTACGACAGGCTGCTGACCTCCGACATCGCCGACATGCGCAATGTCGGCGGTGGCCGCGATGCCGGCTCGATCAGCGCCGCGCAGTTCCTCAAGCGCTTCGTCGAGAACGACCGTCCGTGGGCGCATATCGACATCGCCGGCACGGCCTGGTCGAACAAGGGCGACGACACCACGCCCAAGGGCGCCACGGCCTATGGTGTGCGCCTGGTCGACCAGTACGTCGCCGACACGCTGGAGAGCTGATCGCTGAGCGACATCCGCTTCTACCACCTCATGCGCGGCGGCATCGAAGAGGTGCTGCCGCGCCTGTTGGAGCGCACGCTGGCGGCGGGCAAGCGTGCGGTGGTGCTGCTGGGCTCGGCCGAGCGCGTCGAGGCGCTCAACGCCCATCTGTGGACCTTCGACCCGGGCAGCTTCCTGCCGCACGGCGCGTCGCGTGACGGCAACGCCGAGCGTCAGCCGGTGTGGCTGACCCACTTCGAGGAGAATCCCAACGGCGCGCAGTTCCTGTTCATCGCCGACGGCGCCCGTACGAGCCGTCCCCAGGAGTGGGAGCGCGTCTCGGAGATCTTCGACGGTCGCGACGACACCGTCGTCGCCGACGCACGCGAGCGCTGGCGTGACTACAAGGCCGGTGGCCACGCGCTCGAATACTGGCAGCAGGGCGAGCGCGGCGGCTGGGAGAAGAAGGCCTAGGCCGTTCTCACGCGCGTGCGCCACGCCAGCCAGGCCAGTGCCAGCGGCATCCAGCCGAACCAGCGCAGCGCCTGCATTGCGTAGTCGGCGAGCTCACTACCGTGGGCGTAAGTGACCTCGATCTTCATGACATCGCTCAGGGCTTCGAAGCCCAGCCACCACAGCAGCAAGGCCGGCAGCAGCACGACCAGTGGCCGCTGTGATGCGGGCAGGCGGGCGGCGTACCAAGGTGCCATCGAGATTGCGAAGGCGAGGATCGCGATTGCCGGTCGGGCGTGAGAGTTGGCGACAAGCCAATCCTTCAGCAGCGGCTCGGCGACGATCATCTTGTAGGCGGTCCAGGCCAGCACCGCGCCGCCCAGCAGGACGATTGCGGGAAAGCGGTCGACCAGCTTGATCACCAGCTGGCTGCCCCAGACGATGATCGGCACGCTGATCGCCAGGCCGAGCACGATCAGAAGCACGCTGCCATGCGCCGCGCCACCAATCGCCAGCACGTTGTCGACACCCATCACGGCGTCGGCGATGACGATGGTCCGGATGGCGCCGGCCAGCGACTTGGCGGGTCTGGCGCCGTGCGTATCGGCGCCGGCATCGGCCGAAGGCGATAGCAACTGCCGCGCGATCCATACCAGTGCGATGCCGCCGGCGAGGAGGAAGCCGGGGATCTTGAGCAGCCAGACCACCGCGATCGCCATCAGCGCGCGGATGACGATGGCACCGGCGGTGCCCCAGTAGATGACCTTCTTCTGCTGATGCTTCGGCAGGTCGCGTGCGACCAGCCCGATGACCAGCGCATTGTCACCGGCGAGCACGAGGTCGATGAGGACGATGGCAAAGAGGGCCGACAGGAACGTGCCCGAGGCCAATTCGAGTTCCATGATTGCAGACTCCAACGAACGATAACGAGAGGTCGCGCGATCCCTTCCGGGCCGCGACCGGTTCAAGACGGGTCGTTGGATGTCAGATCGGAACCTTGTCGCCGCGCCGCGGATCGGCCGGGAACAACGCACGCACGAGCATGCGAAGGCCGCTGGCGATCGCCATCAGCCCGACGCCCAGCGCCAGGCCCGCGAGCAGCAATTCCACCAGGCTCCAGCCGGGCAGGCTCATGACGATCGACTCGAGCCCCAGCTCGCTGGTGAGGATGTCGAGCTCGAGCTCGGTCATCAGTGTCGGCTCGAGCACCTCGCCGAACGAGGCGAGGATCATCAGCACCACGACGCAGGCGACAAACAGCTGCCCGCGACCGGAAACGGAGCGGGAAAGGTCGTGGCTGGCGCGGCTGTGATGAGCGAGCAACATGGTCGGTCCGCCGTGGACGTACGACGAACCAACCCAGCCTTCAAGCGAAACCGGACATCGTATTTCCTTCTCCCCGCGAAGGCGGGGAGAAGGTGCCCGAAGGGCGGATGAGGGGCTGATCGGTGGTTCGACTGCAACGTCGGATGGCGTTGAGGCAGCAAGCCCCTCATCCGCCTCGCTGACGCTCGGCACCTTCTCCCCGCCTTCGCGGGGAGAAGGAAAGCCCTACACCGTCGCCACGGGTGTGGCCGGCGAGCCGACGGCGCCGGGCAGGCGCAGCGGTGGTGCGGTGAGCAGGAAGCGCGAGCGGCCGGCCTTGCGCAGCCACATCGCCAGGTCATGCAGCCACCAGATCTCGCCCAGGTTCAGGCCGAGCTTGAACAGGCAGTGGTGGTGCAACGGCAGGGCGGGATGCTTGTCGCCCTTGCCCGGACGCGCCGGCACCGCCTCGACGCCGTAATTGTCGGCGATCAGGGCAGAGATGCCGCTGTCGCTGATCCATTGCAGCAGTTTCTCGTCGCGCCCGTCGAGCACGCAGCACATCGCGTGGATGCGATCGGTCGGCTTCTTGCTCATCGCCATCACCTCGACGGTGAAGGCGGTGTGCAGCAGCAGCATGTCGCCTTTCTCGACGACCACCCGGTCGGCGTCCATGGCGCGCATGAACATGTCGTAGTCGACGTAGACGTGGTCGCGACCGTAGTGCTTCTCG
>JAFAZJ010000041.1 GCA_019239835.1 Alphaproteobacteria bacterium | reverse complement strand
CGGGGCGCAGCCGGCGTCCTTGATGCGCTTGTCGACCTCGGGCGAGCTCACGCCCTTGACGATCTCGTCGCTGAGCTTCTTGGTGATGTCGGGCGGCAGGCCCGCGGGACCCGACACATACCACCACGGCGCCGCGTCGTAGCCCGGTACGCCCTGCTCGGCGATGGTCGGCACGTCGGGCATGGCGAACCAGCGCTTGGCCGACGACACGCCCAGCGCGCGCAATTTGCCGGTGTTGATGTGCGGGATGTAGGCCGGAAGGTTGTCCATGGTCGAGGGGATGTTGCCGGCGAGCAGGTCCTGCAGCACCAGCGAGCTGCCGCGATAGACGATGTGCTCGACCTTCATGCCGGTCAGCGACTGCAGGTACTCCATCGCCAGGTGCCCGGTGCCGCCGATCGCCGGCGAGCCGTAGTTGATCTGGCCGGGCTTGCTCTTGGCCAGCGCGACGTACTCCTGCACCGTCTTGGCCGGCACGCTGGGATGCACCGCCAGCACGTTGGCGACCTCGCCGACCAGGGCCACGTTGGTGAAGGCGGTGGCCGAATCGAACGGCATGTTCTTGTAGAGGAACTGGTTGGTCACCGCCGAGCCCACGGTGCCGAGCAGCAGGGTGTAGCCGTCGGGCGGCGCCTTGGCGACCAGGTCGGAGCCGAGATTGCCGCCGGCGCCGGTCTTGTTGTCGACGATGACCTGCGTGTTCCACGCTTTCGACAGGTGATCGGCGACGATGCGGCCCAGGATGTCCGTTGCGCCGCCGGGCGCGAAAGCGACGATGATGCGGATCTGGCGGTTGGGATAACCGCTCTGCGCCAGCGCGGGCGCGGCGAGCAGGGAAGCGCCGGCCGCGATCAGGCTGCGGCGGGATAGAGTCGTACGCATGTATGCCCCTCGGTTTGTTGTTCGCACCGTAGCGTGCGGTGAGGGGCGCGCAAGGGCCGCGGCTCAGCGCGGCGGTCCCCAATTGTCGCGGAAATGCACAGTGCGGAATCCGGTGCGCATCATGTTGCGGAAGGACGGGTTGGGCGCCTCGGCAGTGTCCTCGCCGGTCTCGGTGACGACGACGCGGCAGCCCGCCGCCAACGCATCCTCGATGCGCCGCGCCAGCAACGCACACTGCCCGCCGCGCCCGCGATGCGACGTCAAGGTGGCGCCCAGCCCGCACCAGGCCGTGTCGCCCTTGATGTAGAGCGCGCCCGCCGCCACCGGCTGATCGCCGTCCCAGCCGACATAGGTGCGCCAGCCTGGGCGGCCGACCATTGCCACCAGCCACGGCGCCAGTGCCGGCGGCATGCCGAAGCCACCGACGGCGGCGGCGGCGAACGCCTCGCCATCCTGCGCGCGCGCCTCGGCGATGCGCAGCGTGGTCGGCATCGCCGCGACGGGCTCGCGGCCGCGGATCGTCTTGGCCCAGCGGCTGCGCCGCTGCAGGCCGTCGCCCGCAAAGCTGGCGTTGAGCCACGGCGGCGGCTGCAGAAAGAAATCCGGCGCGCTGCTGTCGCGATGGCGCTTGAGCGCCGCCTGCCAGTCCTCGGACGTCTCCCAGCCGAAGGAGCGGTTGAACAGCGCGATTGGCATCCTGGGCGCCAGCGAGCTGGCGGCGGCCCCATGCTCGATCACCGCCATCCCCAGCGCCTGCGCCAGAGGCGGCGGGCAGGCGCGCACCAGATCGGCCCATCCCGCGGCCTCGACCGCTTCCACCAGCCTCGCTTCGTCGGACATAGCACCCTCCTGCTTCTCCGACCTTTACGCTGTAAGGATGGTGCCTGGATGCGCCTTACGATGTAAAGTCACAGTCATGAGACCGAGACTGTCGCCCGAGCGCATCTCCGCCGGGGCACTCGCGCTGATCGAGAAGGACGGGCTGGAGGCCTTCAGCACCCGCCGGCTGGGCGAGGCGCTGGGCGTCGAGGCCATGGCGCTCTACCACCACTTCCCCAGCCGCGCCGCGCTCTTCGACGCGGTGGCCGAGCGCCTGGTGGCGTCGATCGCACTGCCGGCCGACTCGCCCGACATCCTGGCCTGGCTGGCCGAGACGGTGCGCCGCTACGTCATGCTGGCGCGCCGCTATCCGCAGGCCTTCCCGCTGCTGGCGACGCGGCGCTTCAACACCGAGCCGGCGCTGCTCTTCGTCGAGCGTATCCTGGCGGCGCTCGAAGCGGCCGGTGCGAGCCCGCAAGAGGCGGCCGACATCTTCCGCGGACTGGGCGCCTTCGCCAATGGCGCGGCGCTGGCCGATCTCGCCATCCGCAGCGCGCCAGCGCTGGCCGATCGCGGCGTCGATACCGGGCGCCTGCCGCATGTCGCGCGCGCCGCGCGTTTTCTGGGCGCAGCGCAGGCGAAGCGGCAATTCGAGGCCAATCTCGCGATGCTGATGATGGGGGTCGCAGAGCGGCTGAAGCTGCGGCCGGCATCTTCCGGCGGCCGGCGGATCGGCGCTAAGAAGAAGAGGCGTAGCACACGAAAGGACTGACCATGGCCGGCAAGACGGTGCGCATCGGCGGCAGCTCGGGATTCTGGGGCGACACCGAGACGGCGCCCGGCCAGCTCGTGCGCCACGGCAGGATCGACTACCTCGTGAACGACTATCTTGCCGAGGTCACCATGTCGATCATGGCGGCGCAGAAGATGAAGAATCCGCAGGCGGGTTACGCCACCGACTTCGTCACCGCTGTCATGGCGCCGCTGGCCAAGGAGATCGCCGACCGCAAGATCAAGGTCGTCACCAACGCCGGCGGCGTCAATCCGCAGGCCTGCGCCGAGGCGGTGCGCAAGGCGTGCGAGGCAGCCGGCGTGAGCCTCAAGGTCGCCGTCGTCATGGGCGACGACCTGATGGGCAAGATCCCCGAGCTGCGCGCCGCGGGCATCACCGAGATGGGCGGCGACGCGCCGCTGCCGGCGAAGATTCTGAGCATGAACGCCTATCTCGGCGGCTTCCCGATCGCCCGTGCGCTGGCCGAAGGCGCCGACGTGGTGATCACCGGCCGCTGCGTCGACTCCGCCGTCACGCTCGGGCCGCTGATCCACGAGTTCGGCTGGACGATGGACGACTACGATCGGCTGTCGGCAGGCACGCTGGCCGGCCACATCCTGGAATGCGGCGCGCAGTGCAATGGCGGCAATTTCACCGACTGGCACCTGGTGCCCGGTTACGACGACATGGGCTTCCCGATCGCCGAGGTCTCGGCCGACGGCTCCTTCGTGCTCAGCAAGCCCGACAACACCGGCGGGCTGATCACCACGGCGACGGTGGCCGAGCAGATGCTCTACGAGATCGGCGACCCGCGCGCCTATCTCGTGCCCGACGTCGCCTGCGACTTCACCGAGGTGCGTTACGAGCAGCTCGGCAAGGATCGCGTGCGCGTCTCCGGCGCGAAGGGCCGGCCGCCGACCGACCACTACAAGGTTTCCACGACGTGGCCCGACGGCTTCAAGCTCAGCTCGATCTTCATGCTCTCGGGCCGCGAGGCGGTGGCCAAGGGCCGCCACAGCGCCGAGTCGATCATCAAGAAGACGCGCCGCATGTTCCGGGAGAAGAACTACGGCGACTACCGCGACGTCAGCATCGAGGTGATCGGCGGCGAGGACACCTACGGTCCGCACAGCCATGCGCAGGATTCGCGCGAGGTGGTGGTGAAGCTCGCCGCGCGCCACGACCAGCGCGAGGCGCTCTCGCTGCTCGGTCGTGAGATCGCGCCGATGTCGACCGGCGGCGTGGTCGGCATGACCGGCTCGTTCGGCGCCGGCCGCGTCTCGCCGCAGCCGGTGATCCGCATGTTCTCCTGCCTGGTGCCGAAATCGATGGTGCCGGTCAGCGTCGAGATCGACGGCAAGAGCATCGCGATGCAGGAAGGCGCCAAGGCCGGCGGCTTCACCGAGTCACAGCTGCCCGTCGAAGCGCCCTCAGCGCCATCGAGCGCCAGCGGTGGCGCGAGCGAGACCGTGCCGCTGATCGCGCTGGCTTACGGTCGCTCGGGTGACAAGGGCGACAATGCCAACATCGGCATCTTCGCGCGCAAGCCGGAATACGTGCCGATCCTCGAATCCGAAGTGACCGAGCAGGCGATGGCGCAATTCTTCGCCCATCGCATCAAGGGCAAGGTCACGCGCTGGCGCCTGCCGGGCATCGGCGGCTTCAACTTCCTGCTGCGCGAGGC
The DNA here is from genome assembly GCA_019239835.1 of Alphaproteobacteria bacterium. Classification (GTDB taxonomy): domain Bacteria; phylum Pseudomonadota; class Alphaproteobacteria; order Reyranellales; family Reyranellaceae; genus JAFAZJ01. The sequence goes on along the minus strand of JAFAZJ010000041.1, from coordinate 1,112 downwards.
GCTGGGCGGCGGCGGCATGGCCTCGATCAAGGCCGACCCGCTGGCCAAGGCCTTCGCCCAGATGGCCCTCGACATGCCGGTGAAGGTGCCTGCAGCGCTGGCGAAGGAATTGTCACGCGCCTGACCGAAATCGCTGCTGGCATTGCAATTTTTGAGTGAGCAGTGAAAACTGGCGCGACTTCGTTGATTGGACCCCCGAGACAATGGCCACCCCGGTCGCTGCGCCGATATGCTTCATCAGCTACGCACGGGAAACCGACGAGCATCACAAATGGGTTGAGGGTCTTGCGTCGGACCTTGACTCCAAGGGCGTGGACGTCCGATTCGATGAGTGGGATGTAGGTCCCGGCGATAGCGTGATTCAGTTCATGGAGAAGTCGCTTCGCGAGGCCAACTTCGTCCTGATGATCTGCACGCCTTTGTTTGCCGAGAAGGCGAACGAAGGAATCGGCGGCGTCGGCTATGAGAAGGGTATCGTGGCCAGCGGGATCCTCTTGAAACTTTCGAAAAACAAAAAATTCATTCCAGTCCTACGCGCCGGCTCGATCGAACAATCGGTGCCATACTATCTCCAGGAAAGACTGGTCGTCGATTTTCGAGAAGATGCCAAGCGTGCCGAAAGCTTCGCGATCCTGCTGCGGTGCATCCAGGGGATATCACGACGGCCCAGGCCTCGCCCCCCGCGTGATTCCGACGATCCGCAGCCGACAACGGCGACACCGCCGGCGCAACCCCGGCCCCCGGCCCCGCCGAAGCCGATCGTGTTCGACATGGCTCCTCTCCAGACCATCGTGAGCTTTGCCAAGAGCCGGCTGGGGATGGAGCAACAAAAGGCGCTGAGCTGGGCGGACGGCGTGCTCGCGCAATCGCCGCCGTTCGACTTCGTGCGCTTCAAGCAACTGTTCGAGTTCGCCTTTAACGTGGATGACCTCGATCTGGCGAAACCCGATGCCTTCACATGGGCTTCGAAGCACCTCAACGACAACCCGCCGATCGACGTGGCGCGCGTCAAGATCATCAGGCGATTTGCGATGGGTCGATTGCAGATGGACCGGCAGAAGGCGCTGGACTGGGCGGAAGAGAAGGTCGCGCGAACGCCGCCGTTCGACTTC
>JAFAZJ010000174.1 GCA_019239835.1 Alphaproteobacteria bacterium | reverse complement strand
AGATCCTCGACCGGCGCGGGCTGTGCTGTCGCGGTCTGACCGGACGGTGCCTGTGGTGCGAAGAATGCGGCGGCGGCCTCGGCAAGGCCGGGCGACGGACGCGCCGGCGCCGTGCCGCCATACGAGCCCGACCACCCACCACCGATCGGCAGGCCACCGACCGGACGCGCGGCGCCCAAGGCCGCCTGCGCCACCGTGGTGCTGGCGCGATGGCCGGCGCCGACCAGCGCATGGCGGATGGCGCAGACGATCAGGCCGCGCACCACGCCCGCGTCACGGAAGCGCACCTCGGTCTTCGCCGGATGCACGTTGACGTCGACCATGCCCCTGGGCGCTTCGAGGAACAGCGCCACCAGCGGATGGCGATCGCGCGCGAGAAAATCCTGGTAGGCACCGCGCACCGCGCCGGCCAACAGCTTATCGCGCACCGGCCGGCCGTTGACGAAGAGGTACTGATGCTGCGCCGTACCGCGATTGAAGGTCGGCAGGCCAACGTGGCCGGTCAGCAGGAAGCCTTCGCGTTCGGCGCGGATCGGCAGCGAGTTCTGCGCGAAGTCGCGGCCCATGACGGCGGCCAGACGCTGCAGGCGCGCGGCGTCCTCGCCATCCTCGACCAGCGACGGTGCCACGGCGGGATAGGAGAAGACCGTACGTCCCTCGTCCTCGAGGCTGAAGGCGATGCCGGGATGCGCCATCGCCAGGCGCTTGAGCGCATCGGCGACCTGCGCCGCCTCGCTGCGCGGCTCCTTCAGGAACTTCAGCCGCGCCGGCACGGCATAGAAGAGATCACGCACTTCCACGCGCGTGCCCGGCGGATGCGCCGCGGGCGCCGGCTCGCTCTTGGCGCCACCGTCGATGCGCAACGTCCAGGCGCTGTCGGCGCCCTTGGGCCGCGAGGTCAGCGCGAAGCGGCTCACCGAAGCGATCGACGGCAGCGCCTCGCCGCGGAAGCCCAGGGTGCGGATATCGAGCAAGTCGTCGCCGTCGTTGAGCTTCGACGTGCAATGCCGCTCGACCGCCAGCGCCATCTCCTCGGCCGACATGCCGGAGCCGTCGTCGACCACGGTGATCAGCGAACGGCCGCCCTCGACCAGGCTCACGGCGATGCGCGTAGCGCCGGCATCCAGCGCGTTCTCCACCAGCTCCTTCACCGCCGATGCCGGCCGCTCGACCACCTCGCCGGCGGCGATGCGGTTGACCAGCGTGAGCGGCAGGCGATGGATCGTGGACATGCCGCCTACTTGCGCGCGCCGAGATATTCGCGCGCCAGCACCTTGCCCTCCTCGACGGCGGGCTGGTCGAATGCGTCGACGTTCCATAGATCGGCGGCGATGATGGTCTCGAGCATGTAGTGCATCAGCAGCCCGCCCATCACGCGCTCGTCGAGCTTGGCGAAGCGCAGGCGGCGCGTCGGCCGGCCGTTGCGTGCCAGGGTCACGGCGGTGGCTTCGGCCTCGGCCTGCAGCAGATCGCCCAGCGAGTGCTCGCCGAGGTAATCGAGCGACTTGTCGCCACCCAGCGCCGTATGCGGCACCTTCCGGCCTTCGCCGGCAGAGTCCTTCATAAGCACCGTGAACATCTTGTCGGCCGGCCCGCCGAGATAGAGCTGCAGCTGGCTGTGCTGGTCGACTGTGCCCATGGCGCGCACGGGCGTGGTGCCGACGCCCTCCTTGCCCAGGCTCTCGGCCCAGAGCTGGCGGTACCACAGGCCGAAATAGGCCAGGCGGTCGACATAAGGCATCAGCACCGTGGTGTGGATGCCGCGCTCGCGCCACAGACCGACCGAGGCGGCGGCACCGGCGGCGGCAGCGCTGTCGGCCGGCGAATTCGCCTTCAGCGCTTGGTCAAGCACGCTGGCCGCGCCTTCGCGGATCGCCGCGACGTCGAGACCCGCGGCCATCGCCGGCAGCAGGCCAACCAGCGACAGCACGGAGTAGCGGCCGCCGACCTTGGGATCGTGGTCGAGGATCGGGCAGCCGATGCGCTTGGCGATGCGGCGCAAGGCGTTGTCGGTGTTCTCGGTGATGGCGATCAGATGCTCAGCGACCTTGGCCCTGCCGACCTTGGCCTCCAGCGCCTCGAGCGCGACGAAGAGCTGCATCAGCGGCTCGGCCGTGCCGCCCGATTTGGAGATCGCGATGAAGGCGGTCTTGGTGAGATCCAGCCGCGCCAGCAACTCGCTGAACGTGTCCGGATCGATGTTGTCCATGAACCACAGCTTTGGCCCGCCGCGCGCCGGGCCGAAGCCGATATCGGTCATCGCCGCCAGCGTCTGGCCACCCAGGCTGGAGCCGCCGATCCCCAGGATCACCGCGTGCTCGAATTTGCGCAGATGCTCGGCGTGTGGCTTCAGGGCTGCGAGATCGTCGCGCGCCGCCGGCAGGCGCAGCAGCGGCAGCGAGCCGTCGGCGTGGCGCTGGCGCAGCTTCTCCAGCGCCGGCGCCGCGCGCTCCAGCTCGGCGGCATAGGCCGCGCGACTGAGGCCACGATCGCCGATGCGGTCGGCGAAGAGATCGTCGAGGTCCTGACGGTAGTACATCGGGGGCTGCTTTCGTTTTCGGCAGAGTAGAGCAGGGACCGGGCGGGAGGAAAGCCCGGCAGGCCGGTCTCTGCCTGTGGATTCCGGCGGAAGCGCGGCACCTAGGCCGACAGCAGGCTTACCCCCGCTGCGCGCATGGCCTTTTGCTGCGCCACGCGACTGCCGTCGAGATCGATGGCGGCGCAGGCGTCTTCGACGACAGCGGTAGCGAAGCCCAGACGCGCCGCATCGAGCGCCGAATAGGCCACGCAAAAGTCATAGGCCAGGCCGCACAGCAGCACACGCTCGACACCACGGCTGCGCAGCCAGCCGTCGAGGCCGGTCGAGGTGCGGCGGTCGTTCTCGAAGAATGCGGAATAGGAGTCGACGGCTGAGCGCATGCCCTTTCGCACCACCAACGCCGCCGGGATTGCATTGAGGGACGCATGAAACGCGGCGCCAGATGTGCCCTGCACGCAGTGGTCAGGCCACAGCGTCTGTGGACCATAGGCGACGTCGATCGTCTCGAACGGTTGGTGGCCGGCATGCGAGGAAGCGAAGGAGCCATGGCCGCGCGGATGCCAGTCCTGCGTCAGCACCACGAGGTCCGCCATCGCGATCAGCCGGTTCACGGCGGAAATGATCGTGTCGCCCTGCGGCACGGCGAGCGCGCCACCGGGGCAGAAGTCATTCTGCACGTCGATCACGATCAGCGCCGAACCGGGCGCGGTCCATTTGCTGTCCATGCTAGAAATCACCCGACCGAGGACACGCCATGAAGATAGCACGCGGGCTGGCCGATACCTTCGCCGGCCAGATCCATTATCGCACTGCCGGCAACGGGCCGGCGATCATGCTGACCCACATCAACCAGCAGAGCTCGGCGGTGATGGTCGAGCTCATTGCGGCGCTGGCGCCGAGATTCCGCGTCGTGGCGATCGACTATCCCAGCCACGGCATGTCCGACCACATCGACTGGCAGCCGGCGATCGAGGATTACGCGCGCGCCGCGCTTGAGGTGATGGCCGCATTGAAGATCGAGCGCTTCCACGCCATGGGTGAGGCGGTGGGCGCGGCGACGTCGCTGGCATTGGCTGCGCACAACTCCCAGCGCATCGACAAGGTGGTGCTGGTGAACACGCCGTACTTCACCGATGCGGCCAACGCCAAGAACGACATCGCCGACATCCAGCGCGTGCGGCCGACCGACGCCAGCGGCTTTCCGGCGCCGCGCAGCATCGAGTACCTGCTGACCAACGATCCCGAGCATGCGCCGATGCAGCCGACGCAGGACTGGATCGACCGCATCAACGTGGCCCAGTTCCAGATCGGCCGCGACCGCTGGCAGGCGATGGGTGCGCTGTCGAAGTTCGACACCTTGGGCACGGCCGCACGGGTGAAGCAGCCGACCCTGATGCTCTACGGCGAGCATTTCATCTACGGCAAGCACCGCGCGCTGGTGAGCGCGAAGCTCGCCGACGTGCGTGTCGAGATCATTCCCAACGGCCGCTTCTGCATGACGTGGGAGCGCGCCGCCGATGTCGCCGCGGCGGCCACGCGGTTCCTGGAGTAGAGCATGAGCGAGTGGATCGAACCCTATACCGGCCTGACTTTCGCCGACCGCGCGATGACGGTGGAGAGCACCGTCGAGCATCGTGCGCTCAGCACCTGCGGCATCGATCCAGCGGTGTACGGCACCACGGTCGACCCCACGACCTTCATCTCGCGCGCCATCGCCGAGGGCGTGCGCAATGGTGTGCACGCCAACGGCACGGTGAACATGGCGCAGCGCCTGGTGCAGCAGGCGCCGTTGCGTCTCGACGAACCGATCACGGTCAGCGGCCGCATCCTCGACGTCAGCCCGGTGCCGCGCGGCAAGGTTGCGATCAGCGAGACCTGGTTCAAGGCCGGCGATGGACAGCGCGCCGTGATGGCCGGACGCCGCTCGCTGCGGCCCGACCCTGACAAGGCAGGTGTACGCGGCGCGGGCGACGTGGCGCCGCCGGTGGTCAGCGACGTCGGCGCCTTGAAGGCGCTGCGCGACGTGACGCTGACGCCCGAGATGGTGAAGGGCTACGACTCCGAGGCGATCAACCCGATCCACTCGGTGCCCGAGGCAGCGATCAAGGCGGGCTTCCGCGCGCCGATCATCGGCGGCGGCATGGGCGTACGCTATCTCATGGCCGAGATCTGGAAGCGCTTTGCACCGCGTGCGCTGGACATCGAGGTCTACTTCCGCCGGCCGATCTTCTGGGATGACACGGTCACCATCCGCGTCGACGAGCAGGGCGGCACGTGGCGCGCGATCTGCCTGGCCAAGGGAGAGAAGGTCGCCACCGAGGCGCGGATCAATTCGGTCAGTGCCTAGCGGCGGTCCTGGAAGAACGAACGCAACAGCGCCGCCGCTTCGCTTTCGGCAATGCCGGAATAGACCTCCGGCCGGTGATGGCAGCTCGTCTGGGCGAAGATGCGTGCGCCATTGTCGACACCGCCGCTTTTGGGATCGGCGGCGCCGTAGTAGAGCCGGCGGATGCGCGCGAAGCTGATGGCTTGTGCGCACATCGGGCAGGGCTCGAGCGTGACGTAGAGATCGCAATCGACGAGGCGTGGCGCACCGAGTTTCGCCGCGGCAACACGGATCGCCAGCAATTCAGCATGCGCGGTGGGATCGTGAAGCTCCTCGGTACGGTTGCCTTCGGCTGCCAGCACGGTGCCGTCGGCGGCGACGATCACGGCGCCGATCGGCACCTCCGCGCGCGCACCGGCCAGCCGCGCCTGTTCCAGCGCGAGGTCCATCGGCGAAGACTTCATCGTCGTCAGCCGCGACCGCGATAGGGCGGCACGCCCTGGTCGGGCAGCCACAGACCGGCGGGCGGCCGGCCGGTCTGCCAGAACACGTCGATCGGCATGCCGCCGCGCGGATACCAGTAGCCGCCGACGCGCAGCCAGCGTGGTGCCAGCGCGCTCTTCAGGCGCTTGCCGATCATGACGGTGCAGTCTTCGTGGAAGGCGCCGTGATTGCGGAACGAGCCGAGGAACAGCTTCAGCGACTTGCTCTCGATCAGCTTCGCGCGCGGCACGTAGTCGATCACCAGGTGCGCGAAGTCCGGCTGGCCGGTCATCGGGCACATCGAGGTGAACTCCGGCGCCGCGAAACGCACAAGATAGATCTCGCGCGGGTGTGGGTTCGGCACGGTCTCCAGACGCGCCGCCTCGGGCGAGGCCGGCAGCGCCGTCTCGCGGCCGAGCTGTGTGAGATGCGCGTACTTGCCCTTGGCCATGACGCTACCCTAGCCGCCGGCGTCGATGCGCGCCACGGTGCCAGCCTGCAGGCGATAAAAGGCATCCTGCGGTTCGTCGAGCTCGACGATCCTCTCGCCCGGCAACGCCATATAGAGGCCACGCAGCACGCGGCCCACCGCACCGTGGCTGAACAGCGCCACCGGCCGCCCGGCCGCATTCGCCAGCACGGCATCGAGGAACGGCCGCACACGCCGAGCGGCCGCCTGGTAGCTCTCGCCGCCCGGCGGCTGATGACTCCACTTGGCCCGCTCGCGTTCGGCCATGGCGCCCGGCGTGCGCTGGTCGATCTCGGCGCGGGTCATGCCGTCCCACGCGCCCCAGGTGACCTCGGCGAGCGTGGCATCGAAGCGGCAGGTCGCGATGTCGAGGCCGGCAGCCTCGGCGGCGAGCGTCACCGTCTCGCGCACGCGGCCCAGCGGGCTGGCATAGAGCAGCATCTCGGCACAGGCGGCTCCAGCGGTCGCCTTGAGCGCCAGCCCCATGGCGCGCGCCTGCTCGCGGCCACGCGCCGTGAGCGGCGAATCGAGCCGGCCCTGGATGCGGCCGGCGGCGTTCCACTCGGTCTCGCCGTGGCGGAAGAGGAAGACGGGATGGCTGTTCACGGCGCGGTCCCGTAGCGGAAGAACAGCAGCTTGGCCTTGCCGTAACGCCGCTCGTCCAGCGGCGTGAAACCATCGGGCGCGGCGACATCCTGATTGTACGCCACCTCGAGGCTGCAGATCGCGCCGGGGGCCAGCCAGCCGGCACGCGCCAATGCCGTGAGCGCCTTGGCTCCGACGTCGGAATAATAGGGCGGATCGAGGAAGACGAGATCGCATGCGGCCGAGGGTGGCGCGGTCGGCGGCTGCGTGGCGTCGGCGCGCATCACCTTGACGTTGTCGGTTTCCTTCAAGGTGCGCGCATTGTCGCCGACAGTGCGCACCGCGTCGGGCGCCTTGTCCATGAAGCTGGCGTGAGCGGCGCCGCGCGAGAGCGCTTCAAGCCCGAGGATGCCGGCGCCAGCGAAGGCATCGAGCACGCGCGCACCGGGCAGCGGCGAGGTGCCGCCATCGCCCCAGCCGGCGTGCAGCAGGATGTTGAACAGCGCCTCGCGCGCGCGCGATGCGGTGGGCCGCACGTCGCGTCCTTCGGGCACGCTGAGCGGCCGGCCGCGATGGCGACCGCCGGCGATCCTTGGCGTGCTCATCGCTTGTCGGCCAAGGTGCGGCGCGGCCGCGTCGGACCACGCCAGGCATCCGACTTGTGCGGTGCCGGCGCGGCCTCGCCTTCCTTTGGCGGTTTGTGCCGGCCGTAGGTGTGCGGCTTGGGGCCAGGCCGTGCCCAGCCCGGCTTGCGGCCATCGACGTCGTAGCCCTCGGCACCCATCACCAGATCGACCTGCCGCGCGCTGGCCTCGACTACCTCGCCCTCGGGCAGGGCCTCGAGGTTGAACGGGCCATAGCCGATGCGGATCAGCCGGTTCACCACCAGCCCGAGGTACTCCATCACCCGGCGCACTTCGCGGTTCTTGCCTTCGCGCAGGGTGACGACGATCCAATTGTTGCTGCGCTGCTGGCGCTCGAGCTTGGCGCGGATCGGGCCATAGCGCACGCCGTCGACGGTAAGGCCCTCGGACAAGCGATCGAGCGTCGCCTGATCGACGCGGCCATGCGCACGGACCCGATACCGACGGTCGAAGCCGGTCGCCGGCAGCTCCAGGCGCCGCGCTAGCGCGCCGTCATTGGTCAGCAGCAGCAGGCCTTCGGAGGCGATGTCGAGGCGGCCGACCGAGATCACTCGCGGCATATCGTGCGGCAGGTTGTCGAATACGGTCGGCCGTCCCTCGGGATCGCGCGCGGTCACCACCAAGCCGGGTGGCTTGTGGAACAACCAGATGCGCGGACGTTGCGGCGCAGCCACCGTCTGACCGTCGACCTCGATGCGAGAGGCATCGGTCACCAGGGTGGCGGGCGTCTCGATGGTCTTGCCGTCGACCTTGACCCGGCCCTGCTCGATCAGCCGCTCGGCATCGCGGCGCGAGCAGATACCTGCCCGCGCCAGCCGCTTGGCGATGCGCTCGCCCGCGTTCGTGGAGGTCCCGTCCATGCGCGGACACATACGCCGCGCCGCGGGCGAAAGCGAGCGGCGAAACCCCCGCCGGAGCTACTCAGTGCCGCCGATCGTCAGCACCTTTGCCCGCGGGAACACGCTGTCGTCGAACGGCAGGTCGTGATCGAGCCGCCGGTAGCTGACGGTCACCGTCTTCGAGCCGCTGACCGCCTTGTTCTTGCCGCACAGGGTCGCCGGCTTGCACTCGCCGCCGACCAGAATGGCCTTGTCCATGGTGTCGGCCTCGCCGGCGGCCATCCGCTTGCCGATCGCCTCGCGGTTGGCATCGCTCAATTCGATGACGACGTGGAAGAGCTTGGCGTTATCGGCCCGCTGGCACAGGCATGCGCCCTTCCACTCCTTCGGCTCCGCCGATGCCGGCGACGGTGAAACCAACGCGAACCCAACCACAACGCCTACCACGAGAAGCCACTTCATGATGTCCCCCTCGGCCGTTGAACGGTTCAGCCGCCGCAGGCGGCGATAAAGGCGCGGAAGATCCTGCGATCGCCCTCGGAAATATGGAACTCCGGATGCCACTGCACGCCCAGGCAGAAGCGATAGCCCGGCGCCTCGATGCCCTCGATCACCCCGTCGGGCGAGCGGGCGTTGACCACCACGCCCTTTGGCTCGTCGCGGGCCGCCTGGTGATGCGCGCTGTTCACGGCCAGGGTGTCGGCGCCGACGATGGCGTGCAGCTTGGTACCTTTGGCCACCGCCACGTCGTGGCCAGGCTCGTTGCGCGGGTTGGGCTGCTCGTGCGCCAGCGCATCCTTGATCGACTCCGGGATGTGCTGGATCAGCTTGCCGCCCAGCGCTACGTGCAGCAGTTGTTGGCCGCCGCAGATGCCCAGCACCGGCATATCGCGCTTCAGCGCCCCTTGGGTCATCGCCATCTCGAAGGCGGTGCGGCGGTCCTTGGTGATCACCGTGTCGTGGCGGTCGGCATCGCCGTAGAGCGAGGGATCGACATCGAAAGCGCCGCCAGTCACTACCAGGCCATCGATCGTGTCGAGATAGGCGGCGGCGTTCTCAGGTTCGTGCGGCAGGGCGATCGGCAGGCCGCCGGCGGCGATCACTGCCTCGCAGTAGTTCTGGCGCAGCGCATACCAGGGGAACTTGGAGTAGCCGCCAGGCTTTTCGGCATCGAGGGTGACGCCGATGAGGGGTCGTTTCATGCCGTCGAGGATACGCTTGAGGATCGTCCCAGTCATGGGCATCTAGGGGCCATGGCCGTCACCCATCCCAAGCCCGGGCTGAAGCAGCGCGCGCCCGCCGATCCGGCCCTGATCAAGGCCGAGATCCGGGCCGAGGCGTTGCGCCTGGGCTTTGCCGCGGTGGGCTTCGCGGCGGTCGAGGCACCGGCTTTGCAGCAGGAACGGTTGGCGACTTTCGTCGAGCTGGAGCGGCACGGCGACATGGGTTGGCTGGCCGAGGACCTGGACCGCCGCGCCGATCCGGTGCGGCTATGGTCCGGCGCGTGCACCTTGATCTCGCTGGGCCTGAGCTACGCACCGGAGGAGGATCCGCTGGCGGTGCTGGCCGAGCGGTCGCTGCCGGCGATCTCGGTCTATGCCCGTGGGCGCGATTACCATCTGGTGCTGAAGAGCCGGCTGAAGGCGCTGGGCCTGTGGATGTGGAACCGTTGGGGCCGCGACCTGAAGGTGTTCGTCGACACCGCGCCCTTGATGGAGAAGCCGGCGGCGATGCGCGCGGGGTTGGGCTGGCAGGGCAAGCACACCAACCTGGTGTCGCGCCAGCACGGCTCATGGCTGTTCCTCGGCGAGATCCTGAGCGAGCTGGCGTTGCCCCCGGATCAGCCCGAGACCGACCATTGCGGCTCCTGCCGCGCCTGTCTCGACATCTGCCCGACCAATGCGTTTCCCGCACCGCACCAGCTCGACGCGCGACGTTGCATCTCGTACCTCACCATCGAGCATGTCGGGCCGATCCCGCACGAGTTTCGCACCGCCATGGGCAATCGCATCTATGGCTGCGACGACTGCCTCGCGGTCTGTCCGTGGAACAAGTTCGCCGAGGCCGCGCATGAGGCGGCATTTCAGCCACGCGCGATGGGAACACTCGTGGAGCTCGCAGCCATCGACGATGCGACGTTTCGCACGCGTTTCAGCGGCTCGGCGATCAAGCGTATGGGCCGCGAGCGCTTCGTGCGCAATGTCGCGATTGCGCTGGGCAACAGCGATGGCGGCGATGCGGCGGTCGCTGCCGTGATGCGACTGCTCGACGATCCCAGCGCGACCATCCGCGGTGCGGCGGTGTGGGCGCTGGGACGGTTGTCGCGCCGTCGGTTCGAGGTCGAGCGCGCGGCGCGGCAGTCAGCAGAAGCCGACGAGTCGGTTTGCGCGGAGTGGCGCGCTACTCCGTCGCCGTGACGCCGACTGGCTGGCCGACGACGACGATGGTCAGCGCATCCTCGCGCAGCAGGCGGCGCGCGACACGGCGCACGTCGTCGGCGGTGACCTTGTCGATCAGTTCCTTGCGTCGCGTCAGCTGATCGGGCGCGAGGTTGTCGACCTGCATCTGGTGCAGCAGGGCGGCGATCGAGGCGCTGGAATCGAGCGAGATCGCCAGCGATCCCACGATGTACTGCTTGGCCTCGGCCAGCTCGCGGTCGGTAATGCCGGCTTTGGCCATCAGATCGAATTGCTCGCGCATGATCTTGATCGACTCGGCGACGCGCTGGTTCATGGTCGCCACCGAGGCGGTGAACACGCCGCCCTGATCGTAGTAGCTCAGCCGCGAGGAGGCGCCGTAGGCGAGGCCACGCTTGTCGCGCACCTCGTTCATCAGCCGCGAATTGAAGCCGCCGCCGCCCAGGACATAGTTCATCACGGTCGCGGCATACCAGTCGGGATCGTCGCGCTTGAGGCCGGGCAGCGACATCAGCGCCACGCTCTGCGGCATCGCGCGCTGCACCACCAGCAGCCGGCCGCCCGGCTTGGTCGGTGCCGGCGTCCAGGCCGGCGCCCCGGGCACCGAATCGCCCGCCGGCAACGCACCGAAGGCGCGATCGAGCAGCGGCCCGATCACCTCGGCGCTGGTGTCGCCGACCACGGCGACGATCAGCTTGTTGCGCGTCAGCTGGCGCGCCGCCAGCGCCTTGATGTCCTCGATCGTGATCGCGCCCACGCTGCTCGCGGTGCCGTCGACCTGCCTGCCATAGGGATGCTCGCCAAACGTCGCGCGGCTGAGCGTGCGCGAGGCGATCGCGTTTGGCGATTCTTCGCTTTGGCGCAGGCCGGCGATGGTGGCGCGGCGCTGCCGCTCGATGGCCTCGGGGTCGAAGCGCGGCTGGGTCAGTGCCAGGCGCAGCAGGTCGATCGACTCGGCGCGTGCGTCGCGCAGCATGCGCAGCGAGCCACCGAAGCGCTCGGCGCTGGCCCAGAAGCTGAGACGGGCCGCGATGTCTTCCTGCAGCGCCTTGAACGCCACGGTGTCGTGCGGTCCTGCCCCCTGGTCAAGGAGGCTCGACAGCAGCGACGCGGCGCCTTCCTTGCCCTGAGGATCGAGCACGGCGCCGCCAGCCATCGAGAAGCTGATCGAGATGATCGGAGCGGTGGAATCCTGCACCAGCCAGTACCGGATGCCACCGGGGCTCACCAACGGCTTGATATCGATTGCTTGCGCCGTGGGCGCAGCGAGGGCGACGAGAGCGGCCAGCAGCCAGGCCAGCGGACGAGCAACGCGGGTCATCAGGTCTCCGCCGGCAGCAGATAAGAGGTTACGGCCCGCGAGGGCAGCAGCACGGCGCGGGCGGCCGCCGCGACCTCGGCCGCCGTCACCGCCATGATGCGCTCCGGCCAGGCGATGACGTCGTCCACGGTGCGGCCCGTGGTCAGCGCCCGGCCAAACCGCTGTGGTCCGGTCGACAGCGAATCGCGGGAATAGATCGTCGATGTGATCATCCGACGCTTGGCCCGCACGATTTCCTCATCGGTGGCGCCGCCTTGCAGGAAGCGGTCGACTTCCTCGGTCACCGCCGCTTCGACCTTCGCCACATCGCTCTGCGGCGCGGGCGTCGCGCCGAAGCCAAAGGCCGACAGGCCCAGCGCTGCGGGGTTGTAGTCGGCGTAGGCGCTGACGGCGATCTTCTTGTCGACCACCAGCGAGCGGTACAGGCGGCTGATCTCGCTGCCGCCGATGACCTGCGACGCCACCTGCAGGGCATAGGCGTGGCGCGTCTCGCCCAAGCGGTAGGACGGGGCCAGGAAGTCGCGGCCCCATTGCGGCTGGCGCACGCGCTGATCGCGCCGCTCGACCTTGCGCGGCAGCTCGCCGTGCTGATCCGAGCGTGTGCGTGTCACCACATCGCGGCGTGCAACCGGCCCGTAGTGCTTCTCGGCCAGGCGGCGCATGGCGTCGACCGAGGTGTCACCGGCGACGATCAGGATGGCGTTGTTGGGCGCGTAGAAGCGGCGATAAAAGGCCAGCGCCTCGGGCACACCCAGCTTGCGAACCTCGTCGGGCCAGCCGGAAACCGGGATGCCATAGCCGCGGCGGCCGTACATCGCCTCGCGCGCCGTCTCGTCGAGCAGCGCGGCCGGCGAGTTCTCGATGCGCGCGCGCCTTTCCTCCAGCACCACGTCGCGCTCGGGAAGGAGCTCCTTCTCCGAGAGCACGAGGTTGGCCATGCGGTCGGCTTCCATCTCCATGACCGTCTCGAGCTGGTCGCTGGCGACGGTCTGGTGGTAGCCGGTGTAATCGTGCGAGGTGAAGGCGTTGTCGCGTCCACCCCTGCGCGCGACGATCTTGGAGAACTCGCCGGGCGGGACCTTCGGCGTGCCCTTGAACATCAGGTGCTCGAGGAAGTGCGCGATACCGGACTGGCCTTCGGGCTCATCGGCGCCGCCGACCTCGTACCACACCATGTGCAGCACCACGGGCGCGCGCGCCGAGGGCAGCACGACCACGCGCAGGCCGTTGGCGAGCGTGAACGTCTCGACGTTGAACTTGCCGGGTTGCGGTATGGCAAGAGTGCCTTGTGCCGAAACGATACGCGGCGCGGCGAGCGCGCCCGCCGCGAGCAATCCGCTGAGCGCGGTCCGTCGTGAGATCATGTGATCAAGTCTAGCGGTATGGAGATGGCGAGGTCATGGCGAAGTCCAAGACTTCTACCGCGTTATGCCGATTTCCGCCCTACCCCTGATGATCACATAAGAGGGAACTAGAAGATGCCCTCGAAGATGCCGCGCTTGCGGCGCTCGATCTGCGGCGTGGCGCCGCCCGGATCGGTGCCCTGCGCCGTCGCCGCGCGCAGGCGGGCCTGCTCCTTCACCGGATCGAGGATCACGCCCGGCGGCGGCTTGTCCTGCCAGAAGATCAGCGCGTCGATGAAGGAGCGGTCGTTGTCGGCCAGCACACGGCTCTCGCGGTTGAGCTGGGTGCGGATGTCGGCGCCACCGCCATTGCCAGCCGCGCCGGCGCGTGCCAGCAGGGCGCTTTCCGCCGGGCTGCCGGTCGAGGCCGCAGGTGCCGCCGGCCGGGCCGGGCCGCCGCGCCCGCCAGCCGCGGCCGGTGCTGGAGCGGGCGCCAGTACGGCGCGTGCCTGGGCTTGCGGGGTCTGATCGTCCGGGCGCGGTGCGCCGGGCCGGGGCGGCCGCAGATCGGCGTTGGGCGGCATGGTCAGCGGGGTGTGCGAGACCACCTTGAACTCGTCAGGCGAGACTTTCTTGGCGCCGCCGATGCTGTCGAGGACGCCACATGCGCCAAGTGCGGCCATGGCGACGCCCAGGCCGATCAGCTTCAGGATCTGTCCAATCATTCCCGTCCCTCGTTCGACCGTCATCGCCGTTCTTTGGCAGCACCCGGCATCAGGGACTCACCCAGCAACATCAGCACCCCGATGACGATCGCCGCGTCGGCGACGTTGAACGCCGGCCAGTGCCAGCGCCCGATGTAGAAGTCGGCGAAATCGAACACTGCGCCCCAGCGGGCGCGATCGACAACATTGCCGATGGCCCCCCCGATGACAAGGCCGATGGCCCAGGCGGTCCAGCGGCTGCGTGCCGCACGCAGCCAGAAGAACAGCGCGATGCAGATGGCCACGGCAATGGCCGACAGCGCCCAGGGCGGCAGAACGCCCGCGCCGCCCAGCATCCCGAAGCTGATGCCGGTGTTCCACACCATGACCAGGTTGAAGAGGCCGGGGATCACCTCGACGGTCCCGCGCTCCAGCAGCATGCCCTGTAGCAGCCATTTGCTGGCCTGGTCGGCGACGATGGTGATCGCCGCCAGGATCAGGCCTGCCCGCACCAACGGCGTGCCGATTGACGGACGCGACGGCTGCGGAAGGCTCATTGCGCTGCCTGGGGCAGGCCACCGACCGCCGATTCGCAGCGCAGGCAGAGCGTCGGGTGGGCCTTGGACCGGCCGACCTCGGGCAGCACCTGCCAGCAGCGGGCGCATTTCTCACCCTCGGCCTTGTCGGGCACGGCACCGACGCCTGGCACGTCGGGCAGGGTGAAGGTGCCGGCGGGCGGCTCGG
>JAFAZJ010000105.1 GCA_019239835.1 Alphaproteobacteria bacterium | reverse complement strand
TGGTGACCGCGCCATCGCGCTGTTCCTGCACAAGCCGCTGTTCCGAAGCGACGTTGAGGAACCGGAAGTCGGCAGCTGGTTCCTCACCCGAACTGCGCGTTACGGCCTGACGGCACTGATCGCCGGCGCCGATATCCGGCTGATCGCGTCGGGCCATCTTCATCTGTTTCGAGAAACCACGCCCGCGATGCGCCATGTCTGGGCGCCGTCGACGTCGTTCATTCTGCCTGAGTATTTCGAGCCGAACTGGGGCTCGAAGATCGTGGGCTATGTCGAGCATCGCCTGCACGAGGATGGTCGGTCGGAAAGCCGGCTGTTCGAGCCCGCCGAGATGGTGCGCAACAACATGGAGAACTTCCCGGGCGCCTACGGCGATATCCGTGCCCGCGCCCAGAAGACGGCGTCACACGGCTGAGACATCCTTCAGGCAGGTTGCCGGCATGCCACCCTGGAGGCAGCCATGACCGTGCACGTCGCGCAGATCTCCGATACCCATCTCAGCGAAGCCAAGCCGTTCTTCAACACCAACTTCGCCCGGCTGGGCGAGGCGCTGCACGAGGCGGCGGTCGACCTGGTGATCAACAGCGGCGACATTTCGCTCAATGGCGCCGAGCTCGACGCCGATCTGCGCCGCGCGCACGGCCTGCACGAGGCGCTCGATCTCGACTGGCTGGCGATCCCCGGCAACCACGACATCGGCGACAGCCAGGGCATCGGCTCGTCTTATGCGATCGACGAAAACCGCCGCGCCCGCTACCGCACGATCTTCGGCGAGGATTACTGGGCGCACGACGTCCCCGGCTGGCGGCTGATCGGCGTCAACGCCCAGCTCGTGGGCTCTGATTTGTCGGCCGACGCCGATCAGAGCAACTTCGTGCGCCATGCCACCGCGACGGCCAATGGCCGCTCGATTGCGCTCTTCGTGCATAAGCCGCTGTACGACGCCTCGCCGGCCGAGACCGACCTCGGTGGCCGCTTCCTGCCGCCGGCGGCGCGCGGCGGGCTGCTCTCGGCGTTCACTGGTGCGAAGCTGCGCCTGGTCGCCTGCGGCCACGTGCACCAGTTCCGCCAGACCAATGGCGGCGACTGGAAAAACGTCTGGGCGCCCTCGACCGCGTTCATCCTGCCGGACTTCTTCCAGCCGGCGTACGGACCCAAGGTCGTGGGCTATGTCGGCCACGCCTTCCACGCCGACGGCACGGTCGACAGCCGCCTGGTGCAGCCGCCGGCGCTGACCCAGTACAATCTCGAGGCGATCCCGGAAGCCTACGGCGACCTGCGGGCCCACAAGCACTAGATGTGCGCCGGCCCCCGCTCGCGGCCTCGGTCGTGCGGGCCGTCGATCAGCTTCGACGTAGCGCGCTTGAGCACCTCGACATAGCCGCGCCGCAGTTCCATCTTCGAGCCAAAGCCGCCACCAAGCAGCGCGCGATGCGCCGTCGGCAGGCGCCAGCACGGCACGAACAGGAACAGGTGATGCTCGAGGTGGTAGTTCACCCAATAGGGCGCGATCAGCAGCCGCTCGAGCCAGTTGGCTCTGGTCGTGCGGGTGTTGCGCAGCGGATCGTCGTTGTCGGGCACGACGGCGTGCTCGGCGATGTTCCGGATGCGGCTGACCAGCTGGTACCAGGTCGCCAACGGCAACAGCCATAGAGCCGGATAGAGCCACCAGTAGCCCAGCGCGCTCAGGCCCGCGAGCAGCACGGCGTTGATGATGAAGAAGCCGCGCTCGTTGCGCAGCAGGCTCATCAGGCGCGTCCCAAGGCCGAGCTCGCGCGGCCCCATGGCGCGCAGGATCTGCTCGCGGCGGCGCTGATAGGCGGTCTGGCCCATCGCGTCGCGCAGCACCTTGCGCCACAGGCTCTTGCGCGTGATCGGGAACGGCGCGGAGAGACCGAGATCGGGATCCTGCGGCTGCTGCGTGTGGCGGTGATGGGTCAGGTGGTAGGGCCGATACAGCGTCAGGCTGGCACCGACCGGCGCGCCACAAAGCCAGGTGCCGGCCCAGTCGTTCAGGCGCCTGTTGTCGAACAGCAGGCCGTGCGCCGCGTCGTGCATCAGGATGGCGACACCCAGCTGGCGCGCGCCAATCACCATGACGGCGACGATGAAGGTTAGCGGGTTGGGCCACCACACGAACAGCGCCATGGCGCCGAACACCAGGCCCCAGGCGTGCAGCACCAACAGCGCGCCGACGAGGTCGGATTTGCCGCGCAGGGCCGCGATCTGCTCGCTGCTGATGTAGTCGTGCGGTTTGGCCAGCATGTCGCCCGAAACTGAGCGTTCGACGTCGCCCTGTCAACGCGACGCGAATGGCCTAAGCTCGGCCCCATGACGATCAAACACATCCACACCGACGTGCTCGACATCGCCTGGGAGGATCACGGCTCGGCCGTGGGCGCGCCGGTGATCCTGCTGCATGGCTTTCCCTACGACGTACGCGCCTACGACGAGGTCGCCCCGCGGCTGGCAGCGGCCGGCATGCGCGTGCTGGTGCCGTATTTGCGCGGCTACGGCCCGACACGCTTTCTGTCGGCTGACACGCCGCGCTCGGGCGAGCAGGCGGCGCTGGGCAATGACCTGCTGCAGTTCATGAACGCGCTGCGTATCGAGCGCGCCACCGTCGCCGGCTACGATTGGGGCGGCCGCGCCGCCTGCATCGTGTCGGCGCTGTGGCCGGAGCGCGTCGCAGGATTGGTGAGCTGCAGCGGCTACAATATCCAGGACATCGCTGCCTCGGCAGAGCCCGCGCCTGCCGAGCAGGAGCATCGCTTCTGGTACCAGTACTACTTCCACACCGAGCGCGGCCGCGCCGGCCTCAGCAAGAACCGCCGCGACGTCTGCCGCCTGCTGTGGCGCCTGTGGTCGCCGGAATGGCAGTTCGACGAGGCGACGTTTGAGAAGAGCGCGTCCTCGTTCGACAATCCCGACTTTGTCGACGTGGTGATCCAATCCTATCGCCATCGCTACGGCTACGCGCCGGGCGATCCTGCCCTGGCGCCGATCGACGCCAAGCTGGCGCAGAAGCCGAAGATCACCGTGCCGACCAAGGTGCTGCATGGTGGCCACGACGGTGTCGGCCCGGCCGCGCAGTCGGAAAAACACCAGCATTTCTTCACCGGCCCCTACCAACGCCGCCTGCTGCCGCGCATCGGCCACAACCTGCCGCAGGAAGCGCCGATCGACTTTGCCGCCGCCATCCTCGATCTCGTGAAGGAACACCGCCCATGACCTCGATCGCCCTCATCGGCGCCACGGGCAATATCGGCAGCCGCATCCTCGACGAGGCCCTGAGCCGCGGCCATCGCGTCACCGGCACAACGCGCGATGCGGCGAAGCTGCCGGCGCGGGCCAACCTGGCGCCCAAGGTGGTCAACACGGCCGACGTCGACGCACTCGCCGCCGTGCTGAAGAACCACGACGTGGTCGTCGCCTCGATCAAGTGGAACGAGGCCGACATCCATCAGGTGCTCGATGCGATCCGCCGCAGCGGTGTCAAACGCGCGCTGTTCGTGATCGGCGCCGGCAGCCTGATCCGCAGCGATGGCCGCACGCACTTCGAACACATGGCGGAGAAAGGCATCCAGCCACCGACGTCAAAGCCTGCCGCGCTGGCCTACGAGGCGATCCGCGCTGCCCAGGACCTCGACTGGACCGCGATCTCACCGCCGGCCTCGATTCAGCCCGGCCAGCGCACTGGCAGGTTCCGTCTCGGGCTCGATCACCTTCTGGAAGACGACAAAGGTGTCAGCCAGATCTCGCGCGAGGACTTCGCCATCGCCATCGTCGAGGAGATCGAGGCACCCAGGCACGTGAAGCGGCGCTTCACTGCGGCTTACTGACGGGCTCAGCCGGCTTCTTGTTGCGCTCGCTGTCGAGCGTCGTGCCGTTCAGTTTGGCGAATTCCTCGGCATAGGCCCGGTCGGCGAACTCCCAGCCGATCCTGTCCGGATGCGGTGTAGCGCCGACGGCGGGCGGATGGGTGATCTCCCAGATCACCGGCACGATCAGGGCGACCAGCAGGATGATGACGCTCAGGAAGACCGGCAGGTTCAGCCACAGCGCCAGGCCGAAGAACGGCACCCAGGTGAGGTATTTGAAGACCTTGATCCAGAAGTGGTAGCGGCGCAGTCGCCGTGCGCAGTCCTCGCTTGCCGGCACCATGGCGTAGTCGAGCGTGTTGCCGCCGCTCATGTTGACGTCGAGCACGTAGTCGACCGCCGATGGCGCGCGGCTGTAGCCGACGAAGGACAGCCGCACGGCCTTGCCGTTGGTCGGTCCGCCGCCGCAGGGACAGCGGTCGGGGAATACCGGCTTCACGGAGCGCGGCAGGGTTACGTCAAAGCTGGAGGGCATGGTCGCGAGACCTCGCGTTCAGGGCACAGACACCGCACGCTGGAAGGCTGGCCGTACATGCAGTCGATTACGATACGCTGACGAACGCGGACCGAGCAGATGATCGAGGCCGGTCAAGCCGATGAGGTAGAGCGGATAGCCCAGCGAGATGTCGGCCAGCGTAAAGCGGCCGGCGGCGAGATACTCGCGGCCTTCGAGATGCTTCTCCAGCGACGTCAGGCGAACGCCCGCATTGTCGCGCGCGTCGGCCATCACCGCATCGATGTCCGGTCCCTGGCGCTGCAGACGGCCGACGGTCGCCATGCGCGACAGCGGCGTCATCAGGGTCGACTCGCCGTACCATAGCCATTGCAGGAACTGAACCCGGTCGGCCTCGCCTGGCGCGACGAGCAACGATGGGCCGTGCTTCGCTGCGATGTACTCGCAGATCGCCAATGACTCCGTCAGCACCAGATCGCCATCGACCAAGGCCGGCACCGCACCCGTCGGATTGATTGACAGATAGTCAGGCTGCAGCTTGCGTGGCGGAAACTGCAGCGACTTCACCTCGGCCTTGATGCCGAGTTCCTCCAACGTCCACAGCACACGCAGCGAGCGCGTATGCCGGGCATGGTAGAGGGTGAGCATCAGTCCAACGTCTCGAACAGCCGTGCCGCCAGGTACGTGCGCGACATCAGCGACGAGTAGTAGATCTGCTCGAACGCCGCGTGCGCGCCCTTGCCGTCGGCGCCCAGTCCGTCGAGCGTGGGGATGCCGAGCGCGGCGGTGAAGTTGCCGTCGCTGCCGCCGCCCGTCAGCGGCACGTCGTTGAGTTCCTTGCCGACCTCGGCGTAGATCGCGCGCGCCTTGTCGAACAGCGCTTGGATGCCGGCATCCTTGCGGTAGGGCGGCCGGTTCATGCCGCCTTCGACTTTGACCTCGACCTCCTCGCCGATCGGCTGCAGGGCGAGCAAGCGCGCGATCATCTCCTCGGCCGTCGCCGGATCGGGTACGCGCAGATCGACTTCGGCCGTTGCCTCAGCTGAGACGACGTTGACGCCGGTGCCGCCGCTGACCAGGCCCACGTTCACCGTGATGTCGCGGCCGTAATCGGTCATCGCCTCGATGCGCACGATCTGGCGCGCCAGCTCGAGGATGGCGCTGCGTCCATCCTGGTGGCGTACGCCGGCATGGCTGGCGCGGCCCTTCACCGTGACGACAAAGCGACCGACGCCCTTGCGCGAAGTCACGACGCGATCACCGTCGCGACCCGGCTCCATCACCAGCGCGTACTTGGCATTCCGTGCCGCCGCCTCGATGCGGGCGCGCGAGGTCGGGCTGCCGACCTCCTCCTCCGGGATGAACAGGAAGGTCACCGGCAGCTTGCTCTTCTTGCCCTGCCGGATCAGGTGACGCATCGCGTAGTAGGCGATGTAGCCACCCGCCTTCATGTCGTAGATGCCGGGGCCGAAGATCGCATCGCCTTCGCGGCGCACCTTCAGATCCTTCTCGATCATGCCGATGGGATGCACGGTATCGAGATGGGCCAGCACCAGGATGCCTTTGCCCTCGCCCCACGGGGTCTTGCATTCGAGGATATCGCCGAAGCCGTCGCGGCCGGGCGTGCGCTCGATCTTCATGCCAAGGCCCGACATCTGGCCCTCGACCTTGTCGACCACGCGGTTGACCGCAGCCGCGTCGTGGCTTGGGCTCTCGATCTCCACCCATTCGACGATGCCGGCGAGCACCTCGTCGGCATCGATACGCGGTTCGTTCTTGAGCGGCGTGTCCATCAGATCGGATCCCAGGTGAAGTACTCGGGCGAGCGCTTCAGGTCGATGAAGCCGGGCTTCAGCGCCGGCACCGCCGTCTCGGCGATCTTCTCGAGCGTCCAGCCGTCCGACATGTGCACCGAGCGCACCGGGCGGTTGGCCGAGAACAGCATGATCTCGTTCATGCGCACGCCGAAGATCTGCGAGGTCACACCCTCGGCCGCGTCGCTCAGCAGGAACACCGCCATCGGCGCCACCTTGGCCGCGGTCATCTTCTTCGAGCGCTCCAGGCGCGCGACCTGCTGCGGCGTGTCGGCGGGGATGGTGCCGATCATGCGCGTCCAGGCGAAGGGCGAGATGCAGTTGGAACGCACGTTGAACGCCGCCATGTCGAGCGCGATCGAACGCGACAGGCCGACGATGCCCATCTTGGCCGCCGAGTAGTTCGCCTGGCCGAAATTGCCGACCAGGCCCGACGTCGAGGTGAAGTGCACGAAGGCGCCCGACTTCTGCTCCTTGAAGAAGTTGGCGGCGGCGCGGCTGACGTTGAAGCAGCCGTTGAGATGCACGTCGATGACCTGCTTCCAGTCGAGATGACTCATACGGTGGAAGATGCGGTCGCGCAGGATGCCGGCGTTGTTGATGATGCCGTCGATCTTGCCGAAGGTCTCGACCGCCTGCTTGATCATCGCCTCGGCCGCGCCGGGATCCGACACGCTGCCGAAATTCGGCACGGCGACGCCGCCGGCCGCCTTGATCTCGTCGCACACTTTCTGCGCCGGGGTGTTGCTGCCGGCGCCCTCACCGTCGACCGCGCCGCCCAGATCATTGACCACGACCTTGGCACCCTCGGCAGCCGCGAGAAGCGCCATCTCCCGCCCGATGCCGCCGCCCGAGCCGGTCACCAGCACCACCTTGTCCTTCAGCATGTTCGGCATGTCGGGCTTCCCTCTCCTATCGAATGCGCCGCGGTCATTTAGGCCGATTGGCGCGCCGATGGAAAGCGGGTCAGCTATGCGAGCACAGGTTCCCTCTCGCGGTGCGGGCTTGTCGCCTAGTCCCCCAGCTCCAGCGCGTTCGTGACCGGGCAGGCGAAGGTCCAGATCACACCCGGCGGCGCGAATTCCAGCGTCGCCTTGCCGCCCAGGGTGCCTGACACCATGCGCTCGATCACCGTCGTGCCGAAGCCCCGGCGCTCAGGCTGCACGACGGCCGGGCCACCTTGCTCCGACCAGCCCAGCGAGAAGATACGATCGTCGTCGCTGTCGCCGGTCACCGACCAGGCGATGCGAATGCGACCGCCGTCGCGGGACAACGCACCGTATTTCGCCGCATTGGTGGCCAGCTCATGCAGCGCCATGCCGACCGCCTGGGCGGCCGCCGGCGCGAGCTTCACCGACGGCCCCTCGACGCTCAGTCGCGCACTGGACTCGGCGAACGGCGCCAGCTGCGATTCGACCAGCCTCGCCAGCGCGACGCCGTGCCAGTTACCCGACACCAGCAGGTTGTTGGATGCGGCGATGCCGGCGATGCGCTGCGACAGGCGCTCGGCATAGTTCCGCGGATCGCCGCTGTCGACGGTCTGTCGCGCGATCGCCTGGATCACCGCCAGCAGGTTGTTGGCGCGGTGGTTGACCTCGTGCATCAGCAGGCGGTTCTCCTCCTCCGCCTTCTTGCGCTCCGTGATGTCGACCGCCGAGATCATCAGGCATTGCTCGCCGCGCAACTCGACTGAGGAGCCCGACAGCAGGTAGGTGCGCGACCCGCGCTCGTTGCGCAGCACCGTCTCGAGGTCGGTAAAGCGCCCCTGTTTCGCCAGCAACTCGCGCACGGTGCGTTGGCTCTCAGGGTCGCCGTAAAAGCCCAGCTCGCGCACGGTACGGCCGATCACCTGTTCGCGACTCAGTCCGCTGGCACGCAGGCCGGCGGCGTTGATGTCGACGAAGCGACCCTCCTTCAGCGTGGTGATGCTCATCGGGTGGGCTGCGGCGTTGAACGCCTTGGAGAAGCGTTCCTCGGTCTCGCGCAGCTGACCCTCGATGCGCTTGCGCTCGGTGACGTCGATGTCGACGCCGCTGTAGCGCACCGGCTTGCCCGACGCGTCGCGCACCACCCGCCCGCGGCCGAAGATCCAGCGCATCTGACCATCTGAGGGTCGGATGATGCGGTATTCCGAGTCGTAGATCTCCTGTCCGCTGGCCACCGCCTTGTGGAAGCCATCGACCACCTGCGCCGCGTCGTCGGGATGGCGCACGGCGCGAATCACGTCGGGATGGACCGGTTCAGTCGACGGCTCCAGCCCCATCAACCGGAAAAAGGTCGGCGTGGCGCGCACCAGGTCGGTGGCGAGATCGCGGTCCCAGATGCCGATGCCGGCCGACTGCTCGGCCAGCGCGAGCAGCTCATGGCTCTCCCGCAAAGCGGCGCTAAGGTCCCGCGGGTCGTTGGTAGTGGCAGTGAAGAACGACAGGTTCGGCGTTGTCGTCATGGGCCTGAGCATGCGGGACTGCCGGCGAGCCTAGGCAAGGCACCGGTCTTCCACAACAACGCGTAAGGTGCGCTAACGTGCCGTCCGCAGCAGCCGCGCGGCGAAGAAAGCGGCAAAGGCGAAGGGCAATTGCGCCAAAACCAGCGGCATGGGGATGGCGCAGGCCTTGGTGGTGCAGCCGATCCACTCGCCGACCAGCGGCAGGGCGCGGTCATAGCCGCCCAGCCCGGTGGTGACTGCCACCGCGATCGTACCCAGCGCGCCCATGCCCATCTGCGCCAGCCCGACCAGCGAGGAGGCCGTGCCCGCCAGCCGCGGATATAGCCCGACGGCACCTGCATTGGAGTTGGGCACGACCATCCCGGAACCGAAGGAGCAGATCATGAACGGCACCGTGATCGACCACCACGTTAGTGTCCCGGCAATCGACAGGATGGCGACGATCGTGAGCCCGGTGATGTGAAACAGGGGCGCCACCTGCACGATCGTCGTCGGCCGCACCCGGCCGATCAGCCGGTTGTTGGCGAAACCGCCCAGAGTGAAGCCGGCGACCCCGATCAGGCTGAGATAGCCCACAGTGCCCGGAGTGAAGCCCAACGTGTCCTGCAGGATGAACGGCATGCCGACAGCCATACCGAAATTGATGCCGAAGATGAAACCCATGGTCAGCGCGAAGCCGAGGAAGCGGCGGTCGCGCAGCATCTCGCCGCTGCCGCGCGCGAAGGCCAGCAGGTTGAGCGAGGCGGCGCGGTGCTTGTTGGTCTCGCCGACGCCCAACGCGACGATGGCGAACAAGGTCATGGCAAAGACGGAGAGCGCCCAGAACGTGGCCTGCCAGCCGAACCATTCGCCGAGATGGCCGCCGATCAGCGGCGCGATCGCCGGCGCCACGTTGACGCCGATCGAGATCCAGCTCATCACCCGCGGCAGCTCGCTGAACTCGTAGGTGTCGCGGGTCAGGGCGCGGCTGATCACCGAGCCGGCGCAGGCGCTCAACCCCTGCAGGACGCGCAGCGCCAGGAGCTGGCCGATCGAACCGGCCAGGGCGCAGCCTGCGGAGGTGAGCGCGAACAGGAACAAGCCGACGAGCAGCACCGGCCTGCGGCCAAACCGATCGCTGAGCGGACCGAAGAAGAGCTGGCCGGCCGCGAAGCCCAGCATGTACGTCGTCAGCGTCAGCTTCACGTCGTCGGGCGTCGCGCCGATCGATGCCCCCACGATCGGCAAGACCGGCGTGTAGATGCTCATCGACAACGGGCCAAAGGACGCCAGCGCCACCAGCAACACGATGAAGGAGCCGGAACGCGGAACGAGAGAGAAGCTCACGCGCGTGCCGCCGTCTTCGTCTCCGCTTCGCCTTCGGCGGCGAAATCGCCCTCGAGGACGCCGCCGCTCATCGCCGCGTGCATGCGGGGATACTCGCGGCGAAAGCACTCGGCGATGGTGTCGAACGGGATGTCGGCATAGACGCCACGATAGGCGAGGTACTCCATGTGCCGACGGCCGGCCACGTCATAAGGGTGATAGATCGAATCGCTCTGCCCATCCCATTCCAGCGGCTTCAGGCCGAAGCGCTCGGTGAGCTGGCGATTGAACGCTGGCGTTGCCTTGAGCCAGCGGCCGTCGAGGCCGATGTCGACATAGCCGTGGAAGTAGAAAACGTCCGTGCCCATGAACTCGGTCATGCGCCTTGTCGTCATGTGGTTACGTACGTCGGCGTAACCGACCCGCGCCGGCACGCCCACCGCGCGGCAGGTCGCGGCCATCAGCCCGGCCTTGTTGATGCAGTAGCCGTGGCCTGCCGCCAGGGTCGAACTCGCCTTGTAGACATCGGGGCGCAGCGGCGCGGTGTAGGGATCGTAGCGAACGTCGTCGCGCACG
>JAFAZJ010000057.1 GCA_019239835.1 Alphaproteobacteria bacterium | reverse complement strand
GATCTGCGGTGTGGCGACGGTCTCGCGGAAGCGTTCCTCGCTGAACGTGCCGTCGGGATTGCGGCAACCGAAATAGCCGCTGCCGATCTCCCAGACGATGTCGCCGCCATTCTCCTTGTGGTAGGGGCTGAAGCCGCCTTCGCCGGTGTCGTGATAGAAGCCGCCCTTCTTGGCACCGGTGTTCAGCGCGCGGATGGCGTTGGCGCTCAGTGACCCGAAGCTCATCGCCGAGATGTTGAAGATCGAGGCCGAGTAGGGCTGCTTGCAGTCCGGCCCGCCGATCGAGACGCGGAACGGCTCCTCCGAGGGATGACGCGCGACGATCGAATGGTGCAGCCATTCGAAGGCCGTGTCGTAGACATTGAGCTGGGTGCCGAACGGCCGCTTGTCGAGCTGGCCCTTGGCGCGCTGGTAGACGACCGAGCGCTGCTCGCGGTTGAACGGCGAGCCGTCGGTGTCGCTCTCGAGGAAGTACTGGCGGATCTCGGGCCGGATCTCCTCGAGCAGGAAGCGGATGTGCGCGGCGATCGGATAGTTGCGCAGGATGCTGCTGTGCTTCTGCATGACGTCGTGCACGCCGATGCCCACCAGAACAACGGCGACGATGAAGAGGATGACGAAGCCGGTATAGACGAACGACAGGATCAGAAAGGTGATCGCTGCGATGACCGACAGCGTGAACACCGCATAGCGCGGCGTGAAGGCGAGCGCGATCGAGCCCATGACGCGTTTCCCCGATTGGCCGGCCACGGAAAAGGCCGCAACTGGCTCTTAGCGCGCGATTGTGAAGCGCCCGTGATCGCGGCGGAAGGGCCAGAGCAACTGGCCGGGCAAATGCGCCGGCACCGGGTCGTCGACGCCGAAGACCGTCGGCGGGCGGTCAGGTAGCCAGAAGGTACCGAACAGAATGTCCCACAGCGGGAGCAGGCCGGCGAAATTGCGGTCGCGGCCTGCCGCGGCCGAGGTGTGGTGCCAGCGGTGGAACGCCGGGCTGGCGATCACCTTGCTGAGCGGCCCGAAGCGCCAGTCGACGTTGGCGTGCAGCAGGATGGCGTAGAACGTCAGGAACGGCACGACACCCGCCGTAGCCACCGGCGAGAAGCCTAGTCCAATCATCGGCAGGGCGATGGCGAGCTTGCCGATGACATCGTTGACCGGATGCAGGCGCACCGCGGCCAGCCAGTCGAGATGGGTCGAGCTGTGATGGATGGCGTGGAAACGCCAGCGCCAGCCGCCGTGGAACCAGCGATGCGTCCAGTAGCCGATGAAATCCCCGAGCACGATCATTTCGATCGCCTGCAGCCAGAGCGGCTGGCGCGACAATGGCCCGAAGCCTTTGGCGATGCGCTCGGGATCGAGGTTCTGGCCGGCCAGCAGCAGCACCGGGAGGAGGGCGGCGATCACCGCAACCCGGGTGACCGCACGCGTCACCAGAGGGGTGAAAACCCAATAGGCGAGATCGGTCCACCAGCCCGGCCTGACGATCGGCTGGCGCCGGGCGGGGAACAGCCGCTCGATCGCACCGAAAACCAGCGCGAGGATCACGAAGCCGACCGCGATCGAGACCAGGGAGCCAGCCATTTCATCCCTATACGGCGTACGCGCCGGATACATCCCCAGTCTTACCTTCCCCCGGAGGGCGAAGGTGGCGCGCAGCGCCGGAAGGGGGGTGTCGAAGACGGACTCCTGCGTTCGTCTTCGACATCCCCCTTCCGCCCTTCGGGCACCTTCCCCCTCCGGGGGAAGGTAGAGATGTCACAGGTCCGCAACATCGACAGGGCCTTCGGGAGGCCTTATTGCCCACGCCGGATGCCGGCGTTTCCGGCAAAGCGTGGAGGAATAATCATGACGATCCGCCTGACCCGTCGCGGTGCGTTGACGGGGCTTGCCGGTGCGACCTTGGGTGTGACGCTGCCGGCGTCGGCTCAAACCGGTGACTGGCCCAAGCAGCCGATCAAGTTCGTGGTGCCCTTCCCGCCGGGTGGCTCGGTCGATCCGCTGGCGCGCGTCATGCAGAAGAACATCAGCGAGGCCACCGGCTGGAACATCGTCGTCGACAACCGGCCCGGCGCCGGCGGCTCGATCGGCACCGCCGTGGTCGCCAAGGCGCCGGCCGACGGCTACTCCTGGGTTTTCGTGTTCGACACCCACGGGGTCAATCCGTCGCTGATCCCCGGCATGACCTTCGACACCGAGAAGGATCTCGCGCCGGTCATGCTGGTCGGCACCTCGCCGATGGCGGTCGTCACCCACCCGGACCGGCCCTACAAGAATTTCGGCGACGTGGTGAAAGCGGCGCAGGCGACGCCCGACAAGATCACCTACGGCTCGATCGGCAACGGCAGCCTCGGCCACCTGACCATGACCTTGGTGCAGCAGGCCGGGAAGTTTCAGGTCGTGCACGTGCCCTACAAGGGCGGCGGGCCGATGACGCAGGACATCCTGGGCGGCCAGATCGACCTGGCGATCGGCAGCGTGGCGCTGCTCGCCCCGCATATCCGCGCCGGCAAGGTGCGCGCGCTGGCGGCGACCGGCGACAAGCGCTCGCCGGTACTGCCCGACGTGCCGTCGCTGGCCGAGCAGGGCTTCCCCGGCTTCTCGGCGCTGGCGTGGTGGGGCGTGCTGGCGCCGGCGGCCACGCCGCAGCCGATCATCGCGCGCATGCACGGCGCGCTCGAGAAGGCGCTGGCGCAGCCCGACGTGCGCAAGCTGCTCGGCGAGCAGCTGGGCATGGACCTCGTGGTCAGCCAGCCCGACGCCTTCCGTACCTTCATCCACGAACAGGTGGAGCGCTGGGGCAAGGTCGTGCGGGACAACGGCATCAAGCCCGACTGAACCCGCGTGCGCCTGTCAAAGCAGCGGCGTGTCTGGCTCGAGGCCGAACAGCACGCGTCCCGTCGTCTCCATGACCCGGGGATGCACGCCGATATGCTGGGTGATGGCATGCACATCGCGGAAGGCGCGCTCCAGGGGTGAGCTGGTGTAGAGCGCGGTCGCACCGGCCGCGCTGTACATCAGATCGATGGCCCGGGCGGCGCTGGAGACGGCGTGCGACGCCGCCATGCGCGCATCGGCCCGTGCCGCGATCGGTGCCGCGCCGGTCGCGACAACGGTGCGCCACAGGTTCTCCAGGCTGTCGAACAGATAGAGCCGCGCCGACCGGACCGCCGCTTGCGCCTCGGACACGCGCATCTGTGCGCCGTGGTTCTCGCGCAGGATCTGGTTCGAGCGTTGCAGCTGCTTGTCGACCGCGATCCCGGTGAGGCTGTCGATGGCGGTGCGGGCGAGACCCAGGGCTATGGCGCCCAGTCCCGGGATGACGCGGCAGAACGGCGGCAAGCGATAGCGCGGCTCGTTCAGCACGAACGGATCGTTGAACCCCGCCGCGTAGCTGCTGGCGACGAACGTCTCCGCCACGACGACGTCATGACTGCCGGTGCCGCGCAGGCCACCCACTGTCCAGGTGTCGACGATCTTGCAGGACGTCGCGGGCACCACCACGAAGCGGGTCTCGGTCCCGCCCGACGATGTCAGCCGCGGCTTGCCGCCTTCGTGCACGGTGCAGAGCAGCACCATCCACGCGCCGAGCTCGCAGCCGCTGACCAGCGACCATCGCCCGTTCACACGAAACCCGCCGTCGACGATTTCCGCCACGCCTGAGGCGCGCGTGCTGTTGGCGGTCACGGTGTCAGCCTTGCCATGGACGGTGCTTGCCGTCGCGGACGGCAGCTGGGCAGCGATCCAATGGGTGTTGCCGTTCCACACGCACCAGGCGACGGACGCATCGGCACGCGCCAGCTCCTCGAGGACGGCGAGGCCCTGCATCGGCGTGAGATCGAGTCCGCCATAAGCCGCGGGCAGGAAGATCCGGAAGAACCCCTCGCGTGCGAGCTCCCGCGTCAGATCCTCCGGCAGGCGGCGTCCCTGTTCGATGCGGTCGCGATCGGCCTGGATACGCGAGCGCAGCGCCTGCGCGGTCGCGAGAAGTGGGCTCGCATGGTCCGATTCAGCCACGGTTTCCTCCCCCCTGGAATGTCGATCATGTCGAAGGACGGCAGGTCGTGTCCGACGGAGCGGTGCCGCGTCTGTGGATAGTTGGTGCGCCGCAGCTTCCGTCGGGGCAAGGTCGTGAAGGATAACGGGATCAAGGCCGACCAACCGGCCAGATCCGCCCGCATAAAGCCGGGCACAGGGAGGAAAGACATGAACAGCAAGCGGCCATTGCGCCGCCGTACTCTTTTGGGCACGGCGGCGGCGCTGGGCGTGACGGCGCCGGCGGTGTTGCGGGCGCAACCCGGCGACTGGCCCAAGGGCCAGCTGCGCTTCGTCGTGCCGTTCCCGCCGGGTGGCTCGACCGATCCGGTGGCGCGCATCATCGCGGCGCAGCTTCAGGCGTCGCTGGGCTGGAACATCATGGTCGACAACAAGCCCGGCGGCACCGGCGTGGTCGGCGCCAGCGTCGCCGCCAAGGCGCCGCCCGACGGCCAGACCTGGCTGATCGTCTTCGACAACCACATCCTCAATCCATTGTTCACGCCCGATCTGCCCTACAAGGACAGCGAGCTCGCCAATGTGATGCTGATCGGCCGCACGCAGCAGGCGATCGGCGTGCATCCCGACCGGCCGTACAAGACCTTCGCCGAGGTGATCGCCGACGCGAAGAAGAAGCCGGGCAAGCTGGCCATGGCGGTGCTGGCGGCGAGCCAGGCCTTCGTGCTGGTCAGCCAGATGCCGCAGGACAACGGCTACGAGATGAACATCATCCCGTACAAGGGCGGCGGGCCGGCGCTCGCCGACACGCTGGCGGGACACACCGACATGGTGATCTCCAGCCTCACGGCGATCCAGCCGCACTTCGCCTCGGGCAAGCTGAGGCCGGTGGCGGTGACCGGCGCGGAGCGTTCGCCGACGCTGCCCGATACGCCAAGCCTGATCGAGCAGGGCGTGAAGGCACCGCTGGCCTATGCCTGGTGGGGCGTCTACGCACCGTCGGGCACGCCGCGGCCGATCATCGATCGCATGCATGCCGAGCTGACCAAGGCGATCCGCAGCCCCGAGGTGAGCAAGAAGTTCGTCGATCAGTTCGCCATGGACATCATCACCAGCTCGCCCGAGGGCTTCGCTGCCTTCCAGCGCAAGGAGCAGGAGATCTGGGGCAAGACCATCCGCGAGAAGAACCTCAAGCCGGAGTGAGCTGCTCGGCCTCATGCTGAGGAGGCCGCATCGCGGCCGTCTCGAAGCTTGGGCAACAAATCCCGCGTGCGTTGCCCACCCTTCGAGACGCGCCCTGGGGGCGTTCCTCAGGGTGAGGCCAGGGCCGGATCAACTCCCGTGAACGGCGCGCCGTTGTACCCGCGGCGCGCCGTTTGTCATGATGGGCCGACCAGCGGAGGACCATGCCGATGAAGCTCGCCATCCTCGACGACTACCAGAACGTCGCCATGGCCTATGGCGACTGGGACAAGTTGCGCGCGCGCGGTGTCGAGGTGACGGCCTTCGACCGCCATCTCGGCGCGCCCGATGCGGCGGCCAAGGCGCTGGCGCCGTTCGACGCCCTGTTGCTGATGCGTGAGCGCCAGCATTTTCCCAAGGCGCTGATCGACCAGCTGCCCAAGCTGAAATTCGTCGTGCTGACCGGCGCTCGGGCGCCCAGCATGGACCTCGCGGCGCTCACCGCGCGCGGCATTCCGGTCAGCAACACCGGCGGCGGCGGCTCCAGCGCGCCGACCGCCGAGCTGACCTGGGCGGTGCTGATGGATGCCGTGCGCCACGTCACGGCCGGCGACCGGCTGGTGCGCAAGGGCGGCTGGCACAAGGGCCTGCCGATGGGCTTCGCGCTGGAGGGCAAGCGGCTGGGCGTGATCGGCCTGGGCAAGCTTGGTTCGCGCGTGGCGAAGTACGCCAAGGCCTTCGACATGGAGGTCGTCGCCTGGAGCCAGAACCTCACGGCGGAGAAGGCCGCGGAGGGTGGGGCCAGGCTGGTGTCCAAGGACGAGCTGCTGCGGACCTCGGACGTCATCACCATCCATCTCATCCTGAGCGGCCGCACGCGCGGGCTGATCGGCGCGGCCGATATCGCGATGATGAAGAAGGGCGTGATCCTGGTGAACACCTCGCGCGGCCCGATCGTCGAGGAGGCGGCGCTGATTGCGGCGCTGAAGAGCGGCCACATCGCCTCGGCCGGGCTGGACACGTATGACGTCGAGCCGATGCCGCCAGGCCATCCGCTGACCACGCTCGACAATGTCGTGCTCTCGCCGCATCTCGGCTACGTCGTCGAGCCGGCATTCCGGGCCTTCTATGCCGATGCGATCGAGAACGTGCTGGCCTATCTCGACGGCAAGCCGATCCGGGTGATGAACCCCGAGACCTTGGGCGCCAAGGCATCCTGAAAACGCCAACAGCCCGGCCGTGAGGCCGGGCTGTCGCAATCTCGTGTCGTCCGGAGGCTAGTCGCGCAGGTTCTGCGTCCAGCCGTCGTTCTCGCCGGTGTCGACCTGGAAGAACATGCGCCGATACTTGTCCGGCGGGCACAGGCCCGAGGTGATGGTGAAGGGCTGGCGGCTGACGCAGATCGGGATGTCGCCCTTCCACTCCTTGTTGGCTTCCTTGGCCTGGCCGTAGAGCAGGTAGTAGCGGTACTGGAGCTTGCCGCTCCACAGCACGGCGCATTCGCCCTTGGCGAACTGGTACCAGCCCTCCGAAATGATGATGTGGTTGCCGGCCGGGTCCTTGTTGCCGGTGTTCAGCGCCTTGGCCACCTCGATGTTGACCGAGGAGAGATTGCAGAGGCGGAAGTTGTTGCCTCCACCGGTGTTTTGCGCCTGGGCTCCCCCCAATGTCGTCACGGCGCCGATCACGCCGAAGACGATCGCCAGTTTCCGAAGCATCGATCCTCTCCTCTCGACTGTCGCCCTGCCGGTGCGGCAGACCCCCAATGGGATCACCCCAAGGCCCCGATAATACCCGGCTTCACGCATATCGCCATGGTCTCGTGATCACGCTTGGTCGCGCGGGAACGCGAACCTCCGCCCCATCGTCCCCGCTCTTCTCCCCCGGGTCTCGCCCGCGGCCGTGATTACGCACTGAAGGGCCGGCTTGTGCAAGCGTCCGCGTATCACGTCGGGATGTCGGTGGCGTTCAGCCCGACCAGCCGCGCGGTGTCACGCAGCTGACCCCACGTCGTCTCGTCGACCGGCACACCCTTGGCCAGGCGGTCGGCGCGGCGTGCCCGCTCCGGCTCGCCCGGGGTCAGCACCTGATCGACGCCAGGCTGCGGCTTGGCCGACTTCACCCAGGCGATGAAGTCTTGCGAGTCCTTGCGCCAGATGCCCTCGCCGCCGAGCTTCGACGGGTCGATGACCACCGACAGCATGTTGTTGACGATGTCGCCTGGCGGTCCCTTGGTCGTCTCCGGCGTCGCCGTCATGCCGCCGGTCAGCGCCCCCGAGAGGATGTCGCAGATCACCGCCAGGCCGCCGCCCTTGTGCAGGCCGAAGGGCAGGATGGCGCCGAACGGGCCGTTGCCCCACATCACGCCGGGATCGGTGGTGTGATTGCCCTCGTGGTCGATCAGCAGGCCGGGTTCCATCGCCTCGCGCTTGTTGTAGGCGACGCGCACCTTGCCCATGGCGACCTGGCTGGTGGCGAAGTCGAGCACGATGTGTTCGCCGTTCACGCCCGGGATCGTGCAGCAATAGGGATTGGTCGAGAAGCGCGCCTCGGCGCCGCCGAACGGCGCCACCAGGGGCTTGTGCCCGTGCACGTTGACGTAGTGCATCGAGACCATGCCGGCATCGGCGCAGCGCTCGCCCCAGGCGCCGATGCGGCCGATGTGATGGCAGTTGCGCAGGCCCACGACGCAGACGCCGAATTGCCGGGCGCGCTCGATGCCGAAATCCATCGCCTCGCCGGCGACCACCTGGCCGTAGCCCTTGCCGCCATCGACGGTGATCACCGCGCCGTTGTCGACGACGATCCTGGCGTGCCAGTTGCGCTTGCAGTTGCCGGCGCGCGTGTTCTCGATATAGCGCGGGATCATGCCGACGCCGTGGCTGTCGTGGCCGTAGAGATTGGCCAGCACCAGGTTCTCGGCGACGATCTTCGCCTCGCGCGGATCGCTGCCATCGGTCTCGCAGATCGTCCGGATAAACGACGTCAACCGGTCGGCCTTGACCCTGACCTCACCGACCTTGCCTGCACCCGCCATCGTCCGCTTCCTTCCCTCACGCGATCTTGGCCGCGAGGCTACGCAGCGAAGTGCCGTTCATGCAAGCTTTGGGACCGCCGGCGTCCCGCCGGCAAAAAAAGTTCAATTACAGAGACACAGAGGTCACAGAGAACGGCATGCCCAAGCCTTCTCTTTGTCTTCTTCTGTGTCTCTGTGGTTCGTCTTCTTCGAGATGCCGGCGAGACGCCGGCGGTCCCAGCTAACTGCGATACCAGGCAGGCTTGCGCTTCTCGGCGAAGCTGGCGAGGCCCTCATCGGCCTCCGGTGACTGCCGCTTGGCGGCATGCTCACGCACCAGCGCCTCGACGGCTTTGGCGTCGAGCAGGGACTGCGCCACCAGGAGGCTGCGCCGCTTGGTCTGCTGGGTGGCATCCGGCGCGTTCATCAGGATGGCGTCGACAATGCGCGCACCGGCGGCCTCGAGCTGGTCGGCTGGCACGACCTCGTGCGCCAGGCCGATGCGGCGCGCCTCCTGCGCATCGAAGCGCTCGCCGGTCAGCGCGTAGCGGCGCAGCTGACGGATGCCCATGGCATCGACCAGCTGCGGAATGATGATGCCGGCCATCAGGCCCCAGCGGGTCTCGCTGATGGCGAAGAAGGCGTCTTCGGCCGCGACCACGACATCGCAGGCGGCGGCGATGCCGGTGCCGCCGCCGATGCAGGCACCGCGGATCAGCGCCACGGTCGGGCAGGGCGCCTCGTTGAGGCGGCGCACCGCCTCGGCGGTTGCCATCGAGGCCCGCTCGTTGGCCGCCGCGTCCTGGCCGCGGATTTCGCGGATCCATGTCAGGTCGGCGCCGGCCTGGAAGTGCCGGCCGTTGCCGCGCAGTACCACCGCGCGCAATTCGGGCTGGCGATCCAGCGTGTCGAGGGTGCGCAGCAGGCCATCGATCAGCGCGCCGTTATAGGCGTTGTTCACCTCGGGCCGGTTGAAGGTCACGGTCGCGACGCCGCGCGCGTCGACGGTGAGAAGGACTGGATTTTCGGCCATCGACACACTCTCCTCGGCCCGCCATCGTAGACGCCCAAAACGGGGGGACGAAAGAGAATGCAATTGTCGCGGGCCCGCGTGCTGGCCTTCGTGTCGCAGGCCCTGCCGATCGCCGGGCTGGGCCTGCCGATCGTGATCTACCTGCCGCCGTTCTACGCCGAGGAGCTCGGGCTGGGGCTCACGGCGGTGGGCTCGATCTTCATGATCACCCGCTTCTTCGATGTCGCCATCGATCCGGCCTTCGGCCTGCTGGCCGACCGTCACGCCACGCGCTGGGGACGGCGCAAACCGTGGATCGCCGCGGCGCTGCCGATCCTGGCGTTGAGCGTGTGGCAGATCTTCCTGCCCGCAGGCGCGGTGAGTGGCACCTACCTGCTGATCTGGCTGCTGGTGCTCTATGTCGGCTGGACCTTCGCGACGATCTCCATCGTCGCCTGGAGCGCCGAGCTCGCCACGGACTATGACGCGCGCACGCGCCTGCAGGGCGCCTACCAGGCGATGCTGATGATCGGCCTGATCGCCGTGCTGGCGGTGCCGGCGGTCTACGAGGCGGCCGGCGTGCTGTCGATGCGCGAGAAGATGCGCGGCGTGGGCCTCTTCATCATCGTGCTGCTGGTGCCGACCTTCATCGCCGCGATCACCTCAGTGCCCGAGGTGCCGTTGACCGAGCGCGCCCATGTCGATTGGCGCGGCGTGCTCGCCACGTTGTGGCGCAGCCGCCCGCTGCGCCGCCTGCTGCTGGCCGACCTGTTGGTCGGATTGTCGAGCGGCGTGTCGGGCTCGCTCGTGGTCTTCGTCATGAAGGACGCGCTGGCGCTGGGCCAACGCTCGGGCGTGCTGATGCTGTGCTATTTCCTCTCGGGCTGCATCGCCATCCCGCTGTGGGTGAAGATCGGTGCCAGAATCGAGAAGCACACCACGCTGATCTGGGCGCAGCTCTACAGCATCCTGCTGCTGCCGGTGTTCTTCCTGCTCACACCAGGGAATTTCTGGCTGGCGCTGGTGGTGCTGATGCTGTTCGGCATTCCCTATGCCTCGCACCGCTTCCTGATGAAGGCGATCATGGCCGACATCACCGACGAGGATCAGGTCCGCACCGGGCGCATGCAGGCCGGCGTCTACTTCTCG
>JAFAZJ010000303.1 GCA_019239835.1 Alphaproteobacteria bacterium | reverse complement strand
CGCTGATCGTCGTCGGTCAGCGTCGCCATCTGGCGATCCTGGGCCTCGGTGTAGGCGTCGAGCACCGCCGGTGCCTGCGTCAGCGCGTCCTGGCCCTGCAGGTTGAGGTAGCCGGTCTGCGGGTCGAAGAGCAGTGTCTGCTCGGTTTCGCCCATCTCGACGTCGGCGGTCTTCACGAGGGCTTCGTTGTCGCCGGCGAGCTGCTCCGCCAGGACGCTGCCGATGCCGGCGGCGCCCTGGGCGGCCTGCAGGCCGAGCTGCAGCAGCGGCGAGGAGGCGAAATTGCCTGACCTGGCGTCAACGTTGAGGTAACCGCCGCCGGGCACGGCCTGCGCGCTCACGCCCAGTGGCTTGTACGGTTCGATCCAGATTCTGCCGGCCATCCGAGTCCTGCTTTCGGTGGGCACGGTGTGGCGCCGTAGATCGGTCGCCTTGCATCACCGTGCCGCTCAGGACGGATTTTATAACTGGAGGGGCAAAGCTCCGATTTCTGCGCTAACTGCGGTCGTGAATCGCGTTGCTCTCTCTGGGCGAGGGATCTCATTGCGTGCTCGCGTCGGCGAGCTCGGGAATTCAGCTCTTCTTCTCGCCGGCATGGAGCGCGCCGGGATTGCCTCGTTTCCCTTGGGTGCGCGAGCGGGTCGGGCAAGGCACCATCGCGCTGCACGGCTGGTACTTCAGCACGGCCTGTGCGCCCACTCCACAGCCGGCGCGACGCACGTCTGCGTGCAGCCCCTGCACGACGAGGGCGACGTCGCCGCCCGCGACCGGATGCCGAAGGCGCTGGCGGACACGTTGTCAGAGCAAATCGGCAACCGCCTTCCTATACCGCCGCATCGCGTTGACGTGGTCCGCCATGGTGCGGCCTTCCATGCGCTTGTGGTGGTAGCCGCCGAAGGTGTTGTGCAGCACGACGTGGGTCACGCCGGCCTTCTTCCAGAACTTGATCTCCTCGCGCCATTCGGGCTCGGCGCCGCCGCCGCCGGTCGAGGTCCAGACTTCGAGGCCCACCGACTTCGGGTCGCGGCCGGCGGCCTCGACCTTGCGGCGCAACTTGTCGAAATCGGCAATGGCGGCGTCGCCCGGCGGGTGGGCCAGCATCATCCAGCCGTCGCCGTACTTCGCGATGCGATCGAGCGTGACGTCCATGTGACCGCCGAACCACAGCGGGATCGCGCGTTTGGGCGGTAGCGGATTGATGCCGGCGTCCTCGATCGTGTGATACTTGCCCTTGAAGGTGATGTAGGGATCGGCCCAGAGCTTCTTCATCAGGACGACCTGCTCTTCAGAGCGCTTGCCCCTGTTGTGGAAGTTCTCGTTCAGGCCGACGAACTCCAGCTCGTTCCAGCCGACGCCGACGCCCAAGCGGAAACGGCCGCCGGCCAGCAGGTCGAGGCTGGCGGCCTGCTTGGCGACCAGGGCGGTCTGGCGCTGTGCGAGGATCAGCACCTGGGTCGACAGCTCGACCTTCTGCGTGCACGCCGCGATGAAGCCGAAGGCGACGAACACGTCGTGGAAAAGGCCGAGCCCCGCGGCACGTGTCGGCTTGGCACCGTTGGGATTGCCGCCCAGCACGTGGTCGGCCAGCATCAGGCCGTCATAGCCCTCGGCCTCGGCCAACTGGCAGAACTCGCGCACGACGGGGCCGTCGCCGCCGATATCGCCGAACGGAAGGGCAAGACCGAGTTGCATGGGGGTTCCCCGCGATTGGCTGGTTGCTCCGGTGGCGGCAGTCTATAGATTTCGGCGCCGGACCATAGCGGGGAGGGCATCGTCATGCTCAAGCTCGGATACAAGGCGTCAGCGGAACAATTCGCCCCGCGTCAGCTTCTCGACTTCTCGGTGCTGGCCGAGGAGGTGGGCTTCGAGTCCGTCTTCATCAGCGATCACTTCCAGCCGTGGAAGCATGTCGACGGCCACGCGCCGTTCTCGCTGACCTGGCTGGGCGCGCTGGGCGCGCGCACCTCGAAGGTGGTGATGGGCACCTCGGTGCTGACGCCGACCTTCCGCTATCACCCCTCGATCGTCGCCCAGGCCTTCGGCACCATGGGCGCGATGTTCCCGGGCCGCGTGGTCCTGGGCATCGGCACCGGCGAGTCGCTCAACGAGGTGCCGTCGACCGGCGCGCCGTGGCCCGAGTTCAAGGAGCGCTTCGCCCGCCTGCGCGAATCGGTGCAGCTGATCCGCACCCTGTGGAGCCAGGAGCGCGTGAGCTTCGAGGGCCAGTATTACAAGACCGAGAACGCCACGATCTACGACCGGCCCGACACGCTGGTGCCGATCTACGTCGCCGCCGCCGGCGCGCTGGTGGCGAAGTATGCCGGCCGCTCGGGCGACGGCTTCATCTGCACCTCGGGCAAGAAGCGCGAGCTCTACACCGAGACCCTGCTGCCCAACGTCACCGCCGGCATCGCCGCCGCGACCGACGCGAAAAAGCCCTATGACCACATGATCGAGGTCAAGGTCTCTTTCGACACCGACAAGCAGCGCGCGCTGGAAGACACGCGCCACTGGGCGGCGCTGGCGCTCACGCCCGAGGAGAAGATGACCGTCGAGGATCCGGTCGAGATGCAGAAGCTCGCCGACGCGCTGCCGCTGGAGCGCGCCGCCAGCCGCTGGATCGTCTCGAACGATGCCGACGAGCATGTCGAGAAAATCGGCTACTACGTCGGCCTCGGTTTCCGCCACCTCGTCTTCCATGCGCCGGGACCTGACCAGGCGCGCTTCCTCAAGCTCTATGCCGAGCACGTGATGCCGCGTCTGCGCAAGAAGTACGGTTGATGCCATCCACTGCTGCAGTTGAGATCCGCGCGCTGCCGGGGATCCCGATGGTGCGCGCGGGCGATGACCTCGTGTCGATCATCGTCGATGGCCTGGCGCGCGCCGGCCTGCTGCCGCGCGACGGTGACGTGCTGGTCGTAGCGCAGAAAGTCGTGTCCAAGGCCGAGGGGCGCAGCGTCGATCTTGCGACGGTCGTGCCATCTGCCGAGGCGGTGAAACTGGCGGAAGAGATTCAGAAGGACCCTCGGCTGGTGCAGCTCGTGCTGAACGAGTCGGTGCGCGTGGTGCGCTCGCGGCCCAACGTGCTGATTGTCGAGCATCGCCTGGGCTTCGTGATGGCCAATGCCGGCATCGATCAGTCCAACGTCGCCAACCCGGATGGTCCGCAGATGGCGCTCTTGCTGCCGGTCGATCCCGATGGCAGCGCCGAGACGCTGCGCGCGGCGCTGTCGCAGCGTTACGGCGCCAAGCTGGCGGTGATCATCAACGACAGCTTTGGCCGCGCCTGGCGCCGCGGCACCTGCGGCGTCGCGGTCGGCGCGGCGGGCCTGCCCTCGCTGATGGATCTGCGCGGCAACCCCGATCTGTTTGGCCGCGTGCTGCAGGTCAGCATCACCGGCCACGCCGACGAGATCGCCGCCGCCGCCTCGCTGGTGCAGGGGCAGGGCGCCGAGGGCCAGCCGATCGTGCTGGTGCGCGGGCTGACCTGGAGCGGCCCCGACAACAACGCCCAGGAGCTGGTGCGTCCCGCCGCCGAGGACATGTTCCGGTGACGGGATTGGCGCTGCGCGGTTCAGCGATTCCTGGCGCACGCCTCCCCGATGTCGCGAAGCTGTTGCATGAAGGCCGGTTCCTGCGCTTCGAAGCGTCGCGAGAAAACCTCTGCGTCGGGGACGGCTCGTTCGATGTCGCGCGTCGCGCATGGGCAGTATCTGGCGCAGAAGGCCGCGAGACCCGGATCGTCGGTCCTTTTGCACGAGGTCAGGCACTTGCTCAGGAAGAGCTGCCGATTCGCCTCCGACCATTCCGCCAGCGCCGGGGAAATAGACGTCAGGACGGCGACGGCGCCGCTCAACAGGATAGCGCGAATGGACTTCATGATGTCCTCGGTGAGGATGCCTGGCCATCCAGCCGGGTATCGGGCCATGCGTCAAGGCAGTGGCCGCGAGGACGTGTTGCGATGACGCGGCGAGCGCGTATCGTACCCGGCCGGGTGTTGCCATGAGCATCAAGGATGTCGTGGCGCTATCTGGCGGGGTCGGCGGTGCCAAGCTGGCGTTGGGCTTGAGTCGCGTGGTGCCGTCGGGCTCGCTGACGGTGATCGCCAACACTGGTGACGATTTCGAGCATCTGGGCCTGAGCATCTGTCCCGACATCGACACACTCACATACGCGCTGGCCGGCCTCGACAATCCCACGTTGGGTTGGGGGCGGCGCGATGAGACGTGGTCGTTCATGGAGAGCGTCAAAGCGCTGGGCGGCGAGGACTGGTTCCGGTTGGGCGATCGCGATCTCGCGGTGCATGTCGAGCGCACGCGCCGCCTGCGAT
The DNA here is from genome assembly GCA_019239835.1 of Alphaproteobacteria bacterium. Lineage (GTDB taxonomy): Bacteria > Pseudomonadota > Alphaproteobacteria > Reyranellales > Reyranellaceae > JAFAZJ01. The sequence continues at coordinate 7,235 of JAFAZJ010000303.1, read as the reverse complement.
CGGGCGAGACGCTGTCGCAGATCACCACGGATTTCGCGGCCAAGCTGGGCATCGGCGCGCGCATCCTGCCGATGAGCGATGACCGCGTGCGCACGCGCGTGCTGAGCGACGGCGGCTGGATCGACTTCCAGGACTATTTCGTGCGCCAGCAATGCCGGCCCGTCGTGCGCGCGCTCAGCTTCGATGGCGCACCGGAGTCGCGGCCGGCGCCGGGCGTGATGCAAGCGTTGCAGACGGCAGGCACCATCGTCATCTGCCCGTCGAATCCCTTCATCAGTATCGAGCCGATCCTCGCGGTGCCGGGCATCCGCGACGCGATCAGGGCGAGCGGTGCGCCTGTTGTGGCGGTATCGCCGATCATCGGCGGCAAGGCGGTGAAAGGGCCGACGGCGAAGATGATGGCCGAGCTGGGCATGGAGGCGACGGCGCTGGGAGTCGCGCAGCGCTATGGCAACATGATCAGCGGTTATGTCGTCGAGCATGAGGATGCGGCCAGCGTCGCCGGCATCGCCGCGCGCGTCACGGCGGCGAAAACCCTGATGCTGAGTCTCGAGGATCGCGAGACGCTGGCGCGCGTCGTGCTCGAGGCGGCGGACGCGCTTCGGCGATGAGCGACATCTGGGCCGTCATCCCGGTCAAGGAATTCGAGGGCGCCAAGCATCGGTTGTCCCCGCTGCTGAGCCCCGAGCAGCGCCAAGCGCTCGCCGAGACGATGCTCACCGATGTGCTCGATGCGCTGGCGGGGGCGAAGCGGCTGGCCGGTATCCTGATGATCACGCTCGAGCCCAGGGCGAAGGCGCTGGCCGAGCGCATCGGCGCCCGGGTCGAGACCGAGGGCGCGCGCGAGGGCCATACCGGCGCCGTCGTCGGCGGGCTGCGCATCCTGGCGCGCGAGGGCAAAGGCGGCTTCATGACCATGCCGGGCGACATCCCGGCTGTGCGTGCGGCCGAGATTGACGCGGTGCTGACGGCGCATCGTCCGGCGCCGTCCTTCACCATCTCGCCGGCGCATGACGATCTGGGCTCCAACGCGGTGCTCTGCTCGCCGCCGGATTTAGTGCCGCTGCGCTTCGGCGAGAACAGCTATTTCCCGCATCTCGATGCGGCGCGCGCCCAGGGGATCGAGCCCACCATCCTGCGCCAGCCCGGCATCGCCATGGATATCGACCATCCGGTGGACGTCAGGATGTTCCTGGGCCTGCGACAATCGTACGGCACAAAGACCCGTTCACTGCTGGAGCATTTCGACATCCGGGTGTAAGAATCGCGGCATGGGAAAGGGTCGACAGGGCCGTCTGCTCTCGTATCTCGCGCTGGCGATCATCATCGTCGTCGGCGCGCTGGTGCATGGGCTGCCGGCGTCGGCCGCATCGAGCCCCCTGTCCGAATGGCGGTATGACGCCGCCATCGGCAGCGCTGATGCCGGCGATCACGGCATTCTGCCGGGCCCGCTCCAGCCGCGCGACATCAGGGACCAGCGTTCCCCGCGCGGTTCCGTCGACAACGGCATCGATGGCGACACACTGGCTGCAGCCGATGCCGGTGCGATCGAGCTCGCCGGCCGCTTCTCATTCTTCCTCTTCGACAGCGACCACTGCAGCGCCCTGGCGCTCAGGCTCGCCCATCGCCCGCGCGACCCACCGCGACAGTCCTGACGGATTGATCGCCGCCGGCCTGCGTATCTGCGGTCGGTAACGCGTCGCATCGGCTCCATCCTCTGAGGATTTCTGGCCTCGCCTACGGCGGTCGCGCGCATGCGCCCGAGCCGCGGTCGCGGGTCCGCAGGATCACCATCATGAACCGTCTGACGAGCAAGGACCTCTGGTCTGGCTTGATGTTCATCGGCTTCGGCCTGTTCGCGCTGATCTATGGCAGCAATCTCGCCGTCGGCACCGCGGTGCGCATGGGGCCGGGCTACGTGCCGCGCATGCTGAGCTACATCCTGATCGGGCTGGGCCTGGTGATCCTGGTGCGCGCCATCATCACGCCGGGCGATACCATCGAACGCCTCTACCTGCGGCCGATCGTGATGATCACCATCGGCGTGGTGGCCTTCGCGTTGCTGTTCGAGACGGCCGGCATGTTTCCCGCGCTGGTCGCGCTGATCTTCCTGTCGGCGCTGGGCGGCCAGGAATTCAAGGTCATCGAGACGATCCTGGCCTGCATCGTGCTGACGGCGATCTGCACCGTGCTCTTCAAGCTCGGTCTCGACATGAACATCATGGTCGTCAGGGGCATCTGGTGAGCGTCTCCATCACCCCTTGTCGAGATGCGGGCGGTCCCGTGAACGTTGTCCCCATCTGAGTTCACGTAAGCCGCTGGTCCCCCCGACCGGCGGTGGTGGGCCGTCCGCATACCTAGGCCCCGTCCCTGTCGGACGGGGCCGTTTTTTTGCCGGAGCGGGCGTCGCGTCCGATAGGTAGTATTGCCCAGTTGTCGGTCACACCCGATTCTTGCAGCCTCGATTTCCTCATGAAGGGAGGCCTTCGATTGGCTGGCGCGATCGGCAGGCTCACGGGTTGGATTGCGGCGGTGAAAGGCGATCTTGGCCGGCCAGGTGGACCGGGCCTGGTTCAGTACCTTGCTGTCAGCAGTGGCTTCACGATCGTCTATCTCATCCTTGAATGGTTGACGCGTGTCCATGAGCTCGAAGCCTCGGGCATCACGTTGTGGAGCCCGGTCAAGGCGCTGAGCCTGGCGTTGCTGCTTCTGCGGGGCATGGCCTATGTGCCGGCACTGTTTCTCGCGCTGCTGCTGAGTGACATTCTCGTCTATGCGGTGCCGAAGGGCCCCGGTTCTCTCGTGGTCACGAACCTCGCTGTCGCGCTTGGCTACGCCGGCCTCGCCTCGCTGTTGGCACGGGGATTCAACTTCTCGATCAAGCGCGCCGACCTGCGCAACGTCATTGCCCTGCTTTTTACTGTGCCAGCCGGGACGTTCATCATCGCGTCGATTTTCTGCGGCCTGCTCGTGCTGTTCGGCAATCTGCCGGCGAGCACATGGTGGGAAGCGGTCACGCGACTATGGGTCGGCGATACCGTCGGCATCATCATCCTGCTTCCCGTCGCCATGGCCGCCTTCAGCTGGGCGCAGCGGCCGATCGAGGCCAGGCCGCGCGTGATCCTGCTCAATTCGACGATCTTCCTGATCGGCGTATCGGTCGCGCTTTGGCTGATCTTCTCGATCGAGGAGGCCGACGACTATCAGTTCTTCTATCTGCTGTTCCTGCCCGCGAGCTGGGCTGCCATGCGCGGCGGATTTGCCGGCGCGGCGGCCGGCGTATGCGTCGTCCATCTGGCGCTGCTGGCGTCCATCACCTGGAATTACCCGGCGAGCACGTTCATGAGCTATCAGCTGCTGGTGCTGGCGCTCGCCTTCAACGGCCTCCTGCTGGGTGCGGTGGTCGATGAGCGCCAACGATCGGATGGGCTTTTGCGTCGCCAGCACGCGGAAGTCGCGCGCATGACGAGACATGCGGCGGCCGGTGCCATGGGCGTGTCATTGGCGCATCAGATCAGCCAGCCTCTGTCGAACGTCGCCATGTACCTGCATGTGAGCCGCCAGCTCCTGACGGCGAGCCCGGCACAACCCGAGCAGGTCGCAAGCTCCATCGACAAGGCAACGAGCCAGTTGCGGCACGCGAAGGAGATTCTCGAACGCCTGCGGGACTTCGTCTCGCGCGGGACGCTGCAGCCGGCGCCCGTCGATCTTGGTGCGCTGGCACGAAAGGTTGCGGCGCTGGCCGAGGACGACGCGCGCGCCCAGGGCGTATCGGTGCGTCTTGATCTGGCCTCCGCCCCCGTGGCTGTCGTCGATGCATTGCAGTTGGAGCAGGTGCTGATCAACTTGATCAACAATGCGATCGATGCGGCCGCGGAATCCGGTCAGCCACCCGGCAGTGTCATGGTCCGCGTGGCGAAGGCGGATCACAGAGCGCGGATCGAGGTCGAGGACAATGGCCCCGGCATGTCGGACCTCGTTGCCGACCGTCTCTTCGAGCCATTCGTGACCACCAAGCAGGATGGGATGGGCCTCGGGCTGGCGCTGTCGCGCGAGCTGATCAACGCCCACGGCGGGACGATAAACTGGGCAACCGCCGGGCCCAATGGCGGGACGCGCTTCGTTATCGACCTTCCCCTCGATCCGGAGGTCGCACGTGGACCATAGACGCCTCGTTCACGTGATCGATGACGAAGCCGACGTCCGCGAGGCGCTCAAGGTCCTCCTGGATACCGCCGGCTACGAGTCGCGCAGCTACGCATCGGCCGAGGAATTCCTGTCCGCCGCGAAGCTGGCCGAGCCGTCGTGCCTTCTCGTCGATGTGCGGTTGCCGGGCATGACCGGGCTGGAACTGGTCCGTCAGCTCCAGGAGCGTTCGCCCCGGCCGGTCGTGGTGATGATCACCGGCCACGGCGATGTGCCCATGGCGGTCAAGGCCATGCGGGCCGGAGCGTTGCATTTCCTGGAGAAGCCTTTCGAGCCGGCCGAATTGCTCGACGCCCTGGGAGAAGCGCTCCAGCGCGCCAGCGAGATCGCCGAAGAGGAGGCGAATTCGGCGACGATTGCCGAACGGCACGGGTCGCTGACGCCCCGCGAGCAGGAGGTCATGGCCTTGCTGGCGGAGGGCATGCCAACCAAGTCCCTCGCTACGAGACTGGGAATCAGCACCCGGACCGCCGAACACCATCGCGCTGCCGTGCTCCGGAAGATGGGCGCGCGCACGGTGTCCCAGCTCGCGCGCATGAGCATGAGCTTGGAAGCGCGGAAAGCCGCAGGCTCCTGACGGTCGGTCTCCTAGGTAATCCCCCCTATATATTTCTCTCACACCGTTTGAGATAAGAACGCCCGTATATTCAAACCATTACATCAATCAACGGATAATAAAGATGAGGACGTTTCTCGCTATTCTCCAGGATGACTCGGGCGCGACCGCCATCGAGTACGGGCTCATCGCAGCCCTCGTTTCCGTCGCCGCCATCAGCGCTTTCACCACGGTCGGGACAAAGCTGAGCGGGGTGATGCTCAATACGGCTAACAAACTGAAATAATTGGAATTTCAACCAGGAATCCCCGGCCCGACGGCGTTCAGTACGGTCGGTGCGCGGCCCCTCCTGGCTCGATCAGCGGGTGAGCAATGACGGCTAGGCCCCCCTCGAGCCAATCGCGTCCGGGCGCCACGGGGGGCCGCCCCAAAAGGGACGAATCATGACTGTCTTCACCTACGGCACGTCGGCCGCGCCGACCGCGACCTACGCGCTCACCGTCACCCGCTACGACGAGGCGGGCAACGCGACGAGCGATGTGGTTGCCGGGCGGACCTGGACCAGCCTCAGCAGCCGGCTGGGCAACGGTAACAGCAATACCGCGGACACGCTGGTGATGACCGGCGGCAACGACCTGTTTGCCTGGGACGACTACACCACCAGCACGCCAGGCGGCGCGCTCAACGGCTCGGGCGAGTTCTACGCCTTCCAGAACAGCAGCCGCAGCCGCGGCATCGAGACCATCATCGCCGGTGCCGGTGCCGACCTGATCAACCTGACCTACGAGCATACCGGCGAAGTGTACTGGCAGTGGGATCTCGCCAATGGCGGCGTCAACGCCAGCATGTACGTGGATGGCGGCGCGGGCGACGACATCATCTGGGGCCATAACCCCGGCGAGACGCTTCTGGGCGGCGATGGCAATGACTGGATCGACGGTGGCGCGGGCAACGACAGCCTGTTCGGCGGCGCCGGCAACGATTCGATCGTCGGTGGCCTGGGCGACGACCGGCTGCAGGGCGACGACGGCAACGACATCCTGATCGACCTGTCGGGCAACAACTTGATGTACGGCGGCACCGGCGACGACTGGGCCTATGGCGGCACCGGCAACGACATCATCTACGGCGACGACGGCAACGACGTGATCAGCGATGCCGGCGGCACCAACGTGCTCTATGGCGGCATCGGCAACGACTACATCTACGGCGGCAGCGGCACCGATACGATCTTCGGCGGCGACAACAACGACGCGATCTCCGGCTTCGACGGCAACGACTTCCTCGATGGCGGCATCAACGACGACGCGCTGTGGGGCGGCAGCGGCACCGACACGCTCTACGGCGGAGCGGGCAACGATTACCTCTACGGGGGTGCCGGCAACGGCGACACGATGTATGGCGGCGTCGGCGACGATTTCTACTATTTCGCGCGCGGCGACGGCACTGGCGACCGCATCGTCGATTCCGGCGGCACCAACACCATCGTCGCCTTCGGCGGCTTCGCCACCTCGGATACCGGCCAGTGGTGGGTCCCCGGCACCGGCGTGTCCGACAACAATGGCGGGACAATCGGCGATCCGCTGGGCGGCACAGGCTCGGGCGTGTCGATCACCTACGCCGCCGGCAACGTCTTCACGCTGAGCATCCTGGGCACGGGCGCTGCTTCGATCACCGCAGACGCCGACGAGGTTCAGCGCATCATTCTCTGGAACTCCGACAACACCCTGCCGAACCACACGCAGGAAGTTTTCCAGTGGAACGGCAACCAGTTTCTGTTCATGGGGTATGAGGGCTGACGCTACGAGCGGGCTGACGGCATCCAATGAAAGAAGACAGTCTACTCTGGTTTTACAGCTTGGGTGCCGCGCTCGCTGCGCTGGTTCTCGGCTTGCTGCTCGCGAAGATCTGGTTCCATCTCTTTTGACGTCGCGCGCGACCGGATCGTCAGTGTGCTCCCACGCGCTGCTTCTTGCGCGGTGGCGTCTGCACCACGGGCGCCAGCTCGGCGGCGTTGAACGAGGCGGCGCGGCGATCCTCGGACACCGTGCCGTAGGTCGTGCTGCGCTGCTGCGGCACGCGGCCGATCGAGCGGATCAGCGCTTCCATCTCGTGCGGCGGGAATTCCTGGCCATGTTGCGTGCCGGCGGCGCGCGAGATGCTTTCGTTCATCAGGGTGCCGCCCAGATCGTTGGCGCCGGATTGCAGGCAGATCGCGGCACCAGCCGGGCCCATCTTCACCCAGGAGGTCTGGATGTTGGGGATCAGCGGGTGCAGGGATAGCCGCGCGATGGCGTGCATGATCACCGCCTCGCGGAAGGTCGGGCCCTTGCGCGCCATGCCCAGGCGATACATCGGCGCTTCCATGTGCACGAAGGGCAGCGGCACGAACTCGGTGAAGCCGCCGGTCTCGGCCTGCAGGTCGCGCAGCGCCAGCAAATGCTTGGCCCAGGAGCGCGACGACTCGACATGG
>JAFAZJ010000246.1 GCA_019239835.1 Alphaproteobacteria bacterium | reverse complement strand
CGGCGACGACCGAAGCTTTCGCCCAGCAGCAGCGCGCCCATCAGGGCGCCGAACAACACCGAGGTCTCGCGCAACGCCGCGACATGCGCCATCGGCCCCTGCGACAGCGCCCAGATGGCGATGCCGTAACCGCCATGCGCCACGAGCCCGCCGGCCACGCCGCGTTGCCAGTTGGTGCGGAGGTAGCCCAGCACCGCGCGCGGCCGCCGCCAGATCGCGAAGAGCAGCAGCCACGGACCTTCCAACAAGTTGAGCCAGGCGATGTAGCTGATCTTGTGCTCCAGCGTCGGCCCCGCTGCACGCACGCCCAGACCGTCGGCGACGATGTAGAGAGCGATGGTCACACCGGTGAGCAGCGCGAACAGTGTCGTCAGCCGGTGACGGCGATGTGCCTCGGGCGTTGCCGCCTCGGCAGTGCGGCCATTGCGTTCGGGCAGCGCCAGTGCGACCAGGCCGGCCGACAGCAGGACAACGCCCACGACGTCCTGCACACGCAGCGCCTCGTCCAGCAATCGGCCGGAGAACACCGCCACCAGCAACGGACCCGATCCGCGTGCGATGGGATAGGCGTGGCTGAGATCGCCGTAGGCATAGGCCTTGAGGAGAAACACATAATAGAAAACGTGGATCACCACCGAGCTGGCCGCCCATCGCCACGCTGCGGCGTCGATCATCGGCAGGAACGGCGCCAGGATCGCGCCCTGCAACGCCCCCATGCCCATGATCACGCCGAACGTCGCCAGGCGATCGCCGCGATCGGATTTGAGGAGCGCATTCCAGGTGGCATGCATCAGCGCCGCTGCCAGCAGCAGCGCGATGACGAGCGGATCGAGCACTGTGGCCATAGAGAGGAAGACGACGTGTGACGCTTTTGTTGCAGCCACCATAGGCTGCCGCCACGCCGCCGTCTGCGGCCATCATTCTCGACAATATCGACGCTTGTCAGGAGGCCGTCGACGCGACGACCTCCTGTCCCGTCATCCTACTTGTCGAGCCAGAGATCCTCGAAGCGCCAGCCGTTGTAGATGCTGTTGACCTGGATCATCACGTTCTTGACGTAGGGCTGCCAGCAGCCCGCGCCCCGGCCGTGGAAGATGATCGGCCGCGCCACCTCTTCCTGCAGCTTCCGGTCGATGGCGTGGACCATTTTCAGGCGCTTGTTGAAATCGCGTTCGCGCGACTGCTCCTCGAACAACTTGGTCATCGCCGGGTCGCAGTAGTTGTTGTAGTTGCGCGCCGAGCCGCAGGCGTAGTTCTCGAAGAAGTGCTGGTCGGGATCGTCGACGGCGCTGCCGGTGAGGTTCAGCGCCACCGCGTACTCCTTCTTGAACATGCGGTTGTAGTAGACGGCGGTGTCGATGATCTCGAGTTCGCCGTCGATGTACACGTGGCGCAGCTGGTCGATCAGGATCACCGCCGGGTCACGGAAGGTGGCGATGTTGCGCGTGCTGACCTTGACCTTCAGCCGCTTGTCCGGTCCGTAACCAGCCTGCTTCATCAGCTCACGCCCCTGGTCGCGGTTCTTCGCGACGTCGCCGTAGAGCGCCTTGACCTCCTCCTCGGGCAGACCCCAGACGCCGTCGGGCGGGGGCAGCAGGGTGCCGGCGATCTGGTCCTCGCCCTCGCTCAGGATGTCGACGAAGCCCTTGCGGTCGAGCGTCAGGGCCATCGCCTTGCGGATGCGCGGATCGTCGAACGGCGGCGAGTCGCGGTTGACGATCAGGTTGGTGCTTACTGCCGTGTTGCGCATGGTGCACTGCGCCTTGGGCGCGTCGCGCTTGATGTCCTTGAGCAGCGGGACTGAGACGTCAGTCGGGAACGTCATGTCGAACTTGCCGGCGATGAACGACAGCATGCGCGTCGAGCGGTCCTGGATGATGGTGTACTCGATGCCGTCGAGATAGGGCTTGCCCGGCTTCCAGTAGTCGGGGTTGCGCACCAGCTTGACGCCCTCGTTCATCTTCAGCTCAACGAGCTTGAACGGGCCGGTGCCGATCGCCTTGCGCCGCATGTCGTTGAGCGAGACATGGGCCGGGTACATCGGCGAGTAGCCCGAGGCGAGCAGCGCCAGCAGTGAGGGCTGCGGATGCTTGGCGTGGATCGTCACCTCATAGTCGCCGTTGGCCACCGTCTTCTCGACGTTGTTGTACCAGGCGCCGCGCGGATTGCGGCGGAGCTTCTCCTTGCCGGTCTCGGTCAGCAGCTCCATCGTGTAGACCACGTCCTTGGACGTGAATGGCTTGCCGTCATGCCATTTCACGCCCTCGCGCAGCTTGAACGTCAGCGCCTTGCCGTCGGCGCTCCACGACCAGCTTTCAGCCAGGTCCGGCACGATGGTCTCGAAGCTGTTGCGCGGCTTCTGCTGGTCGTACATCACCAGATTGTTGTAGATCGCCATGAACGGCATGTTGGTCGAGACCGTTCCCTCCTCGTGCATCGAGGCGCTGGGTGGCGTGTCCATGTGCTGGATCTTCAGCACGCCGCCGCGCTTCTGTGCGAAGGCGGCATCCGCGGTCGCGACCGAGAAGGCCGCCGCGGCAAGCAAGGCGAAACACCCGTTGACGATTTTCATTGTCGTTTCCTCCCTTGCGACCGCACGCGCACTGAACGCCACGCCGGCCGGCTGTGATTCGTAACGCTCCTCCGTAACTCACACCGATACGCGCGCCCTCGGCGGGACGCGTGCGGCGAGGATGCGACGGGCGGCGGACACCCCGCAAGCGCGGCTCATCGGTCAAAGGCCTTGACAACCATTCCAGTATACTGGAATTACCTCCACCATGGTGGATGACACCAATCTCGACCAGCGCATCGGCGCCCGGGTGCGCGATCTACGCGCGACGCGCGGGTTGACGCTGGAGGTGCTGGCCGAGCGCAGCGGCGTGAGCCGCTCGATGATCTCGGTGATCGAGCGCGGTGAGAGCAGCCCGACCGCCGCGCTGCTGGAGAAGCTCGCGGCTGGGCTGGGTGTCTCGCTCGCAAGCCTGTTCGACTCACCGACGCCCAATCGCGATCCCGTTGCGCGCCGTGCCCGGCAGCCGCAATGGCGCGATCCCGCTTCCGGCTACATCAGGCGCAACGTCTCGCCTGCCGGCGTCGCTTCACCGATCCAGATCGTCGAGGTCGAGTTCCCGGCCGGCGCGCGCGTCGCCTTCGACAGCGGCGCCCGGGACATGCGCGTGCACCAGCAGGTCTGGGTACTCGACGGCGCGATCGAGGTCAGCGTCGGCGACGAGCGC
>JAFAZJ010000127.1 GCA_019239835.1 Alphaproteobacteria bacterium | reverse complement strand
GATGTGCCGAGCCTCACCGGAGGGCTGGGACGATGAAGTTCACCCTGTCCTGGCTGCGCGAGCATCTCGAGACCGAGGCCTCGCTCGAGGAGATCACCAAGGCGCTCACCATGCTCGGCCTCGAGGTCGAGCAGGTGATCGACCGCGCCGAGAAGCTCAAGGGCTTCGTCACGGCCTACGTGGTCGAAGCGAAGCAGCATCCCAACGCCGACAAGCTGCGCGTCTGCAAAGTCGACGCCGGCAACGGCGTCGTGCAGGTCGTCTGCGGCGCGCCCAACGCGCGCACCGGCATGAAGGGCATCTTCGCCGCGCCGGGCCTCTACATCCCCGGCACCAAGCTCGACCTCAAGGCGGGCAAGATCCGCGGCGAGGAGAGCAACGGCATGCTTGTCTCCGAGCGCGAGCTGGAGCTGAGCGAGAACCACGACGGCATCATCGACCTGCCGGCCGACACCGCGATCGGCCTTCCGGCGGCACAGGTGCTGGGCCTCGACGATCCGGTGATCGAGATCAAGGCCACGCCCAACCATGCCGAGGCGCTGGGCGTGATCGGCATCGCGCGCGATCTCGAAGCCGCCGGCATCGGCCGCCGCAAGGCGCCTGATACGGCGAAGATCGCCGGCGGCTATCCGAGCCCGCTGAAGTGGACGCATGGCTACGAGGTCCAGCCCGGTTCACCCTGCCCGATCGTTGTCGGCCGCTACTTCCGCGGCGTGAAGAACGGGACGAGCCCGGCCTGGCTGCAGAAGCGGCTGCGCGACATCGGCCTGCGCCCGATCTCGGCGCTGGTCGACATCACCAACCTGGTGACCTTCGACCTCAACCGCCCGCTGCACGTCTTCGACGTCGGCAAGCTGGCGGGCGATCTGGTGATGCGCCAGGCGCGAGACGGCGAGACCATCCTGGCGCTCGACGGCAAGACCTACATGCTCGACTCGAGCATGGCGGTGATCGCCGACGCCAAATCGGTGCACGGCATCGGCGGCATCATGGGCGGCGAGCATTCGGGCGTGTCGGAAAACACGACCGACGTATTCCTCGAGGTCGCCTACTTCGATCCGAAGAGCGTCGCCACGACCGGCCGCAAGCTCGGCATCATGTCCGACGCGCGCTATCGCTTTGAGCGCGGCATCGATCCGGAATCGGTATGGTGGGGTGCGGAGGTCGCGGCGCGGCTGATCCTCGAGTTGTGCGGCGGCGAGACCAGCGAGCTCACCTCGAGTGGCACCATGCCGGCCTGGCAGCGCAGCTACATGCTGCGGCCCGATCGCATCACCAGCCTCGGCGGCCTGGTGGTCGAGCCGGCGACGCAGGTCGACATCCTGCGCAAGCTGGGCTTCGAGCCTTCGGGCAATGGTCCGTGGCACGTTGCGGTGCCGTCGTGGCGCGGCGATGTCGTCGGCGAGGCCGATCTCGTCGAGGAGATCGCGCGCGTCTACGGCTATGACCACCTGCCGGCGGTGTCGATGCCCAAGGTCTCGACCATGCCCAAGCCGGTGCGCGACGTCCTGCAGCGGCGCGTGCCGCAGGCCAAGCGCGCGCTCGCCGCCCGCGGCATGGAAGAGGCGATGAGCTTCTCGTTCATGTCCTCGGCGCTGGCGGCGAAGTTCGGTGGCGTGCCCGATACGCTGAAGCTGCTCAACCCGATCGCGTCGGACCTCGACGTGATGCGTCCGTCGATCCTGCCCAACCTGCTGCAGGCCTGCGGCCGCAACGAGGCACGAGGGCTGAAGGACGCCGCGCTGTTCGAGGTCGGTCCGACCTATCAGGACCCGACACCGACCGGCCAACGCTTCGTCGCGACCGGCGTGCGCTATGGCCGCGCGGTGCAGCGCGGCTGGACCGGCGCCGAGCGCGCGGCCGATGCCTTCGACGCCAAGGCCGACGCGCTGGCGGCCCTGACCGCGATCGGCGCACCGGTCGAGAACCTGCAGACCAAGGCGACGGCACCGTCCTGGTACCACCCCGGCCGCAGCGGCACCCTGATCCTGGGCGACCGACCCTTCGCGGTGTTCGGCGAGATCCACCCCGAGATCCTCGCCGAGCTCGACCTGCGCGGCCCGGCGGCCGCCTTCGAGGTCTTCATCGACGCGCCGCCGCCGCCCAAGGCGCGCGGCAGCAAGGCGCGCACGATGCTAAAGCTTTCGGCGCTGCAGCCGCTGGAACGCGACTTCGCCTTCCTCGTCGATGCGACGGTGGCCGCCGAGACCTTGACCCGCGCCGCGCGCGCCGCCGACCGCCAGATGATCGTCGCGGCACAGGTGTTCGACGTCTACTCCGGCTCAGGCGTGCCCGATGGCAAGAAGTCGGTGGCGCTGTCGATCACCATCCAGCCGATCGACAAGACGCTGACCGACGCCGAGATCGAGGCGATCGGCCAGAAGGTCGTGGCCCAGGTGGCGAAGCAGACCGGCGGCACATTGCGCGGTTAGGACAACGCTAACGGCGTCGGGTAACCACCGGCGCCGTCAGCAGATCATTTTGCGGCGAACAGAATGCAGCGGTCTGTCTGGATCGCGATCCAGGCACGGTCACCGGCTTGGGGGCCGAGTACGGGGTGGACGATGGCCCGCAGCAGGAGCGGGCCAAGTCGCAGCTGGCATTCGCTCATGCCGCCCTGGAACACGAC
>JAFAZJ010000036.1 GCA_019239835.1 Alphaproteobacteria bacterium | reverse complement strand
CCTTCATCATCGCCGTCGTGTTGCTGTTCGCGCTGAACCTCGCCGGCCTGTTCGAGATCGCATTGCCGTCGTGGCTCGCCGGCGCGGCGGTGGCGGGTGAACAGCATGCCGCGCGCTCTGAACTTGCTGGCCATTTCGTGTCGGGCGCCTTCGCTTCGCTGCTCGCGACGCCATGCTCGGCGCCGTTTGTCGGCACAGCGCTGAGCTTCGCATTGTCACGCGGGTCGCTCGAGACGGTTTCGATCTTCACTGCGATGGGCATCGGGCTTGCCGCGCCGTTCCTGCTGGTGGCGGCGTTCCCGAAACTGGCGACGCGGTTGCCCAAGCCCGGCGCCTGGATGCTGTGGGTGAAGCGGGTAATGGCGCTGGCGCTGTTGGCGACGGCGGCGTGGCTGTTCACGGTGCTGGCCAGCGCGGCGGGCTGGTACGCCGTCGTCGCAGTGGGCGCGATCCTGGCCATGATGGCCATTGTGATCGGCCTGCGATCGAGGCTGGGCGGTATTGCGGTGCCGGCGGCGGTGCTGGCTGGGGCGCTGGCGATTGCCGCGCCACTCGTCGTGCAGGGGCCGGCGCCGGCTTCGGCCGCAGTTGCCTCGGGCCGCTGGCAGCCGCTCGATCCGGCACGCGATATCCAGCCGCAGATTCAGGAACGGCTGGCCGGCGGCACGATCGTGATCGTCGACGTCACCGCCGATTGGTGTGTCACCTGCCAGGTGAACAAGAAGCTGGTGCTCAACGGCGCCGACATCTCGGCGCGGCTGGATCGCGACAAGGTGCTGGCGTTGCGCGCCGACTGGACGCGGCCATCGGCGGCGATCGCGGCGTATCTGAAGGCCAATGGCCGCTTTGGGATTCCGTTCAACATCGTCTACGGGCCGGGCGCCCCTGGGGGCGTTCCGCTGCCCGAGTTGTTGACGGTCGAGCTGGTGACGGCCGCCCTCGACAAGGCCGCCCGCAAGTAGACAAGATCGCCTCCAAGACATCGACCTCATGCTGAGGAGGCCGCGCAGCGGCCGTCTCGAAGCATGGGTAACGGACACGGTGCGGTCGCCCACCCTTCGAGACGCGCCCTTCGGGCGCTCCTCAGGGTGAGGCAAGAGTCAAAGGGAGGCGACGACATGCTCAGTCGCGAAGACAACGACATCCTGACTCTGACCGGTCCCGGGACGCCGATGGGCGACTACTTCCGGCGCTACTGGATTCCCTTCGCACTGGCGCGTGAGCTGCCCGAGCGCGACGGCCCGCCGATCCGCGTCGAGATCATGGGCGAGAAGCTGCTGGCCTTCCGCGACAGCGAGAACCGGATCGGCCTGATCGAGGGCAAGTGCTCGCATCGCGGCGCCGATCTCTATTGGGGCCGCAACGAGGACTGCGGTATCCGCTGCGTCTTCCACGGCTTCAAGTTCGACGTCGAGGGCAATTGCGTCGACATGCCGATCATGGTCGAAACCGACGCATTGCGCGCGCGGGCGAAGATCCTCGCCTATCCGACGCTCGAACGCGGTGGCCTGCTGTGGGCCTACATGGGCCCGGCCGAGCACAAGCCGTCGCCGCCGGATCTCGAGTTCACGGTCGTGCCCGAAGGCCACGCCTACGTTTCGAAGAAGCTGCAGGAGTGCAACTGGGCGCAGTCGGTCGAAGGTGCGCTCGACACGGCGCATTTCTCCTTCCTGCACAACGTCATCACCACCGACGAGGCCGAGGCGAAGCGACTGATGCGCGGGGCGGCGATCGCGACGCAATCGGTGGCCAACGATCGCATTCGCTGGGTGCGGGCCGATCCGATGCCGAAATTCACCATCCTGTCGCACGATGCCGGGATGACCATCGGTGCCGCGCGCAAGACCGACGACAGCGACCTCTACTGGCGCATCGCGCAGTTCCTGCTGCCCAACCACGCGCTGGTTCCGACGACGTTTCCCGGCGAGGTCTATCACGGGCAATGCTGGGTGCCGATCAGCGACACGCATTGCTGGATCTACACCTACACCTGGCATCCCGATCGGCCGCTCAGCGCGGCGGAGATCGAGAGCTACAACACCGGCCACTCGATCCATGCCGAGGTCGACGACAAGTTCGTGCCGCTGCGCAATCGCGCCAACGAGTATCAGATCGATCGGCTGGAGCAGAAGACCAAGACCTATACCGGCATCAAGGGCGTGTCCGAGCAGGACGCCTGCATCCAGGACAGCCAGGGCTTCATCGCCGATCGCCAGCGCGAGCTGCTGGGACCGACGGACATCGGCGTGGCGCGCTTTCGCCAGATGGTGCTGCATGGTGCCAAGGCACTGCGCGAGGGACGGGAACCGGACACTGCGGGAAAGCCGGCGGCGTACTGCGTACGGGCGGGCGGCTGGGTCGCCACACCAGGCAAGGGCCTCGAAGAAGTGATGGTCGAACGCTTCGGCCATCCGCGCGGATTGGTCGAGCCGCCGGGTCGGCAGGCGGCGGAGTAGGGCGATGCTGTCACGCCGTCTCGCGCTCACCGGCGCGCTCGCCGCTGGTGTCGCCACGCCCGCACGCGCCCAGGATTTCCCCCACAAGCCGCTGCGCCTGGTCGTGCCCTATGCGCCCGGCGGTGTCGGCGATACCTTCGGGCGCGTGTTGGGCGAAAAGCTCACGGCGCGACTTGGCCAGCAGGTGCTGATCGACAACAAGGCGGGCGCCAGCCAGATCCTCGGTGCGCAGTCGGCCCTGAGCGCGCCGGCTGACGGGCATACGCTGTTCCTCGGCAGCGTCAGCAGCCTGGCGATCAACGTCTCGACGCAGAAGGCGCTGCCCTACGATCCGCTCAAGAGCTTCGCGCCGATCTCGCTGGGCTTCACCGGGCCGCTCTATCTCATCGTCAACAACGACGTTCAGGCGAAGGACGCCGGCGAGCTGATCGCCTACGGCAAGGCCAATCCCGGCAAGCTGGGTTTCGCCTCGATCGGGCCGGGCAGCTCGCTGCACCTCGCCGGGGAGCTGTTCAAGGCGATGGCCGGCATCGACATGCTGCACGTGCCGTACAAGGGCAGCGCGCCGGCGCTCGTCGATCTCATGGCCGGCCGCGTGCAGATCATCTTCGATGCCGGCACGACCTCGATCGCCCATGCCCGCGCCGGCCGCGTGAAGGTGCTGGGTTCGTCGAGCCTGAAGCGTTTCGCCGGCACGCCGGATATCCCGCCGATCGCCGAAACCGGCCTGCCCGGTTACGAGATGGATATCTGGTTCGGGCTGGTCACCCACGCCGGCACGCCCGAGGCCGCCGTCGCGCGACTGTCACAGGAGATCAACGCGGTGCTCAGCGAGCCGGCGCTGGTCGCGCGCTTCCTCGAGCTGGGCGTACAGCTGCAGCCCTCGACGCCGCACGACTTCGGTGACCTGATCCGCCGGGAGATCCCGAAATGGCGCAAGGTCGTGCTGGAGGACGCCAAGCTGGCGCCGGAATAGCCCGGATGGACAAATCGCCCGCCTGCCCCTAGGTAGGGGATGGCCGCCCGCTCGTGGCGGCCGCAGTCCGCCAAGGAGACAACATCAATGGTCAAGGTCGGCGACAAGGTGCCGAGCGCGACGTTGAGATATCTGAGCCCGGAAGGGCCCAAGACGATCTCGACCGAGGAGCTCTTCGCACCGGGCAAGAAAGTGGTGGCCTTCGCGCTTCCCGGCGCGTTCACCCCCACCTGAAGCGCAAAGCATGTGCCAGGTTTTCTGGCCAACCACGACGCAATCAAAGCCAAGGGCATCGACACAATCGCCTGCATCTCCGTCAACGACGCGTTCGTCATGGGCGCCTGGGGCAAGGCCTCGGGTACCGGCGACAAGGTGATGATGCTGGCTGACGGCAATGGCGAGTTCACCGAGAAGATGGGGCTGACGCTAGACGCCACCCGAAACGGCCTGGGCAAGCGCTCGCAGCGCTACGCCATGGTGGTCGAGGACGGGGTGATCAAGCAGCTCAATGTCGAGGCGCCGGGCGCCTTCGACGTCTCGAGCGCCGAGGCCGTTCTGAAGGGTCTCTGACGGGGTGGCATCGGCCTTCGCCGCCCCGGTAAGATGGAGCGGTGAGGGCCGATGTGCTCCGAGGAGAGACCGAGATGATCAAGGTAGGCGACCGTATCCCCAGCGCCACGCTGCGCGAGAAGACAGCCGAGGGCGTCAAGCCCGTCACCACGGACGATTTGTTCAAGGGCAAGAAGGTGGCGCTGTTCGCGCTGCCCGGCGCCTTCACGCCGACCTGCTCGGCCAAGCACGTGCCGAGCTTCGTCAACAACCACGACGCGCTCAAGGGCAAGGGCATCAGCGAGATCGTCTGCGTCTCGGTCAACGATGCCTTCGTCATGGAGGCCTGGGGCAAGGACCAGAAGGCCGAGGGCAAGGTGCGCATGCTGGCCGACGGCAACGGCGAGTTCTCCGAAGCGCTCGGCTTGACCTTCGACGCTTCCGGCTTCGGCATGGGCAAGCGCTCGCAGCGTTACGCCATGGTGGTCGACGACGGCGTCGTGAAGACGCTGAACGTCGAGAAGCCCGGCGCCTTCGATGTGTCGAGCGGCGACGCCGTGCTCAAGGCGCTCTAGAGCGTCCTGACAATGTCCGACGAGCAGGGGCGGCCCGGCGACGAGCCGCCCCTGTTGCTTGAGGCCGACCGCATCGCGGCGCTGCCCTGCTGGCACGGGCGCGTCGAGATCGCGCCGCTGACCGGCGGCATGACCAACCGCAATTTCCTGGTCAAGGATGGCGGCCATCGCCGCGTCGTGCGCCTCGGCGAAGACATCCCGCTACACGGCGTGCTGCGCTTCAACGAGCTCGCCGCCTCGCGCGCCGCGCATGCCGCCGGTCTATCGCCGGCAGTGGTCTATGCCGAGCCCGGTGTGACCGTTCTCGACTATATCGAGGCCCGCACACTGACGCCCGAGGACATCCGCGATCCCGCACGCCTTGTGCCGATCGTTGACCTGATCCGCCGCTGCCACCGCGACATCCCGCGTTTCCTGCGCGGACCGGTCCTGTCGTTCAACGTCTTCCACGTGGTGCGCGACTACCTGGCGACCCTGCGCGACGGCGGCTCACGCTACGTCCAGGAGGTCGCGCCCTGGGCGGATCGCGCCGCGCTGCTCGAATCGGTCGTAGGTCCCATCGATCTCGTCTTTGGCCACAACGATTTGCTGGCGTCGAACCTGCTCGACGATGGCAAGCGCCTGTGGCTGATCGACTGGGACTACGCCGGCTTCAACACGCCGCTGTTCGATCTCGGCGGCCTGGCATCGAACAACGGCTTCGACGCCGCACAGGAGCGCGCTCTGCTGGAAGCCTATTTCGGCAGGCCACCCGATGCGTTGCTGCAGCGTCGATACGATACGATGCGATGCGCCTCGCTGATGCGCGAGACGTTGTGGAGCATGGTCTCGGAGCTCACGTCAACCGTAAGTGGAGTCGACTTCGTCGCCTATACGCGCGACAATAGAGTCCGGTTTGATGCGTCGTGGGCCTCGTTGAACGCATAGGGCATCGTCTGCCGAAAGGGGAACAGCATGAGCATCGCCGCTGCGTCGATGACGGGGGATGTCTGCTACTTCTCGCCTCGCGCTTTGGTGGAGGCATATCACTCGATCCGGGTGCCGTTGACCAACGGTGGCATGGCGACCGTGTCGGTCCGGAAATACATCATCGTCGATGGCAAGACCAAATTGTCGGGAGGCCGCGGCACCCGCACGAGCGATGGCGGCGCCGGGAAGGAGAAATTCGACCAGGCGCGAAAATCGGCCTCGGCGCTCGGTGTCTCGAACATGGAAGTGCTGGCCTTCTTCGATGGAAAGGCCACTCCGGGGGAGATCGCCCGAGTTCTTGTCGCCGCCCAGACTTTGGGCCTTGCCGGCTCGACGCAAGCAGACCTCCAGGATTATTGCGACAAGCAAGCCGGCGTGGACTGCAGCGGCTTCGTGACCTCGTTCTTCAACATGCCGCTCACGACACGCATGAACACGCCAGCCGGGTCCTTCCGCAGCGGCGACAAGTCGATGTCGATATCGGTCACCAAGCGCAAGTCGATCGACGAATTCCAGGCGCTCGATGTCATCGTGTGGCTGGGCGAAGGCCATATCGCGATCATCGACAGTATCGACGACGTCAGGATCGAGGAGGGCAAGCGGGTCCGTCGCGCGATCGTCAGTGAATCGACGATCTCGGCAATGGGGCCGATATGCTCCGTGGATTCCGAGGGCCCGCAGACGTCCCAGTACGTATTTCGTGCCGATCCAAAGGCGGAAGCGACAGTAGGTATGCGCCAGCAATCGCTTGTCGGAGCCGATGCTAGCTACGTCAGGCCGACGTTGTCGGCGCGGACGCAACCGGCTGGCACAAGCCTGATCGCGACCGAGAAGTGGACGATGGAGCGGCCGGCATACAAGGGCGGGAAGCTGGTCTCGCAGGGCCTGAACTCGACGAGCATTGGCGTCCGCGCCGTATCGGCATGATGTCGCGGCGGTTACTGCGCTTCCCCTAGCTTGCGGATCTCCGCACGGGCGAGCGCGTCGACGCGCTCGTTCTCGGGATGGCCGGAATGGCCCTTCACCCACAGCCATTCGACGCGATGCGGCTTCATCGCGATCTCCAGCCGTTTCCACAGATCCTCGTTCTTCACCGGCTTCTTGTCGGCCGTCTTCCAGCCGTTGCGCTTCCAGCCATGGATCCACTTGGTGATGCCATCGCGCAGATAGGCGCTGTCGGTATGCAGGCGCACGGTGGTCGGCCGCTTCAGTGCCTCGAGCGCCTGGATCGCCGCCATCATCTCCATGCGGTTGTTGGTGGTCGCTGCCTCGCCGCCAAAGATTTCCTTCTCGACTGTGCCCTTGCGCAACAGCGCACCCCAGCCGCCCGGCCCGGGATTCCCGCTGCAGGCGCCGTCGGTGAAGATGTCGACGATGTCGTCGCCGCTCACAGCCCGTATCCCGAGGCCGAGCCGACGTTGCGGTGGAAGCGCAGGCGCGCGAGGTACTCCAGCGGATCCTTGCGCTTCACCAGCGCGCCGGCTGGCGTATGCAGCCAGTCGTAGAGACGCGTCAGCAGAAAGCGCAGCGCCGAGCCGCGCGCCAGTGTCGGCAGGGCGTCGCGCTCGGCCTGGCTCAGCGGGCGCACGCGCTGGTAGCCGGCGAGCAAAGCGCGTGCCTTGGTGACGTTGAAGCTGCGGTCGGGCTCGAAGCACCAGGCGTTGAGGCAGATGGCGACGTCGTAGGCCAGCAGATCGTTGCAGGCGAAGTAGAAGTCGAAGATGCCGCTGAGCTTGCCGTCCAGGAAGAAGACGTTGTCCTGAAACAGGTCGGCGTGGATCACGCCCTCGGGCAAGTCGCGCGGCCAGTTGCGGTCGAAGAATTCGAGCTCAGTGCCAAGTTCCTCGGCCAGGCCGGGCATGACCTCGTGCGCGCGCGCCTTGCTGCCGTCGTAGAGCGGTCGCCAGCCCGGCACCGACAGCGCATTGGGCCGCCGCAGCTTGAAGCCTTCGCCGGCGAGGTGGAGCTTCGCCATCGCTTCGCCGATCGGCCCGCAATGCGCGGCCTCGATGCGGCGCGGCCACAGGCCGGTAAGAAACGTCACCATCGCCGCCGGCCGCCCGGCGATGCTGCGCAGCGCCTGGCCGTCGCGACCGTGGATCGGCGTCGGGCAGGGGATGCCGCGCGCGGCGAGGTGCTCCATCAGCCCGAGGAAGAACGGTAGGTCCCTAGGATCGACACGCTTCTCATAGAGCGTCAGCATGTATGTGCCGCGCTCGGTGGTCAGCACGTAGTTCGAATTCTCGACGCCCTCGGCGATGCCCTTCAGCGAGGTGGCGTGGCCGATGTCGTACTGGGCGAGGAACCCATCCATGTCCTCGTCGGAAACTTCCGTATAGACCGCCATCAAGCCACCAATGCGCGCGGCAGCTTGAACACCACGCTTTCCTCGGTCACGCGCACTTCCTCGATCGTGACGTCGAAGCGCGCGCGGCAGGCGGCGATCAGCTCGTCGACCAGAACCTCGGGCGCCGACGCACCGGCGGTGACGCCCAACCGCGACACGCCGTTGAGCCAATCCCAGTCGAGATCGGCGGCGCGGCGGATCAAGGTCGCCTTGGGGCAGCCATAGGTCTTGGCCACTTCGACCAGGCGCATCGAGTTCGAGGAGTTCGGCGCACCGATCACCACCAGCGCCTCGCAGCGCGGCGCGATCGCCTTCACCGCCGCCTGCCGATTGGTGGTGGCGTAGCAGATGTCCTCGATCTTCGGCCCCTGCATGCTCGGGAAACGGCGCTGCAGGACGGCGACGATGCCGGCCGTGTCGTCGACCGACAGCGTGGTCTGGGTCGCGAAGGCGAGGTTCTCGGCGTCGGGCACCTGCACCGTCTCGGCCTGGGCGGCGTCCTCGACCAGGATCACCGCGCCCTCGGGCAATTGCCCCATCGTGCCGATCACCTCGGGATGGCCGCGATGGCCGATCAGCAGGATGGTGCGGCCCGCGGCATGATGGCGCTCGGACTCGCGATGCACCTTGGAGACCAGCGGGCAGGTGGCGTCGACATAAAGCAGGGTGCGGCGCTGCGCTTCGGCCGGCACGGACTTGGGCACGCCGTGCGCGCTGAAGACCACCGGGCGGTCGTCGGGCACCGCATCGAGCTCGTCGACGAACACCGCGCCCTTGGCCTCGAGATTCTCGACCACGAAGCGATTGTGGACGATCTCGTGGCGCACATAGACCGGCCGCCCGTACTTCTCCAGCGCGCGCTCGACGATCTGGATGGCGCGGTCGACGCCGGCGCAGAAGCCGCGCGGGCTGGCCAGCAGCAGGGTCAGCTGCGGCCGCTGGCGGTCGGGAGGGGGCTGGACGAGGCTCATGGGCAATCCCTAGGATCGCACCTATGGCGCAGTAGAAGTGACCCTGTCAAAGCGCCCCCTGGCAAAGGATGTAACCCATGACCAGTGCTGTACCAGCCGCCAAGGTGCCGAGCAAAGTCACTCTCGAAGCGGGCAAGGATTACTGGTGGTGCGCCTGCGGGCGCTCGGCCAAGCAGCCCTTCTGCGACGGCTCGCACAAGGCCGTCGGCATGACGCCGCTGAAATACACGGCGCAGAAGGATGGCGACCATTGGCTCTGCATGTGCAAGGCGACGAAGAATTCTCCCCTGTGCGACGGCACCCACAAGACGGTATGACGACACCGTCTTTCGGCTTGCTGCGGTGATCTCCATGCTTTCGCGTCTTCTCCTGCCGGCGGCGCTGGCGCTCGGTGCCGTCGTTGCCGCCTGTGGCCCGTCGCAGACCGAACGCGTCACCGCGGCGCAGCTCTGCCCCAAGGCGCTGCGCGTGCAGGATGCCGCGAGCCTGACGCGCTTCAAGCCCGGCCGCGGCCGCGACGCCACCGACACCCTCGTGCAGGCGTCGCTGAGCGACATCGCCGTCACCTGCGGCACGCGGCGCGAGCGCGTCGATGTCGACATCGCCTTCGAGGTCCGCGTCGCCGAGGGGCCGGCCTTGGCGAAGGCGACGCCCGACCGCAAGGTGGCGCTGGAGTATTTCGTCGCCATCATCGATCCGCAGCACCAGATCCTGACCCGGCGCACGTTCAATGCCGATTTCCAGTTCACCGGCAATCGCACCAAGCTGCAGAGCAAGGAAGAGCTCAGCCAGCGCATCCCGCTCTCCAGCCCGAACACGGGCGGCGGCTATCAGATCGCGGTGGGATTCGTGATGACGCCCGACGAGGTCGAGTTCAATCGGCGCGGCACCGCGCGCCGGTAACGCTCAGGACTTGGGACCGGCCAGCACCGCCCAAGCGGAGTCGACGAACAGCGGCGCGTGGTCCGACAGCGGGCCGTTGATGCGGCCATAGACCTTGAACACGGCGGCCTGCAGCACAATGCCGACCACGGCGGCGGTCATGCCGTCGAGGTCGCGCTTGGCGATCTCGCCCGCGGCCATCGACTGGGCGATCACATCGCGCACCACGTCGACCGGGTTGGGCAGATCTTCCGAGAGGCTGGCGAGGAAGTGGTGCTGCGTCAGCAGGTGATAGGCGAAGACCGTCCAGTCGGCGTCGGCCCACTCGCAATAGCAGCGCACGATCGCTTCGGTCTTCTGCTTGAGCTTCTTGTGCGGCTGATGGGCCTGCAGCAGCGCGTCGGCCAGCGCCACGTGGTGCCGTGTGAAGAGATCAAGCGCGAGCGCGTCTTTGGAAGGGAAGTAGCGGTAGATCGTGCCTTCGGCGACCGATGCCGCCATGGCGATCTCGCGGGTCGTGGTTTCCGCCACGCCGCGCGCCATGAACAACGTCAACGCTGCACGCTCCACGCGCCGCTTGGTGTCGTCTGCCTTCCCCATTACGAAGAGTTTACTTCCGAGCGCCGGGTGTGGAAAGGCGAAACTGGTCCACCGTGTCCACATATAGATGTATCAGCAGGCAAGATGCACCATATATGGTAATGTGGGTTTTTTTACGATCACTTTTGGCAACGAAAAGCGATTGACTGCCCAATCCGCAACATCCGTCGAATGAGAGCACCCCTTCTGTAAATACCACTCAGGTGTCGTACTGGCGCAGCAGCTGTTCGGTCTTGGCGTCGTCGAGTCGGTGCACCAAGCGGCGCGCTTCATGCTGGTCGCGCAGC
Organism: Alphaproteobacteria bacterium; assembly: GCA_019239835.1. GTDB lineage: Bacteria > Pseudomonadota > Alphaproteobacteria > Reyranellales > Reyranellaceae > JAFAZJ01. The sequence continues at coordinate 2,098 of JAFAZJ010000036.1, read as the reverse complement.
GTCTTGGCGAGCGAGAAGCAGGAGGCGATCAACAGCAGCGCCGCCATCAGGAAATAGCCGGCGGTCCACCGCGGCACCTCGAGATACCAGATCCCGCCCAACGTCATGACCAGCGAGACGATGAACGAAATGAAGCAGTAGGCGATCCACCAGGTCGATGGCGTTTGCATGACGATTCTCCCAGGGAGCGATGATCAGGTCGCGGCAATGGGCGGCGATTGGATCGCGCGCAGCCGCAGCAGGACGGCGTCGACCGAATAGGCCGGCGGATCGGCGATGCCGGCGGCGTACAGGTTTTCGCGCAAGGTCGTCCCATCGGCTTCTCGGCGCAGGACTTCCGCCGCAGCCTCATAGTCGGCGCAGTCCGTGTCGCGCTCGCGGATGCGCGCGAGCGTTTGTTCCGCCTGATCGAGCGCCGAGGCGGCACCGTCGCAGCGCTGCGCGATGCGGCTGTTGGTGCGACGCAGGGCAGCGCGTGCGCGCGCTGCCGCCAGCTCGCGTCGCAAGGTGGCGATGCGCTGCTCGGCCGTGGCGATGGTGCTGCGCAGCCGGGTGATGGCGGCCACCGTTTCGGCCACGCGGGTCGTGAGCTGGTCGCGCTCTCGCTCGGCACCGCCGATCGAAGCGGCGAGATCGCGTGCCAGAGTCTCCTCGCCGCGTGCCAGGGCTGTCAGCGCGTAGCGTTCGTGCTCCGCCAGTCGCATCTTTGCCGCGTCCAGCGCACGGCGGTCCTGCACTTCACGCGCCATCAGGCTCGCGAGCTGGCGCGCCGCTTCGCGCACGCCATCGGCGGCGTCGCGGATCTGCTGCTCGAGAATGTCCAGGGCATGCACGTCGGTGATCGCCTCACCGGCGGAATGGGCGCGTGCCCGCATCAATGTCCACAATCGGTCCAGCATGGTGGTCTCTAAATTAAACAATGTTCATAAAGATATGAACCATGTTCAATATAATTTCAAGGGCTCTTTTCCACCGGCGCGCGGACGTTGCTCCCGCTGGGACCCGTCGCTATGGTGCCCGGCGCCAGATGATCCCCATGGGAGAGAGCGTTTTCGCCGAGGCGAGGACGCCGCCGAAGGAGCAACCGCCCCGGAAACTCTCAGGCACAAAGGACCGTGGGGGGATGGCACTCTGGAAAGTGGTCGGGCGCGCGCAAGCGTGGCTCGGCCCACCGACGAGGTAAGTCGGCGGCGCGGTCAACGCACCCCGGCCAATCTTTCAGGTCACCCGGACAGAGGGGGCGCGGGCGATGCCATCAGGCGTCGCGCGTGCCGATTCTGAAAGGTGACCGGTGACCGACGCTCCCTCGTCTGCTCCCCTCCAGCGCACGCCGCTTTACGATCTGCACCGCGAGCTCGGTGCCAAGATCGTGCCTTTCGCCGGCTACGACATGCCGGTGCAGTATCCGCTGGGCGTGCTGGGCGAGCATCTGCACACGCGAGCCAGCTGCGGTCTGTTCGACGTCTCGCACATGGGCCAGATCAGGCTCACCGCGAAGCCGGGCCAGGATCTCGTCGGCGCGGTGGAGTCGCTGGTGCCCGGTGACATCCGCGGTTTGAAGCCCGGGCAGATGCGCTACACGCAGCTCACCAACGACAGCGGCGGCATCCTCGACGATCTGATGGTGACCAGCACCGGCGATCACCTGCTGCTGGTGGTCAATGCCGGCTGCAAGCACGACGACCTCGCGCATATCAGGAAGAGCATCAGCGATCGCGTCGAGATCGAGCAGATGTTCGCGCGCGGCCTGCTGGCATTGCAGGGGCCCAAGGCAGTCGATGTGCTGAGCCGCTACGCTGCGCAGGCGCGCACCATGACCTTCATGACCGGCGCCTTCCTGCGCATCGATGGCGTCGAATGCTACGTCACCCGTTCCGGCTACACCGGTTGCGACGGCTACGAGATCGCCACGCCGGCCGACTCCGCTGTGCACGTCGCGCGACTGCTGCTCGGCAACGATGAAGTCAAGCCGATCGGCCTGGGCGCCCGTGACTCGCTGCGTCTCGAAGCCGGGCTTTGCCTCTACGGTCACGACATCGACACCACGACCACGCCGATCGAAGCCGGGCTGCTGTGGAGCATCGGCAAGGAGCGCCGC
>JAFAZJ010000002.1 GCA_019239835.1 Alphaproteobacteria bacterium | reverse complement strand
CGGCCAGGATCGCGTCGTAGCCGATGCAGGTGATCACCAGATCGGCGGGCGCGTAGGAACCGTCGGCGAAGTTGATGCTGACGACGCGACCGTTCTCGCCGCCCAATACCAGCGGCGCGCGGTGAAAGCGGAAGCCGAGCGCCACCGGCTTCGCGCCCGGCGCATTCGCCGAGAAGCCACGAAAGGCTTCGATGTTCTTCTGCTTGCGCAGGCGCTCGGGTGTCGGATCGCTGTCGGGCGCGGTGACGTCAGTGACGTGCGCTGCATCGACCAGCGCCACGGCGCGCGCCAGGCGGCCCATCTCGTTGAGCTCGTTGATGGTGAAGCTGGCTTCGGCCGGCCCGCGTCGGCCATAGAGCGTCACCGTCTCCAGTGGCATGGCGGCGATGGCGGCCTGGGCGCGCGGGTCGATGTCGGACTTGGCCATCTCGTCGGCGGTCTTGGCGAAGACGCGCGCGACGTCGATGGCGACGTTGCCGTTGCCGATCACCGCGACATGGCGCGCCTCGGCGATCGTCGCGGTGAGATCGACGGCATCGGGATGGGCGTTGAACCAGTCGACGAAGCGCATCGAGCCCATGACGCCTGCGAGATCCTCGCCGGGGATGCCGAGCTTGCGGTCGCGGCCGCAGCCGGTGGCGATCAACACGGCGTCATAGGTCGTCCGCAACTCGTCGAGCGACACGTCGCGCCCCAGCTCGACGCCACCGATGAAGCGCACGCCCGGCTTGGCCAGCAGCCGATCGAACTGGCGCGTCACGCCCTTGGTGCCCTGGTGATCGGGCGCCACGCCGTAGCGCGCCAGGCCGAACGGCGTCGGTAGCCGATCGATGATGTCGATGCGCGCATCCGGTCGCGCGCGGGTCAACGCATCGACGGCGTAGAAGCCCGATGGCCCGGCACCAACGACGGCGATGGAGGGAGCTGAGTTGGTCATGACGATCGCCGCGACCTTGGCCGAGGTGCCGATTGACGGCAAGCGAAGTCGCTGTCTTGAGTGCCGGTATCATCGATAGGAGCGGGCAATGTCGTTCGAGTTGTGGCTGGCCTTCTGCGCGGCAGCGATGCTGGTGCTGATCATCCCGGGCCCCACGGTGGCGCTGGTGATCGGCTACGCCCTGGGCGAAGGACGGCGTGCGGCGCTGGCGATCGTCGCCGGCGTGGCGCTGGGCGACTTCACCGCGATGACCTTGTCCCTGCTGGGCGTCGGCGCCCTGCTCGCCGCCTCGGCCGAGCTCTTCACCGTGCTGAAATGGATCGGCGCGGCCTATCTCGTGTGGCTGGGCGTCAAGCTGTGGCGCGCGCCGGTGGGCGAAGAAGCCGACGCGGCGATCGAGCGCCGGCCGGCCTGGACGATGATGGCGCACGCCTACGCCGTCACCGCGCTCAATCCCAAGAGCATCCTGTTCTTTGTCGCCTTCGTGCCGCAGTTCATGGATGCCACGGCGCCGATCGCGCCGCAGGCGGCGCTGCTGATCGTCACCTTCGTGAGCCTGGCGGCGCTGAACGCCAGCCTCTACGCCCTGCTCGCCGGTCGCGCGCGTGGCGTGATCCGCAGACCCGCGGTGCGCCGCGCGGTCAACCGTGTCGGCGGCGGCGTGCTGATCGGCGCCGGTGTGATGACGGCGATGATCAAGCGGGCGTGAATGGCCCGACTGTCATCCCGAGCGACAGCGAGGGATCTTTCTGCCAAGCAAAGATTCCTCGCTGCGCTCGGAATGACAGCTTGAATGAAAAGGGGCGCCTTGCGGCGCCCCGGAGTTGGCCGGCTACATCCCGGCGCTCTCCCGCGAGACGGGAGAGGGAGTTCGCTACGCTCAGACGCGCTCGATCACCATGGCGATGCCCTGGCCGACGCCGATGCACATGGTGCACAGCGCATAGCGGCCGCTCGTCTCCTCGAGCTGGTTGAGCGCGGTCATGATCAGCCGCGCGCCGCTGGCGCCCAGCGGATGGCCGATGGCGATCGCGCCGCCGTTCGGGTTCACGTGGCAGGCATCGTCAGCCAAGCCGAGCTGGCGCATCACCGCCAGACCCTGGGCGGCGAACGCCTCGTTGAGCTCGACGACATCCATGTCGGTGATCTTCAGGCCGGCGATCTGCAGCGCCTTGCGGCTGGCCGGCACCGGGCCAATGCCCATGACGCGCGGCGGCACGCCCGCCGAGGCCGTGGCAAGGATCCGCCCGCGCGGCTTCAGATTGTATTCTTTCGCCGCCTTCTCCGAGGCGACGAGGATGGCGGCAGCGGCGTCGTTGATGCCCGAGGAGTTGCCGGCGGTCACCGAGCCGCCCTCGCGGAAGGCAGCCGGCAGCTTGCTCAGGCCTTCCATGGTGGTGTCGAAGCGCGGATGCTCGTCGGTGTCGACGACCTTCTCCGTCTTGCCGTTCTTCACCGTGACTGCGATCAGCTCCTTCTTGAAGAAGCCCTTTTCGGTCGCCTTCTTGCAGCGCTGCTGGCTGCGATAGGCGAAAGCGTCCTGATCGACGCGGCTGATCTGGTGCTCCTGCGCCACGTTCTCGGCCGTCTGGCCCATGGCGTCGACGCCGTAGCGCTTGACCATCGCCGGATTGACGAAGCGCCAGCCGAGCACGGTGTCTTCCATCTTCATGCCGCGGTCGAAAGCCGATTGCGGCTTGCCCATCACGTAGGGAGAGCGGGTCATGCCCTCGACGCCGCCGGCAACCATCACCTGCGCCTCACCCAGCCGGATGGCACGCGCCGCCATGCCGGTGGCTTCCATGCCCGAACCACACAGGCGGTTCACCGTGGCGCCCGCGACCTCGACCGGCAGGCCGGCCAGCAGCCCGGCCATCCGCGCGACGTTGCGGTTGTCCTCGCCGGCCTGGTTGACGCAGCCGTAGATCACGTCGTCGACCGCGCCCCAGTCGACGTCGGTATTTCGTTCCATCAACGCCTTGATCGGCAACGCCGCCAGATCGTCGACCCTCACGGAGGACAACGCGCCGTTGTAACGGCCGATAGGAGTACGAACGGCGTCGCAGATGAAAGCGTCTGTCATGATCTCGCTCCCGGTGGTCCGGCTCTGTCGCGATCCTGCCCCGATATCACCGGCCCTCGCCGGAGTCGAAGGCGATTTGGCAGCGCTTTCGCGGGGGCCGCCATGCGCTGCGATGGCGCGCTCCTTGCTCGCCTCCTTGTGAACAGCGTCGCGGTCGCCCACATCGTGTCGTCGTCACGTCGCGGCCATAGTATGGCAGCAGCGTCACCGGCGCGCAGGAGGGATCAAACCCATGGCTTTCACCGGCCTCGTCGATCGTGCCCTGGATCGGATGTCGCGCACGTTCAGGGACGTCGCGACCGGCGCGCGCGAAGCCGTTGGCGCACCGCTGCGACCCGACCTGCCGGAAGACGACCTGCCGCGCCTGAAGGCGCGCATCGATGCCTGCCTGTCCGGACCAGGCGGCGAAACTGCCGCCCGCATCCGCGCCGCCGAGCTGGGCCGCGCCTACCTGACGCTGTCACAGGAAGGTCGCCGCCGCTTCCTGTTGATCCTAGCGCGCGACTACGGCCTCGACCGCGAGGCCTTGGCCACGACCGTGGCGCGCTGGCAGGAGGCCACCGACGACAAGGCGCGCGCCAAGGCCGAGGCCGAATTGCGCGAGGCGCTGGAGACGCCGGCGACGCAGCTGCTGGCGCTGTTCAACGGCCTGCCGGAGGGCGTGAAGTTCATCGTCGACTTGCGCGCCGAGCTGCTCAAGCTGGGCCGGGGCGAGCCTGCCGTGGCGCGGCTGGCTGACGATCTGCGCCGCCTGCTGGCGATCTGGTTCGATGTCGGCTTCCTCGATTTGCGCCGCATCGACTGGCGCACGCCGGCCGCACTGCTGGAGAAGCTGATCACGTACGAAGCCGTACACGCTATCCACTCGTGGAGCGACCTGAAGAACCGGCTCGATTCCGACCGGCGCTGCTTCGCCTTCTTCCATCCGCGCATGCCTGACGAGCCGCTGATCTTTGTCGAGGTGGCGCTGGTCGACGGCATGGCCGGCGACGTCCATCGCCTGCTCGACGAGAAGGCACCGACGCGCGATCCCGAAGATGCCAACACGGCGATCTTCTATTCGATCTCCAACTGCCAGGAAGGCCTGGCCGGCGTCAGCTTCGGCAACTTCCTGATCAAGCGCGTCGCCGCCGAGCTCAAGCGCGACCTGCCCAACATCAAGAACTTCGCCACGCTCTCGCCGATCCCCGGCTTCCGCTCCTGGCTGCTCAAAACCCTGGAGGCCGAGGGCGACAAGCTGCTGTCGCAAGACGAGATCGACCACCTCGCCTCGGTCTCGCCGCCGCCCGCCGACGCCCCTGACCTGCCGCGCGGCGCGGGCGCGATCACGCGCCTGGTGAACGGCGACTGGACCAAGCAACCCGCGGCCGAGATCGCACTCAAGCCGGTTCTGACGCGGCTCTGCGCGCGTTACCTGATCGGCAGCAAGGACGGCCGCGCGCTGGATCGCGTCGCCCACTTCCACCTCAGCAACGGCGCGCGCGTCGAGCGCTTGAACTGGCTGGGCGATGCCTCGCCCAACGGCCTGCGCCAGGGCTGCGGCATGATGGTGAACTACCGCTACCGCCTCGAAGACGTCGACGCCAACCACGAAGCCTACGCCGACGGCACCATCGTCGCGTCGGGTGAAGTTAAGAGACTGGCGAAGGGCTAAATCTCTGTCATCCCGAGCGCAGCGAGGGATCTTTGCGGAAAGATCCTTCGCTTCGCCCAGGATGACGGGATTGGACTAAGGCCGATTCAGATGCTTCAGCGGATGGCCGGCACGCGGCCATTCGAAGCTCACCAGCTTGCCGGTCATCGACAGCGTGGCGTAGGCCGTGCGCAGGTCCTTGCCGCCGAAGCAGACGTTGGTGACCATAGGGTCGGGCAGCTTGAACTGATCGACGCGGCTGCCGTCGGGCCAGATGTCGGAGACGGCGCCGGTGATCAGGGTAGCGACGCAGATATGGCCGGCGCTGTCGACCGCCAGCGAGTCGAACATCTGGTAGCCGCCCAGACCCGCGACCACGCGGCCCTTCTCGCCGCGATACGGGCCGTTGGCCGATTCGATCTCGCCCGGGCCGGAGAGCTTGAACGACCAGCAGCGCGCCGTCGGCGTCTCGACGACGTAGAGCGTCTTGTCGTCGGGCGACAGGCCGCAGCCATTGGGCCGCTCGAGCGGGAAGATCTTCTCCTCGATCTTCGAGCCGTCAGCCTTGGCGTAGTAGACGACACCGCGGTCGTTGTCGCGCTCGCGCGTCTTGCCGAGATCGGTGAACCAGAAGCCGCCCGAGCTGTCGAAGACGAGATCGTTGGGGCCGTTGAGCCGGCGGCCGTCGCATGAATCGTAGAGCGTCTCGAATTTGCCGGTTTCCGGATCGACCACCTGGATCGAGCCGCTCTTGTAGTCGGCCGGCTGCGTGCCGGGGAACAGGCGGCCGTCGGGCCGCTCGATCCAGTTGAAGCCGCCGTTGTTGGTCACATAGATCTTGCCATCAGGACCCATCGCCGCGCCGTTGGGTCCGCCGCCGAGATTGGCGACGACGTGATTCTTGCCGTCGGGCGTGATGCGCGTGAGCGTCTGACGCGCGATCTCGACCAGGATCACCGATCCATCGGCCATCGCGATAGGGCCTTCGGGGAACTTCAGGCCCGACGTGAGTTCCTTGAACTTCGGCTCGATGGTGTTGGTCTGCATGGCGTTCTCTCCCCTACTCCTACGCTGATCAGCGGCCGGCGAATTTCGGCGCGCGCTTTTCGCGGAAGGCCGTGACGCCTTCGATGTGATCCTCGCTGGCGGCGCAACGGCGCTGCAGGTCGCGCTCGGCGTCGAGCTGCTGGTCGAGCGAGTGGGCCGCCGACTGCTCGTAGGCGCGCTTGATCGCGGCATAGGTGTTGGTCGGACCCGCAGCGAGCTTCAGCGCCAGCTTGCGCGCCTCGTCCATCAGCTGCGCATCGTCGTAGACCTTCCACACCATGCCCATGCGCTCGGCGTCCTCGGCCATCACGGGTTCGCCGAGCATGGCCAGCGCCTTGGCCTTTCCTTCGCCGACCAGGCGCGGCAGGAACCAGGTGCAGCCCATATCAGGCACCAGCGCGATGCGCACGAAGGCCTGGTCGAAGCGCGCCGAGCGCGCCGCCAGGATGATGTCGCAGGACATTGCCAGGCCGGCGCCGCCGCCGGCCGCCACACCATTGATCGCGCCGACGACCGGCTTCTGCAGCCGGCGTACCGAACGGATCAGCGGGTTGAACAAGCGATCCATGCCTGGCCCCGGATCCGGCCGCTGCTGCGCATTGCCGGCCAGCGGACCATCCTTGCTGGGCGCAATGTCCGCGCCGGCGCAGAAGCCGCGCCCAGCGCCGGTCATGATCACCGCGCGCACGGCAGGATCGGCGCCGGCCTGGCCCAGGGCGGCGATCAGCTCCTCGACCAGCTTGGGATTGAGCGCGTTGAGCCGCTCCGGCCGGTTCAAGGTGATGGTCGCGACGCCATCGGCCAGCGCATAGGTCAGGGCTTCGTAGGCCATGGAGTTTCTCCTTTGGCCGCGGAGAGTGGCATGACCGCCGGGAGCGGTGAAACCACCGGTTCCGCGCTGCGACCGCTTGGACCCTTGCGCCGGGCGCGTGATTTGGCTAATTCGGTACTGGGATACCGAATTAGATGACCATGTCGAACATCCTGATCCTGATCGGCACCGAATCGGGCAACGCGCAGATGGTGGCGGAGTCGATCGAGCCCGAGCTCGCCGGCGCCGGCCACGACGTGACGATCACCGACAAGGCGGCCACGGTGGCGGACTTCGCCGGCCACGACACGCTACTGTTCGTCTGCGCGACGCATGGCTCGGGCGACATTCCCAGCAACATGTTCCCGCTGCACGAGGCGCTGGGCCGCGACAAGCCCGACCTGTCGGCGCTGCGCTACGGCGTGATCGCGCTGGGCGACATGACCTACCAGGACACGTTCTGCGGTGGCGGCAAGCAGATGGACAAGCGCCTCGCCGAATTGGGCGCTCACCGCATCGGCGAGCGCCTCGAGGTCGACGCTTCGACGCAGCCGTTACCCGACGAGGATGCGCTCGTCTGGGTGAAGGACTGGGTGAAGCTGGTTTGACCCTCCCCTGTCATCCCGAGCGCAGCGAGGGATCTTTCAGGCTGGCAGATAAAGATTCCTCGCTCCGCTTGGAATGACAGAGCGCGTTACTCAAACCACTTGGTGAAATCGCCCAGCGGCGCGCGTTCGGCGATCAGGTTGTTGGGCGGCTCGTTCTCGTCGGCGTGACCCAGCGCCAGGCCGCACAGCACGATCTGGTCCTCGGGAATGCCGAGCTCGCGACGCACGACGGTCTGATAGCGGCCGAAGGCGGCTTGCGGGCAGGTGTGCAAGCCCTTCTCGCGCGCCAGCAACATGAGCTGATCGAGGAAGATGCCGCAGTCGATCCACTGGCCGTCGCCCATGTCGCGCTCGATGCACAGGATCATGCCGACCGGCGCATCGAAGAAATCGTAGTTCTTGCGGAACTGCTTCTCCATGCCGGCGCTGTCGCCGCGCGGCACGTTGAGCAACGTGTAGAGCTGCTTGCCCACGGTCTTGCGGCGCGTGTCGTAGACCGGTCGGAAGACCTTGGGATAGACGTCGTACTCGCGCGTGTCGGGCTCCTGCGCGTCGATCGCCGTCTGGATCGCCGCCGACAGACGCTTGCGCGCCGCGCCCGAGGTCACGTAGAGCTTCCAGGGTTGCAGATTGCCGTTGGATGCCGCGCGGTTGGCGGTCTCGATGATCCATTCGACGGTGGCGCGCGGCACGGCCTCGGATTTGAACACGCGCATCGACCGGCGCGACAGGACCGCCTCGGAAACCTTCATCACAACACCCCGTTCTTCCCGTGCGACCATTAACAGTGGCGCTTGCGCTTCGCCACAGCGCTTGGAATCCTGAGCCATGAACGCGACGCCCGCGCAGGGCCGCCTGACGGCGGTGCTGGGCCCTACGAACACCGGCAAGACCCACCTCGCCATGGAACGCCTGCTCGGCCACGAGTCGGGCATGATCGGCTTCCCGCTGCGCCTGCTGGCGCGCGAGAATTACGACCGCGCCATCAAGCGCGTCGGCGCCGGCAAGGTGGCGCTGATCACCGGCGAGGAGAAAATCCAGCCGCCGAATGCCAGGTATTTCATCAGCACTGTTGAATCGATGCCGGTCGAGCGACCGGTGCAGTTCCTCGCCATCGACGAGATCCAGATGGCGGCCGACCCCGAGCGCGGCCACATCTTCACCGACCGCCTGCTGCATGCGCGCGGCCTGTCGGAGACCATGGTGCTCGGTTCCGACACCATGCGCCCGCTGCTGCAGCGGCTGATCCCCTCGATCGAGATCATCGCCCGGCCGCGCTTCTCCAAACTGTCATACGCCGGCACCAAGAAGCTCAGCCGCATCCCGCGCCGCTCGGCCGTCGTCGGCTTCTCGATCAGCGAGGTCTACGCCATCGCCGAGACGGTGCGCCGTCAGCGCGGTGGCACCGCGGTCGTGATGGGCGCGCTCAGCCCGCGCACGCGCAACGCACAGGTCGGCATGTTCGAGGCCGGCGAGGTCGATTACCTCGTCGCCACCGACGCCATCGGCATGGGCCTGAATCTGGATGTCGGCCATGTCTGGTTCGCAGGGCTGCGCAAGTTCGACGGCCGCAACCTGCGCATCCTGCGCACCGACGAGCTGGCGCAGATCGCCGGCCGCGCCGGCCGCCACATGAGCGATGGCGGCTTCGGCACCACCGCCGAGGTCGGGCCGCTCGACGGCGAGCTTGTCGAGGCGATCGAGAACCACCGCTTCGATCCGATACGGGTGATCAACTGGCGCAACAGCGACCTCGACTTCCGCTCGCTCTCCGCCTTGCTGTCGTCGCTGAATGCGAGGCCCTCGCATGTCGTGCTGCAACAGGCGCGCGAGGGCGAGGATCACATCGCGCTGCAGAACCTTGCAGACAAACGCGATATCGCCGACGCGGCGCGCTCGGTGCAACGCGTGCGCCTGCTGTGGGAAGTCTGCCAGATCCCCGACTTCCGCAAGAC
>JAFAZJ010000258.1 GCA_019239835.1 Alphaproteobacteria bacterium | reverse complement strand
TCCAGCCAGCGGCCCTTGATGGTCTCGATCTCCTGCACCGCATCGGCATGGCGCAGGAGCCGTCCGTCATCGCCGCCGCTGATGAAACCCTCACCGGCAGGATCGGCCACGATCGACAGCGCCACGCCCTTGTGTGCCGGCTCGGCCGGCGCTGTCGTCGCCTCGCTCGTCGCATCGATGCGCCAGACGCGGCCGTCGCCGCCCGCAACGCCCAGCGTGCGACCGGCACGGTCGTAGGCGAGGCCGCTGACCCAGGCGCCGGTCTCGACGCGGCGTCGTGGCGGCAGCTGCTGCGAGAATCCCGGTGCGCTCATCGCGTGGCGCAGGCCGCGAAGCCGCGCCGGAGCTGCTCGGCGTCGAGCTTGCGGCCGATGAACACCAGCTTGCTCATGCGCGTCTCGCCATCCTTCCAGGGATTGCCCCAGTCGCCGTCCATCATCATGTGCACGCCCTGGAAGACGTACTTCTTGGGCGCGCCCGAGATATCGAGAATGCCCTTGCTGCGGAAGATCTCGGTGCCGAACTCGCGCAGGATGGTCGAGATCCAGCGCTGGAACTTCTGATCGTCGATCGGCTTGTCGCTGGTCAGCGAGATGCTGCCGATGTTCTCGAGGTGGCCGTGGTCGTGATCATGATGGTGGTGATGATGATCGTGGGTCGGATCATCGCAATGCTCATGGTCGTGATCGTGCAGGTGATCGTGGCCGGCCTCCAGGAAGTCCGGCTCGATCTCGAGGATGCGCTGCAGGTCGAAGGCATGGCGGTCGAGGATTTCGGCCAGCGCCACGGCGCTCTTTTGCGTGCGATGCAGCCTGGCGTAGGGGTTGATCTGCCGCAGCCGCGCCTCGACCTTCGCCAGTTCCTCCGGCGTCACCAGGTCAGTTTTGTTCAGCAGGATCACGTCGGCGAAAGCGGCCTGCTCGCGTGCCTCGACACCGTCATCGACATGCAGCAGGAAGTGGCGCGCGTCGACCACGGTGACGATCGCGTCCAGCCGCGTGCGGCTGCGTACTTCGTCGTCCTGGAAGAAGGTCTGCGCCACCGGGCCAGGGTCCGCCAGGCCGGTGGTCTCGACGATGATGCCGTCCAGCGTGCCGGGCCGCTTCATCAGGCCGCCGATGACGCGGATCAAATCGCCGCGCACGGTGCAACAGATGCAGCCGTTGTTCATCTCGAAGATCTCTTCGTCGGTGTCGACGACGATGTCGTTGTCGATGCCCAGCTCGCCGAACTCGTTGATCACCACGGCGTACTTGCGGCCGTGATTTTCCGTGAGAATCCGGTTGAGCAGGGTCGTCTTGCCGGCGCCGAGATAGCCGGTCAGCACGGTGACGGGGACTTGGGACATGGCGAACACTCCGCTGGCGCGCCCCCGCAATAGCGCCGGTCCGGCGCCCCGTCCAGCTTGGCTCCTCCCGCCTCGCCCTGAGGAGCGCCCCCCCGCTGCGCTCGGCGCAGGCTCCGGGCGCGTCTCGAAGGGTGGGCAATCTGCTCGGCGCCCGTTGCCCATGCTTCGAGACGGCTGCTGCGCAGCCTCCTCAGCATGAGGTCGTGCCGCGATCCCCTTTCGCCGCCAAGGGGGAATCGGGGTAAGCTGACGCCTCAGGGGGCAGAAGGGTCACCGCGGCCGGGGCATGGACAGCAATCTTTTCAAGTATGTCTGGCGCAACAGCAGGGCCGAGCAGCTCATCATCATCGGGCTGGTCGTGCTGGCCCAGGTCTTCTACTTCGCCTCGCTGAACATCCCCAAGACCATCGTCAACGACGGCATCGAGGGCAAATCGTTCAAGGGCGCCGCCAAGACCCTGCCGTTCCTGCGCATCGACATACCCCTGCCGTCCTTCATATCGGAGGCCGGCCATATCCGGATCTTCGACGGCTTCCACCTCGAGCAATGGCCCTACCTGGTGGGCATGAGCTGCCTGTTCCTGGTGATGGTCACCGTCAACGGCCTGTTCAAGAAGACCATCAACACCCAGAAGGGCCGCATGGGCGAGCGCATGCTGCGCCGCCTGCGCTACCAGCTTTACGACCGCATCCTGCTGTTCCCGCCCTCGCATTTCCGCAAGGTCAAGCAGGCCGAGCTGGCCGGCATGATCAACAACGAGATCGAGCCGCTGGGCGGCTTCATCGGCGATGCCTATGTCCAGCCCGCCTTCCTGGGTGGCCAGGCAGCCACCGCGCTGCTGTTCATCATGCTCCAGAACATCTGGCTGGGGCTGATCGTGATCGCCGTGCTGGCGGTGCAGGCCTTCGTCATCCCCCGGCTGCGGCGCAAGATCATCGCGCTCGGCAAGCAGCGCCAGATCACCGCCCGGCAGTTCTCGGGACGCGTCGCCGAGACGGTCGACGGTCACCAGGAAGTGCACGTGCATGCCGCCTCGAACTACGAGCGCGCCGATATCGTCGGCCGGCTGGGCCGGATCTTCCATATCCGCTTCGAGCTGTATCAGCGCAAGTTCACCGCCAAGTTCCTCAACAACCTGCTGGCGCAGATGACGCCGTTCCTGATCTACCTGATCGGCGGCTACTTCGTGCTGTTCGGCGACATGCAGGTCGGCGCGGTGGTCGGCGTGCTGCTGGCCTACAAGGACCTGCCCGGCCCGGTGAAGGAGCTGATCGACTGGGACCAGCAGCGCCAGGACATGCAGCAGCGCTACGAGCAGGTCATCGAGCAGTTCGAGCCCGAGGGCATGATGTCGGCGGAGCTGCAGGCGATGCCCGATGCCGCCGCTGCGCCCTTTGCCGGCGACGTGAAGCTGAACGGTGTCGTGGTGGCCGAGGAAGGCGGCGCGCGCGCCCTCGATGCCGTGACCTTGAGCTTCCCGATCGAGCGCAAGGTGGCGGTGGTGGGCGGCGCCGGCGGTGGCAAGGAAGTCCTGGCGCAGGTCGTGGCCAAGGTCGTGCAGCCGACCGGCGGCGGGGTCGTGATCGGCGAGCAGAGTCTCGCCAACCTGCCCGAGGCGACGACCGGCGCGCGCATGTCCTATGTCGGGCAGGACGTCTACCTGCTGCCGGTGACGATCCGCGACAACATCCTCTACGGCCTGAAGTTCCGGCCGCGCGGTGCGGCGCAATACGAGGGCGACGCCCTGCGCCGGCGCGAGATCGAGGAACGCGAGGCCGAGCGTGCCGGCAACCCGGTGCTCGATGTCGGCGCCGACTGGGTCGACTACGAGGCGGCCGGCGCCAGCGGGCCGGACGACATGGACCGGCACATCATCGAAGCCCTGCGCGTCGTCGAGCTCGACGGCGACGTCTACCGCTACGGCCTGCGCGGCACGATCGACCCGGCCGAGCGGCAGGCCGTCGCCACCTCGGTGCTCAAGGCGCGCGCCGAGCTGCACAGCCGGCTGAGCGATGCGACCTTGGCCGGCCTGGTCGAGCCGTTCGATCGCGGCCGCTACAACCGCAACATGTCGGTGGCCGAGAACGTGCTGTTCGGCACGCCGGTGGGCCGCACCTTCGACCCGGAGAACATCACCGCCAATCCCTACATGCGGCGCGTGCTGAACGACCTCGACCTCGCCACGCCGCTGGCCGAGATGGGCGTCGAGATCGCCCGCACCATGGTCGAGCTGTTCGCCGACTTGCCGGCGGGCCATCCGTTCTTCGAGCAGTTCAGCTTCATCACCGCCGAGGAATTGCCGGAGTTCCGCGCCCTGATCACCCGGTTGAGCGGCCGCACCGTCGCCGACCTGTCGCCCGAGGAGCGCGCCAGGCTGCGGGCGCTGCCCTTCCGCTACATCGAGGCGCGCCATCGTCTGGGTCTTATCGACGAAGCGATGGAGCAGCGCCTGCTGGCCGCCCGCCACGCCTTCGCCCAGGGCCTGCCGACGGAATACGCCACCGACATCGAGTTCTACGACGCCGAGAGCTACAACGGTGCGGCCACCCTGCAGGACAACATCCTGTTCGGCCGCCTGGTCTACGGCCAGGCGCAAGGCGCCGATCGTATCGGCGATCTGATCACCGAGGTGCTCGACGGGCTGCAGCTGCGCGACGCCGTGGTCGAGGTCGGGCTCGACTACAATGTCGGCGTCGCCGGCAAGCGCCTGTCGGCCGGCCAGCGCCAGAAGGTCGGCATCGCCCGCGCGCTGATCAAGCGGCCCGACCTGCTGGTGCTCAACGAACCCACCGCCGTGCTCGATGCTGCGACGCAGCAGCGGCTGCTGGACAAGATCCTCGCCGCGCGCGGCGATCGCGGCGTGCTGTGGACCTTGAGCCGCACCGCGCAGGCGGAACATTTCGATGAAGTCATCGTCATGCAGGGCGGACGGATGACCGCACGCGGCGCGCCATCGGAGCTGTCGGGCGACAAGAGTTACGCCGACCTGCTGGCGGCCGGGTGATTGCACAGGGGACGAACCATGAGCATCCACGAGGAAGTCGAGTTGCTGAAGGGCGTACCGCTGTTCTCCAAGCTGGAGGGCACCAAGCTGAAGCTTCTGGCCTTCACCAGCGAGCGCATCACCTTCGCGCCGGGGCAGGACGTCTGCCGGCAGGGCGACATGGGCGATGCGATGTATGTCGTGCTGACCGGCTCGGCCGACATCATCATCGAGACGCCGTCAGGCCCGCACAAGGTGGCGGATCTGAGGAAGAACGGCTTCTTCGGCGAGATCGCCATCCTGCTGGATGTGCCGCGCACCGCGACCGTCACGGTGCGCGAGAAGCTGACGGCGCTGAAGATCACCAAGGAGCAGTTCTTCCGCATGGTCAGCGAGTTCCCGACCATGGCGGTCGAAATCATGCGCGAGCTCGCCCATCGCCTCGACGACACCAACCGGCAGCTCAGCGCGGCGAGGGCCAAGGCCGCCTGATGATTCCTTCTCCCCGCGAAGGCGGGGAGAAGGTGGCCGAAGGCCGGATGAGGGGCTTCAACAACCTAGCAACAAACAATCATGTCGTTCCCCGCACCGCTAAGCCCCTCATCCGCCTCGCTGCGCTCGGCACCTTCTCCCCGCCGTCGCGGGGAGAAGGAGGGGACTCAAACGTGAGCCGTCTCGACTCCTTCATCCGCCGCATGCAGGCGCAGCGCGACTGCCTGAACCATGTCGCACCGATGGTGCGCGCGATGGCCGGCCCGATCCTCGAGGTCGGCCTGGGCAACGGCCGCACCTACGATCACCTGCGCGAGCTCTTCCCCGACCGCATCATCCACGTCTTCGAGCGTGAGGTCCGCGCCCATCCCGACTGCATCCCGCCCGAGGCATTGCTGTTCCTGGGCGATGCGCGCGAGACCACGGCCTTCGCCTGCCACCGGCTCGAGGGCGCCGCGGCGCTGATCCACTCCGACCTCGGCACCGGCGACCACGCCGCCAACACGGAGCTCGGCCACTGGCTGGGGCCGGCGCTCGACCGGCTGCTGGCGCCCGGCGGCTATGTCATCGCCAACCAGCCGCTCGAGGTGGCGCGCTGGGCGCGGCTGCGCGAGCCTGACGGCGTGCCCGCCGACCGCTATTTCCTCTACCGCGCCGGCGCGGCCCGGGTGTGAGAGATTGTGAGAGATTTTCCGGTTATCGCCGTCACGCGCACGGACGGTCTATATGGAAAAATCTCTCACAATCTCTCACAGACCAACCCGGTCGACATAGATTGCCGAAGCGGTGGGCGCCTAGCGCCGGATCAGGCGTAACAGCACCAGCAGGACGATGGCGCCCAGCACGGCGCCGAAGAAGCCCGCCGCCTGGCCGGGCTGGTAGATGTGCAGCGCCTGGCCGCCATAGGTGGCGATGACCGAGCCCAGCACGCCGACGACTGTCGTGGCGATGAAGCCGCCGACGTCGCGGCCGGGCAACAGGAAGCGCGCCACCAGGCCGACGAAGAAGCCGATGATGATCGTGAGCAGAAGCGCGCCGAGGTCCATGTCATCCCTCCAGTAGGGGTCGCCGACGACCCATCCTATCATCCCGCGTGCCGTGCATCGCTTCCGTGACAGGATCGCCCTGCACGCCCGCCGCCGGCTTGGTTACAGTCCCGTTCGAGGAAACGGGTCCCAACGGAGTTCAACGCAGTGACCGATGAAGCGCTCCCGCTGCAGGGCATCCGGGTGCTCGACGTCAGCTCCTTCATCGCCGCGCCGGCGGCGGCCGTGGTGCTGGGCGACTGGGGTGCCGACGTCATCAAGATCGAGCCGCCGGGCGCCGGCGACCCGCATCGCCAGAGCTGGCGCAACGCCAGCTACCCGCAGGCCGGCGTCAACTTCACCTGGCAGCTCGATGCCCGCAACAAGCGCTCGCTGGCGCTCGACCTGAAGGCGCAAGAGGGCCGAGCCGCGCTGTTGCGCCTGATCGCCCAGGCCGACGTCATGATCATCAACTTCCCGCCGCCGGTGCGCGAGCGGCTGAAGCTCAGCTGGGAGGACATCGAGCCGGTCAACCCGCGGCTGATCTATTTCTCGCTCACCGGCTATGGCGAGAGCGGCCCCGACCGCGACCGGCCGGGCTTCGACGTCACGGCGTTCTTCGCCCGCTCCGGCATCCTCGACGCGGCGCGCTACGAGGGCCAGCCGCCGCATTTCTCGCTGCCGGCCCAGGGCGACCGCAGCACGGCGATGACCATCGTCTCGGCGATCATGATCGGCCTGTACCGCCGCGAGCGCACCGGCAAGGGCGGCTGGGTCGGCACCTCGCTCTATGCCAACGGCGCGTGGTCGAACGGCACGCTGACGCAGGCGGCGATGCTGGGCGCCACGTTGCCGCCGCGCCCACCGCGCGAACGCGCGCGCTCGGCGCTGGGCCAGCAATACGTGACGAAGGATGGCCGCTGGTTCCTGCTGATCGCCAATCCCGAGGAAAAGCACTGGCCCAACATCGCGCGCGCCCTGGGCCATCCGGAATGGTTGCAGGATCCGCGCTTCGTCGACCGCAACACGCGGCGCACGCACGCCCTGGACCTGCTGAAGATGATGGACGCCGAGATCTCGCAGAAGGACTGGGCGCATTGGAGCGAGTTGCTCACCCGCATCGGCGTGCCGTTCGGCGAGATCGGCCGGGTGATCGACATCCCCGATGACGAGCAGGCCCAGCACGCCGGCATCGTCGTGCCGTGCGACGGCGAGGGCGTCTCGCGCACCTTGAACAACCCGATCCGACTGGGCTTCGCCAAGCCGCGCCGCGCCGGCAAGCCACCCGGCGTGGGCGAGCACAGCGAGGAGATCCTGAAGGAAGCCGGTTACGAAGCGGCCGAGATCGCGGCCATGAAGGCCAAGGGCGTCGTCGGCTAGCGCGTCAGCGAGGGGCTCAGCACGGGCGCGGCGGCAAGCACTGCCGGCGCATCCTTGATCTGGACCACGACCGACGTCGCCACCGCCGGCAGGTAAAGCGAGATCGTCGTGCCGCGGCCGCTCTCGCTTTGCAGGGTGACGAAGCCGTTGGCGTGGCGCGTGAAGTCGCGCACCATGCTCATGCCCAGGCCGGTGCCCTTGCCGACCGGCTTGGTGGTGAAGAACGGCTCGAACACCTTGGCCTGAACCTCGGGCGACATGCCGCTGCCGGTGTCGGCAACGGAGATGACCACCCAGTCGCCCGGCCGCATGTCGGCGGGCAGCAGCGGATCGTCGCTGCTGAGCGTGCGATTGCGCGCGCTGATCAGCAGGCTGCCGCCATTGGGCATCGCGTCGCGCGCGTTGACCGCGAGGTTGAGGATCGCGGTCTCCAGCCCGGTGCGGTCGATCACGGTCTCGCGCAGGCCGGGCTCGACCTCGACCGACAGCTTGACGGTGCGCGGCACCGCGGTGGCCAGCAGGTCGCGGAACTCGGCCAGCAGCGTCGCGATGCTGGTGCGCACCGCATCCTGCGGGCGACGGCGCGAGAAGGCCATCATGCGCGAGACCAGCGCGCCACCGCGCTCGGCCGCGGCCAGCGCCGCGTTGATCCGCGGCAGGTAGGGTGAGTCGGGCGGCAGCTCGTCGACCAGCCCTTCCATCTTCATGCTGATCACGGCGAGCAGATTGTTGAAGTCGTGCGCGATGCCGCCGGTGAGCTGGCCGACGACCTCCATCTTCTGCGACTGCGCCAGCTGCTGGCTGGTGCTCAGCACGCGGTCGGCCGCCTCCTGGCGCAGCGCGATCTCCTGGCGCACCTTGCGATCGAAGATCACGATCGCCAGCGCCAGCAGGATCAACAGCACGGTGATGATGGTCGTGACGGTGCCGAAGACGCCGGGATTGAGGTCGTTGGGGTCGCGTCCCGCACCATTGCCGGCGAAGCAATACGTCGAGGCCATCGCCGTGTAGTGCATGGCGGTGACGGCGAAGCCCAGGATCAGCGCCGCGCCGGTCTCCTGCCACACCGTGCCGTCACCATTGCTCTTGATGACCCAGAAGCGAACCTTCAGCGCGATGATGGCCAGCACCACCGCGACCACGATCGAGGTGGCGAAGAGCACCGGCTCGTAGCGCACGACGCCGTCGAGCCGGACCGCGGCCATGCCGGCGTAATGCATGACACCGATGCCGGCGCCCATCAGCACGCCACCCAGCAGCAGACGGCCGGTCGACAAGGTTGGCCGCGCGATCAAATGCAGGGCGATGCCGGCGGCGAGCACCGCGGGCACGGCCGACGCCGCCGTGATCAGCGGATCG
Source organism: Alphaproteobacteria bacterium (assembly GCA_019239835.1). GTDB lineage: Bacteria > Pseudomonadota > Alphaproteobacteria > Reyranellales > Reyranellaceae > JAFAZJ01. Next base: position 569 of record JAFAZJ010000258.1, on the reverse strand, counting down.
TAGGACACCGGCAACGGCAGGTCGTGTGCCAGCATGCCGATGAAGTGCATCGACCAGATGCCGACGCCCATGGTCACCGCGCCGGCGATCAGCCAGGGACCGCGCAGTGAGCGCATCTCGCTCAGCCGTCCGGCGAAGCGCAGGAAGGTGAAGCCGCCGAACGAGGCGATCAGGTAGGACAGCAGCACGAGCGATGGCCGGAAGGTTGCCGGCAGCGCCTGTGCGGTGTCCAATCCGATGGTGAAATAACCGTCGAGGTTCATCTGTCCCAGAAGGTCCGCATGGCCGGCAATATCCAAGAAATTTAACACAGGTACCTACAAAGGCCTTACATCGACTTGCAAATCCGATTGCGTTCACTTTGATTAACGTAGTCAGTGAAAACATTCGGCGGCCCCCCTGCATGAATTCACGGGATGTGGTAATAAGGACCCAGACGCCGGCCATACCGGCGCGGGACTGGTCTGGGGACCCTCTATGTCGGCTAGCGCGCTGAAAATCCTGGTGGTCGAGGATGAGATCGGCATCCTCGAGGAGATCGCCGATTTCCTGCGCCGCCGCCGTTTCGA
>JAFAZJ010000144.1 GCA_019239835.1 Alphaproteobacteria bacterium | reverse complement strand
GTCGCCAGCCGCCCGTCGGCGAAGTCCAAGGGCGACGAGCGGCGCGATCGCATCGTGTCGATCGATTTCAACGGCCCCAACGCGGCCTTCGCCAAGGTCGAGTGCCAGCTGCCGCCGCGCTACTTCACCGATTATCTCACGCTGTTGAAGATCGAGGGCCGCTGGCAGGTGATCGCCAAGGCCTACACCACCGTCACCAGGTAGCTAGAGCGGACCACCGAGGATCGCGCCGAACAGACAGACGAGCGCGATCCCGGTGAGCGGCCAGCGCAGGCGCGGATACCACGACGGCACGAATCCGCGCCGCGCACCGTAGATGTCGTAAGCGAGCGCACCGAGGAAGCCGGCCGCCATCACGGTGAGGCCGGTACGTCCACCGATCGCGAGCGCGATGAAGCCCACGAGCGACGGGATGGTCGAGACGGCGAGACGGGATGTCGGCACCGGCTGCTCGCGCAACGCCAGGCCCCAATGCACCGCGCCGAGAAACGACAACGCGCAGGCGGCATAGGCGGTCAGCAGGGATGTGCCGTAGAGACGCCAGTCCAGCGTGCTGCCGAAAGCCGCGAGCGCCGCGCCGGTGACGAACGGCGCGAGCGAAGCGATACCGATGATGATGGCTGCTGCAGGTGGCGAAGGCCGCGCCTGAGGGCGCGGCCCCACATTGCGCGGCTTCGTCTCACGCTGCCTGGAGTCGCGTGAAGGCGTCGCTCACTCCTTGACGTCGGCGGCGACCTTGACGCTGATCATCTTGTCCGGCGTGCGCGGCGGCTCGCCCTTGGCGATCTTGTCGACGAACTCCATGCCCGACGTGACCTTGCCCCACACGGTGTACTTGCCGTCGAGGAACTTGGCATCGGCCAGGCAGATGAAGAACTGGCTGCGCGCGCTGTTGGGATCGTTGGTGCGCGCCATCGAGGCGACACCGCGCACATGCGGCTCCTTGGAGAACTCCGCCGGCAGCGGATCGCCCATGCCGCCCGAGCCGGTGCCCGAGGGATCGCCGGTCTGCGCCATGAAGCCGTCGATCACGCGATGGAACACCACGCCGTCGTACTTGCCCTCGCGCGCCAGCTTCTTGATCTGCGCCACGTGCTTGGGCGCCAGGTCGGGGCGCATCTCGATGACGACACGGCCGTCCTTGAGCTGGATGTAGAGCGTGTTCTCGCGGTCCATGGCCTGGCCCTCGCTGGCGACCATAAGGAAGACGAGCGTTGCCACAACTGATGCGATCCAGCGCATGGTGTCCTCGGGTCGAATGGTTGTCGGATGGTTGTCGGAAGAGGCGCGCGGACCATGGCCGAACCGATTCTGTGTGGCAACCGCTTTAGCGGCGCCCGCTGGGCCGATCGGGCTCACTCACGGCTACTGCAAGAGGGTGGCGGGGATTCAGCATCTTGATGTGTTGCATGAGCTTATTGAACTAACCTGCAACATCAATTGACTTTTGACTAAGTCATTGAGACAACTTGATAAATTGGCATTTTTTCGTTGTCGTCGCGGCGCCGGAGCGGTTATGTTGCCCGGAGATATTTGCTCTCATAGTCCGTGTCATTTCCGACTGTAGGCGACTAATGCGTTTTCCTGGCGATCCCGATCATGGGGCGCTGCGCGGCCGGGCCGTGCACTCTCCCGCGGAGGCGAACATGGTCGAGACCGACGCCACTGGTGCGTCGGCCGGCACGATCTTTCCGCAGCAGCAATCCGACAATCGCACGCGCCAGCTCGAGGAGACCTGGCTGCGGCTGTTCCGCGAGCTGCGCGGGCCAGTCGATTCCACCCTGCTCGGCGGCCTGTCGGCCGGCGATGTCGCCTATCGCCTGGGCGAGCTGGTGCACAATTACTTCCGCACCCGTGGCGTGACGCTGACCAGCTTCGAGTTGCGCCGCATCGTCGCCGAGCTGCTCGCCAATCACGAACGCGGCTGGCCGACGCTGAAGCCGGCGGCAGAGCCCAGCGTGCCGCCGTCGAACCTGGTCGATTTCGTCGATGGCGATCCCGACGCGCGCGCTGTGCGTGAAGCTGCGACGCTTTCCCCCGAGGCCACCGCGGCGCAACCGGCCGAGCCGCCGGCGATCGAAGCGCCGCCCTCGCCGCTGGTCGACCTCGCGCCGCGCCCGACACCACCCGGACCGACGTCGAGTCCGAGTGCAGCTGCGCGTACACGGCCGACGTCGCGCCGCCGGGCGACACGGGACCTGCCGCCGCCATCGGAGGGCAAGGAAACGCTGACGCCGGAGCAACTGGCGTCAATGGAAGCCGCCGCCGCCGATGCCGCCAACGTGGTCTTTGGCGCCGAGGAGTCGGCAGCGGAGCAAGCACCAGCGGCGCCAGGTGTGGCCGCACCCGCCGAAAGCCAGTCCGACGAGATCGCAGCAGAGACGGCGCTCGTTGCCATCACCGCTGCCTGGGAACGGCGGCGTGCCGCCAACCCGCCGCCGGCTTCGCGCGCCGAGCTCGGCCGCTGGGTGTCGCAGACCACGGGCGAGGCGCTGACCGATACGGGACTCCGCATCGGCGCCGCCGAGCGCGGCCGGCTTGAACAGCTGATCGTCGACGACGTATTCGGTCTGGGCGCGATCGAGCCGCTGCTGCGCGACATCGATGTGACCTCGATCATGATCAACGGCCCCGACACGGTGTTCGTCGAGCGGCGAGGCAGTATCGAGCGTGCTGGCGGCTTCCGCGATGCGGCGCATCTCGACACGGTACTTGATCGCCTGGTGCGCTTCGCCGGCAAGTCGAACGCCGGTGCCGCTCGGACGCTGATCGAAGGACGTCTGCCTGACGCCAGCCGTTTCGTCATCGTCTGGCCGCCACTGGCGCCGTCGGGACCGCATTGCACGATCACGCGACGTGCGGCGCCGACGGCCGCGCTCGATGATCTGGTTGGTCGCGATGCGCTGTCGCAACCCATGGCCGCCCTGTTGCGCGCCGCCGCGCGCGGCCGGCTCAACATCCTGGTCAGCGGCCGCGCCGAGTCCGGGCGCACGACCATGCTGTCGGCACTGGCGCGCGCCATCGCACCACCTGAGCGTCTCGTGACGGTGGAGCGTCGGCCGGAGCTGCGGCTGGATCTCGGCAACGTCGTCAGCCTCGTGGCGCCCGAGGCCGGGCCCGAGATGGTGCCGGCGATCGACCTGTCGCTGGCGATCGCCGCGGCCTCGCGCCTGCGGCCCGACCGGCTGGTGATCGATGGCCTGGGCAATGGCGCGGTGGCCGCGCTGGTGAGCTTGATCGACGGTGGTCGCGATGGCGTCATCGCGAGCTGTGAAGCGAGCTCGCCACGCGTCGCGCTCGAGGAGCTGGCGCGCCTCGTCGCCACATCGGAATCGCACGAGACCGTGGCGACGGCGCAAAGGCGCATCGCCGGCGCTTTCGACCTGGTGGTCCACCTCGAGGCATTCCGCGATGGCACGCGCCGCGTCACCCATATCGCCGAGGTGGCGGGTGCCGACGGCGAGAGCATCGTCGCCCGCGACCTTTTCCTCCTCAAGCCAAACGGCCCGGCCGGTTCATTCGTGATCACTGGCCATCGGCCGGCATTCTTGCCGCGTCTGGCCAGGCTCGGCCTCGATCAAGGGCTATTTGACGCGATCTAGAAGTGCTTTTTGGTACGCTTCCGTACCGAAGGCGCCAGCGCAATTGCTTGCGCGCCACACCGTCCATGCGATCCGTTCGCAAGTCGATTTGCGAGTTGCTTCAACGAGCTCAAATCCGCAGTGTGGACTCCAACGAGTCAGTCGAGTTTGTCCTCTGACCATCCCTCTGCGCGCGATTGGGGTAGCCACCATGAATGTACTGCCGCTTCGTGGGGTTTGCGTTGTCGCGGCCCGCTGGACGGTGGCGTTCGCCCTGACAGCCGCTGCCCCGCAAGCCTGGGCCCAATCAGCGGCCCCGACATCGCAGCCCCAGTCGACGCCGGTGCGTCCCGGCCAGGTCCAGCCCCAGCCGGGTGAGAACTACGATCCGCCGGGCATTCGGATGGGCGGCTTTCTGCTCTACCCCAGCCTCGAGCTGGTGGAGATGTATAACGACAACGTCTTCGCCACGACCAACAACCGCGTCGGCAAGTTCATCACCGTGGTCAACCCGCGCGTCGATCTGAAGTCGAACTGGAACAACCACGCGCTGAACCTGTTCGCCGCTGGCTCGGTCGGCTTCTATCACGGCGCCAGCAGCGAGAACTTCCAGGACTTCTCGGTCGGCGGCAGCGGCCGACTCGACATCCAGCGCAACTGGTACTTGTTCGGCGGTGGCTCCTTCAGCCGCAGGCACGAGGAGCGCGGCACGCCCAACGCGCTGTTCGGACCCGAGCCCAACGAGTACTTCGATGCGCTCGCCAACATCGGCTACTACCAGAAGTTCAATCGTGTCTTCGTGCGCGCCGAGGGCAAGTGGGAGCACTTGTCGTACACCAACAACAAGTCGCTCAACATCGCCGGCGTGGTGAACAACGAGAACCGCAATCGCAGCGAGTTCACCGAGACCCTGCGCGCGGGCTACGAGTTCGTCGAAGGCACCGAATTGTGGGTGCAGGGCGGCCTGAACCAGCGTGTCTACGATACGCGCTTCGACAATCTCGGCTTCCAGCGCAGCTCGACCGGCTGGGAGATCGTCGGTGGCGCCACCGTCGATCTCGGCGGCATCACCCAGGTCGAGGGCTTCGCCGGCTTCCGCACGCAGGATTACCGCGATGCGCGACTGGGCGAGATCCGCGGCGCGATCTTCGGCCTGTCGGGCACGTGGAACCCCTATGTGCCGTTGTTCATCAAGCCCTACGTGCGGCGCACGATCGAGGAGACCAACATCGCCGGCTACAGCGGCTACTGGTCGACCCTGGCCGGCGTCAACGTCGACTACAAGGTGCGGCCGAACATCCGCGTCTCCGGCGGCGCCGCCATCGGCTGGGACGACTACCGGCTCAACAACCAGGTGCCCGGCACGCCCGATCGCCTCGACCGCTACCTGATCCTCGAGATCGGCGTGAAATACCAGCCGACCGAGAACTTCTTCGTCGGCCCGAGCTACCAGTACACCAACCGCAACTCCGACTCGCCCGGCATCGATTTCGGCCGCAACATCTTCATGCTCAGGGGCGGCGTGCAGCTCTAGTTGGTCGAGCGCACCAGCTTGCCGGGCCTCGCCCCGGTCTCCTGACCCTTCTCGAAGATCGGCGTGCCCGAGCAGATCGTCATGTCGTAGCCGTCGACATGCTGCACCAGGCGGCGCCCGCCGGCCGGCAGGTCGAAGATCATCTTCGGCGAATGCAGAACCAGACCATCGAAGTCGATGACGTTCACATCCGCCTTCATGCCCGGCTGCAATCGGCCGCGGTCCTTGAAGCCATAGAAATCCGCCGTCTCGCTGGTCATGTGCTTGACGACGCGCTCGAGCGGCAGGCGGGGCCCGCGCGTGCGGTCGCGCACCCAGTGCGACAGCATCGAGGTGTTGAGCGAGGCATCGCAGATCACGCCGCAATGCGCACCGCCGTCGGACAGGCCGAGGATGGTGTGCGGATGCTCGATCATCTCGCGCACTACCTCGAGATCGCCGTGCACGTAGTTGGTGACCGGGAAGTACACCATCCGGTTGCCGTCGCCGCCGACCAGGTAGTCGTAGCAGAACTCGTCCGGGCCGACGCCCTCGCGCGCGGCCATGGCAGCGATGCTGCGCTCCGGCGGCGGCTCGTAGTCCGGCTGTTCGCCGAGCAGGTACATGCGGTCCCACCGCGTCGCGATCTGCCGTGACAGCGGCGGCAGCACCTCGAGCAGGCGCGGCGAGGCTTCCTGCGACAGGATCAGGCGGCGCATCTCGGGCGTGCGCAGCCGTGCCAGCATCTCCGCCGGCGGCAGCTTGGCGGTCTCGGCAAACGCCTCGCGCAGCGCGAAGGGGTTGAGCGAGGTGCCGAGACCCAGCGTCAGTCCGACTGGCCGTCCCGCGACCTGGGCGAACATCGGCAGGTTGTCGGCGCGGGCGGCGTCGACGCCGGCCATCAGTCGGCGCCAGCGCTGCGGGTCGTAGCTGCGATCGGTGAGCAGGAACCACACCGGCCGGCCGCTGTCCTTGGCGACCTGGCGCATCCAGCGGAACTCGGTGGCCTCGTCCTCGAAGTCGGAGAGCATGCCGAACGTGCCGCGGCCGGCGCGTCCCATCGCCTTGCCGATGGCGATCAGCTCTTCGTGCTCGGCGTAGCGCCCCGGGACCAGGTCGCCGGTCAGCGTCTTGTGCTGATCGGTGCGGCTTGTGGTGAAGCCGACAGCGCCGGCCTTCAACGCCTCTTCCGTCAGCCGGCCCATGGCTTCGATATCCTCGGCTGTCGCGTATTCACGGGCGATGGCGCGATCGCCCATGACATAGACCCGCAGGGGGTGATGGGCGACCTGGGCAGCGACGTCGATGGTGCGCGGCAGGCGCGACAGCGCGTCGAGGTAATCCGGGAAGCTCTCCCAATCCCACTTCAGGTCTTCGGTGAGCGTGATGCCGGGGATGTCCTCCACCCCCTCCATCATTTCGATCAGCGCCGTCTGATGCTCGCGGCGAACCGGCGCGAAACCCACGCCGCAATTGCCGAACAC
>JAFAZJ010000247.1 GCA_019239835.1 Alphaproteobacteria bacterium | reverse complement strand
TCTACGGCTTCTAGCGTTCGACGGCCCCCTCACCCCCGACCCCTCTCCCGCGAGGGGAGAGGGGAGCAAGATTCATGTCCCCCTCTCCCCTCGCGGGAGAGGGGTTAGGGGTGAGGGGGCGTATCAACGACGAAGCGCGGCACGGTGCGATCGCCGAAGGGCGCGAAGCTGGCGCGCACGCGTGCGCCGATCGCCAGGTCGGGATCGGCGTGCGCCATCATGCGGAAGCCCTCGTCGAGATCGACCAGGGCGATGCCGTAGGGCGCGTGTTTGCGCAACGCGTCGGAGGGCGGGCGGTGCACGACCGTGATCGAGAAGATCGTGCCGGTGCCGGTGGCCGTGCGCGTTTCCGTCTGCTCGCTGCCGCAGACATCGCAACGCGGCTTGGGCGGGAATTGCGGCGCGCCGCACTGATCGGCGCAGCAGCGCGAGAAGGTGAGGCGGCCCTCCTGGACGTTCTGCCAGAAGGCCTCGGCGTGGGGATTGGCGCTGAAGCTCATGCTCACACCCGCTCCAGGATCATCGCGACATGCGAGGACATCACGCCGCCATCGCCGTGCACGTACGCGGTGGCGGGTGAACCGGCCTGGCGATCGCCGGCACGGCCGCTCAACTGGCGTTGCGCCTCGACGAGATGCGCCATGCCGCCGCCGACGCCGCAATGGCCGAAGGACAGCAGCCCACCATGCAGGTTCAGCGGCAAGTCGCCGCCGATCTCGAAGCGTCCGGCGCGCGCCGCCTCGCCCGACTTGCCGCGGGCGATGAAGCCGATCTCCTCCAGCAGCATGGCCAGCGTGATGGTGAAGGAGTCGTAGACTGCGAGGTGCTGGATATCCTTCAGGCCCATGCGCGCTTCGGCGAAGGCAATGTCCGCGGCGCGCTTGGCGCCCATGTCGGCCCAGTCGCGCGCCATCGAGATGTGCTGGTGCAGATGCGCCTGGCCCGAGCCGCGCACCTTCACGCGCGCCGCGTTGGTCGGATCGCGCGTGATCACCATCGCCACGCCACCATCGGAGATCGGGCAGCAATCGAGCAGGCGCAATGGCAGCGCGATCGGCTTGGAGGCCATCACCTGCTCTTGCGTGAACGGCTCGCGCAGTTGCGCCTGCGGATGGCGCGCGGCGTGGCGGCGCATGACCACCGCGAGCGAGGCGAGGTCCTCCTGCGTCAGGCCGAACTGGTGCATGTAGCGGGCGGCCAGCAGGCCGTAATAGGCGGGGATGGTGGCGCCGTAGGGCACCTCGTAGTCGGGGTGGCCGGCCTGGGCGAGCGTCTGGATCGACTGGTCGCGCGTCTGGCCGGTGGCGCGGTTCTCGGCGCCGACGATCAGGACGGCCTTGCAGCGGCCGGAGTCGACCAGGATCGAGGCCAGCATCGCCATCGCCACGCCAGTGGCGCCGCCGGCCTGCATGGCGTGCGCGTATGAGGGTTTCAGGCCGAAATGCTCGGCGAAGACAGTGGCCAGCATGATGTGCGGCATGGTGGTGGCGTAGCCGCACAGCACGCCGTCGACGTCGCGTCGCTCCAACCCGGCATCCTCCATCGCCAGACGCGCGGCATCGGCCATCAGGCCCGGCGTGGTGCTGCCGGGATGCTGGCCGAAGCGCGTGGTGCCGACGCCGGCGATGTAGGCCATCCGCTCCTCCCTTGGGGCGGCGACCCTAACACGATACGCTGTAGTCAAAGGGAGGATGACCTCCCAACCTCATGCTGAGGAGGCCGCGTAGCGGCCGTCTCGAAGCATGGGCAACAGACACTGCGTGTGTTGCCCACCCTTCGAGACGCGCCCTGCGGGCGCTCCTCAGGGTGAGGTGGAGTCGTCAGGGGAGGGGTGATTCGGGGATGACAGAGCCGGTGACGGTTCCGCTGTGGCTGTTCGTGGCGATGATCGTCTTTGCGGCCTGGGCGCTGCTCGACCGCCTGTTGATCCCGTCGGGCCGCTGGATCCTGCGTCGCCGCGTCAACCGGCTGATCGACAGCGTCAACCGCCGGCTGCGCATCGAGATCAAGCCGTTCCAGCTCACCCGCCGACAGGTGCTGGTCGATCGCCTGGTCTACGACCCGCAGGTGGTCGCCGCCGCCGCCGAGAAGGCCAAGGCCGAGAACATCCCGCGCCAGGCGACGATCAACGAGGCCTATGGCTACGCGCGCGAGATCGTGCCGGCGTTCAACGCCTACATCTATTTCCGCGTCGGCTACGCGCTCGCCCGGGCGCTCGCGCGCGCGCTCTATCGCGTGCGGCTGGGCTATGTCGACGACATCGCCCATGCCCAGGTGCCGCCCGACGCCACCATCGTCTTCGTCATGAACCACCGCAGCAACATGGACTACGTGCTGGTGGCCTTCCTCGCCGCCGAGCGCACGGCGCTCAGCTACGCGGTCGGTGAATGGGCGCGCATCTGGCCGCTGCAGCAACTGATCCGCTCGATGGGCGCGTATTTCGTGCGCCGCAATTCCAACAACCCGCTCTATCGCCGCGTGCTGGAGCGCTACGTGCACATGGCGACCGAGGCCGGCGTGGCGCAGGCGATGTATCCCGAGGGTGGCCTGACGAAGGACGGCAAGCTGCGTCCGCCGCGCCTTGGCCTCGTCGACTACGCGTTGAAGTCGTTCGACCCGCAGGGCGCGCGCGATATCGTCTTCGTGCCTGTCGGCATCAACTACGACCGCGTGCTGGAGGACCGCACGCAATTGCGCGCCGGCGACGCCGAGGCACCGCGCCGGGGTGCCGGCTTCGCGGTCAAGACGACGTTGCGCTTCGCCGCGCGCAACATCGGCCAGATGCTGCGGGGGCGCTGGTACAGCTTCGGTTACGCCTGCGTGAATTTCGGCACGCCGATCTCGGCGCGCGAGTGGCTATCGCGCACGTCGGGTCGCTTCGGCGGCGATCTGCGCAAGCTCGACAAGGATCGGCGCTTCGAGGCGGTGGGTGCGCTGGCGGCCGACATCATGGACGGCATCGGCAAGGTCGTGCCGGTGCTGCCAGTGTCGTTGGTGTCGAGTGTGCTGCTGGAGGCGGAGGAGCCGATCGACGAGCTGGAACTGAAAGGGCGCGCTGCCGTTCTGCTCGATGACCTGAGCGCCGCCGGCGCCAAGATCTACCTGCCGCGTGGCGATCGTGACTATGCCATCCATGTCGGGCTGCGCATGCTGACCCTGCGCCGGTTGGCGACGGTGAGCGAGGACGGGCTCTATGCCGCCGTCGCGGCGCAGCGGCCGTTGCTCGCCTATTACGCCAACGCCATCGCCCACCTGCCACGCGTCGATTCGAAAGCGGCGTGATAGGCTGATCGCATGCTGTGGCGGCGTACCAAGGATCTGTTCTTCGCGGTCTGCAGGGGCTGCGTCGAGAACCGCCTGCTGAAGCTGCTGCTCGACATCCTGCTCGCCACCCATCGCGGCTTCGTCGACAACCGGCTGACCTCGATGGCCGCGGCGATCGCCTTCTACACGATCTTCTCGCTCGGCCCGGTGCTGATCTTCAGCGTCGCCATCGCCGAGCCGGTGGTCGGCCGGCTGATGGCGCAGCAGCACATCCTCGACACCATCGCCACGGTGGTCGGCGCCGACAACCTCGATATCCTGCGCCGCTTCGCCGACACGAGCCTGTTCCGCGGCCGCGGTTGGGTCGCCGCGGTCGGCCTGGTGCTGCTGCTCTACTCGGGCTCCTCGGTCTTCGTCGAGCTCGACAGCGCGCTCGATCACATCTGGAAGCCGGCCGGCGGCTGGCGGCGTCACCCGGTGATCGCCGAATTGCGCACCCGCATGCTGGCGCTGGCGATGATGACGGTGATCGGCGTGCTGTTCCTGCTGGTGCTGGTCGCCGGCGTGGTGCTGAGCGCCTACCAGGACGCGCTGAATGCCTTCCCGGTGCTGGGCGAATGGATCGGGCCCGCGGTGTCGGGCGTGCTGCGCTACGGCGCCATCACGCTGTTCTTCACCGTGATCTACAAGGCGCTGCCCGACATCATCGTGCCGTGGCCCTACGCGCTGTACGGCGCGGCGATCGTCGCCGTCCTGTTCGCGCTCGGCAACTGGGCGATCGTCTACTATTTCAGCGTCACCCATCTGGCGACCGCGTTCGGCGCTGCCGGCGGCATCGCCGCTGTCATGGTGTGGATCTACTACACCGCGATCATCGTGCTGCTCGGTGCCCAGGTCAGCCGCGCCACCCGCGACGTGCTCGAAGCGCGCACCTCGTTGCCAGGCACCGAGGAATAGGCGCTAGCGCCCGCGGGCCCGGTCCTCGCCGTCGATGCAATAGAGCAGCGCGTCGTTGAAATGCAGATGCTTGAGCCGCGGCCATGGCTCTGGGATCGGCGGCCCTTCGATCGGCAGTGGCTCGATCGCGGGCATGTCGGGCGCGTCCTCGGCGGTGGGCTCGCGCTGCTGTCGCGTCAGCGCATAGTCGATCTCGCGCTCGACCCATTGGGACTCGCGCGCCGCGCTCGACCAGAACAGCAGCACGACGTCGCATTCGTCGATGCGGCGGTAAAGTTCGCGCTCCCATCGTTGGCCGGGTTCGAGGTCCAGCACGTCCTGGAAGACCTCGATTCCGACGCGGCGCAGGACCTGTACGCGCCGCAGCACCTCGGCGCGGTCCTTGCTGGCGTACGACGTGAACGCCCGGCGATACAGCCGGCCCCTGGTGTCGGCCCGCCCGTGCGACGCGCCGAGGGCGGAGCCGGCGGTCACTGTCATCTTGAAGCGCAGCTCGCCGATCGGCGCGCCCTCGATCAGGATTCGCACGGTGCCCACGACGCCGCCGGCCATGCGGTCCGCCGGCACGGTCACGGCGAACTGCGCCGATTCGGCGCGCCGACGCCAGACGATGGTATCGATCGGCGGATCGACGCTGAGGCCCGGCAAGCTCAGGGTCACCTGCACGGACGAGCCCTCGGGAATCGACGAGGCCAGTGTTCTTTGACCGCGTCGAGCCGCATCGGGGTCGAAATCGCGGGCGAGGTCCTCCGCCTCCGTTGCCTGTTCGGTCAGGTGAAGGAAGACCTGCACCATCGCCGTATCGCCGATCGCGATCCGATCCGGCGCGAACACCGACGCCATGGTGTCGTCATCCCTGCGGACGTCGGCCGTGACCGGTAGCTGTGGCGCCAGTTCCGCCAGCGCGGTCTCGATCGGATCGAGCTCGGCCGGCGGAGGGGTATTCCAGTCCGACGGCAGTGTCTCCCGTGCCGGCGACTCGCTACGCGCCATCGGAAAATGGCTGAGCGGCGGCGGCGCGCCGTAGGCACGTTCGTGGAATGCATCGGCGAACCGGTCGTCGCCGATGAAGTCGCCCGGTTGCGCCTCTTCAAGATCCGCCTCGACGACGATTTCATAGTCACCGATGCGCAGCGAATCGCCGGCGATGAGCGGCCAGGCGTTGCCGTTGCCGACGTTGTGGCCGTTGACGAAGGTGCCGTTGGCCGAATGGTCGACGATCTGCCAGCTGCCGTGCACGGCCTCGATCACCGCGTGCTCGCGCGACACGCTGCCCGAGGCGTCGGGCAGGACCCAGGCATTGCCGTCGCGTCGGCCGATCGTCGCGCGGCCGCTCTCCAGCCTGAACGGCGGCGGTGGCGTTTCGCCCGCGGGCGCCGAGATGATCCGCAGGATGATCGCCGTCATGGGCGCGGCTGCGGCATGTGGCTGCCTTTCGTGATCCCCGACGACATCATCGCCGTGGGACGCACGATCGGCAACCCGGTGACACCCTGTCGGAGCGACACCCCACCCCCGTCATGGTGACACCCGCCCCCGTCACGGTGACACCCGAACCATCAATAACCATCACCGAACCATCAATTGACGATCGGGTGCGGCCGGGTTCAGAACATCGCGGCGAGGACGCGGTCGGGCGGGCGGTGGCCGTCGACGAAGGTCTTGATGTTGATGATGACCTTCTCGCCCATCTCGATGCGGCCCTCGAGCGTCGCCGAGCCCATGTGCGGCAACAGCACGACCTTGTCGAGCTCGACCAGCTTGGGGTTGATCGCCGGCTCGTGCTCGAAGACGTCGAGGCCGGCGCCGGCCAGCTCGCCGGCACGCAGCATGCGGGTGAGCGCGTTCTCGTCGACGACCTCGCCGCGCGCGGTGTTGACCAGGATGCAACTGGGCCGCATCAGCTTCAGGCGGCGGGCCGAGAGCAGGTGATAGGTCGCCGGCGTGTGCGGGCAGTTGATCGACACGATGTCCATGCGCGCCAGCATCTGGTCGAGGCTCTCCCAGAACGTGGCCTCGAGCGGCTTCTCGATATCGGCGTGCAGGCGGCGGCGGTTGTGATAGTGCACCGCCATGCCGAAGCCGCGCGCGCGGCGCGCCACGGCCTGGCCGATGCGACCCATGCCGACGATGCCCAGCCGCTTGCCCCAGATGCGCGCGCCGAGCATCGCCGTCGGCGCCCAGCCGGTCCATTTCGCGGCCCGCACCAGGCGCTCGCCCTCGCCGACGCGACGGGCCACGGCGAGGATCAGCGCCATGGTCATGTCGGCGGTGTCCTCGGTCAGCACACCGGGCGTGTTGGTCACCACGACGCCGCGCTGGCGGGCGGTATCGAGGTCGATGTGGTCGACGCCGGTGCCGAAGGAGGCGATCAGGCGCAGCTTGGGGCTGGCCTGCGACAGCACGCGCGCATCGATGCGGTCAGTGACGGTGGGCACCAGCACGTCGGCGGCCTTGGCCGCCTCGATCAGCTGGGCCTGGGTCATCGGCTTGTCGTCGGCGTTCAGCCGGGTGTTGAACAGCTCCATCATGCGCGTCTCGATCGCGTCCGGCAGCTTGCGCGTGACGATGACGAGCGGCTTCTTAGGCGAAACGGCCATGATGGCTCCAGCGACCCCCGAAGGCGGGGCAATAGCAAAGCCCCGCGCGGCTTGTCCAGTTTGCTACCCGCCGGCACCCGATCCGCAAAAACCATGCCGAATCCTGATGTTATCCGGGCTTTGACAGGTGGATCGGCAGCCGTTGTTGGGATATATCTTGGAAATGAGGCGTGGCGCATGGACGAGACGGTCGGGATTGGCTTTGGCCGTATCCGGATCGCTGCTGATCGCCTGCCTGCCGGCCCTGGCCCAGACCGTGGCCGCCTCGGGCGCTACCCCGCCGCCGCAGCGCAAGGGCACCGGCCTGCCGGTGCCGCGCTTTGCCACGGTGCGCGCCGACGAGACCAATGTGCGCACCGGCCCGGGGCCGCGCTATCCCATCGACTGGGTGTTCAAGCGCAAGGGCATGCCGGTCGAGATCGTCGCCGAGTACGAGAACTACCGGAAGATCCGTGACTGGCAGGGCGCCGGCGGCTGGGTGCACACGGGCCTGTTGACCGGCAAGCGTACCGTCATCGTCACCACCGCCAACGCCCCGTTGCGCAAGACGCCGGCGACCAACGCCGCCGAGGTGGCGAAGGTCGGCGCCGAGGTCATCGCCCAGGTGAAATCATGCTCGGGCGACTGGTGCCGGGTGCAGGCGGGCAGCCATATCGGCTGGATCGAGCGCCGCCACGTCTGGGGCGTCTACAAGGGCGAAGTCGTCAATTAGGCAGGGCGACGTAGGCGGCGTCGAAGCGCCGTGCCAGCTCGGCATCGCCGGCGAGTGAGCCACGCACCGCGGCCAATCCCCCGAGGTTCTGCTTGGCGAGCCTGGCCAACGCCTCGACGTTGTTGCGCGCCATGGCGACGATCAACGGTCCCGCCGCCTGCTGCGCCCGCGGCGGGAGCGCCGGCCAGTGACGCATCGCCAGCTCGACGCGCACGTTGCGCCGCCGGGGATCGTAGGGCGCCACCTCCAGCGCGCGGGCCAGTGGCGCCGCCACCGCGGGATCGCCCGGCATCAGCACGTCGGTCGCGTCGGCCAGGATCGACCAGGCCACGGGATGGGCCGGCGCATGGCGCACCGCGATCTTCGCCGCGTCGACGCTTTTGCGGGCAAAGGCGATGTTGGTCTTCGCATCGGTCGCCCGTCGCGCCTGCCACAGCCGCAGATCGGCCAGCAGCAGCGCGGTGTCGGCATCCGGCGCCAGGTCCAGCGCGAATTCCAGCCGCTCGGCGGCGCTCTCGATATCCGCCGCGAAGAGGCCCTGCTCGCCGCTGATATAGCGCTCGACGGTGGGCTGGGCCTGCAGCACGGCGATGGCGGCGAAGATGTGCGGCAAGGCCATGGCGCCCAGCACCAGGCCGCCGACGATGGCGATGATGCCCAGCGGCAGCGACAGCGTATGACGCAGATGCTCCGGGCCCCCGCTGCGGCTTCTGCGGCGCGAAGCGCTGCGATCCGGCTTCAGATCGTTGGCCAGCGAGACAGAGACACGGTTGGTGGGTGTCGCCATGGCGGACCCGGTCTGAAGGGGGCGGTTACTCGCCGTAGTACTTCTTGTAGCCGCGGTAATAGTACACGCCGCTGTCGGTGTAGTCGTACTGCGCGTGGCGGCGCAGATCGACCTGGGTCAGCACGATGCCCGACAGGCGCGCGCCGGCCTCGTAGACCATCTTCACGCCGGTCGAGGCGATGTCGCGCCGCGTCTTCTCCCAGCGCACGACGAAGATCGTCGTGTCGGCCTGGCGCACGAGCAGCAGCGCATCGGACACCGCCAGCACCGGCGGCGTGTCGAGCACGACGAGGTCGAAGGCGTCACCGAGCTGCTGCAGCAGCTTGCGCATGCGCAGCGAGCCCAAGAGGTCGGTCGGCGAGGGCGGGCGCTTGCCGGCGAGGATGTAGTACAGGCCGGTCTTCGGCTCGACATGCACCAGCTCTTCGAGATTGCGCTGGCCCGAAAGGAATTCGGACAGGCCGGCTTCGTTCTCGACGCCGATGTTCTTGTGTGCCGAGGGCTGCCGCAGGTCGCAGTCGATCAGGAGCGTGCGCGCGCCCGACGCGGCGGACGCGGCGGCGAGCGACAGCGAGGTCGTCGTCTTGCCTTCGCCCGGCACCGACGACGTCACCACGACGGTGCGCTGCGGATGATCGGCGCTCGACAGCTGGATGCCGGTTCGGATCGTGCGCAGCGCCTCGGAATAGGCCGAGTTCGGCTTGTCGACGATGTTCATCCACGGCTTGGCGTTGCGCCGCAGGCGGCCCGACTGGAACGGCACCATGCCCAGCGCCGCGACGCCGGTCATCTGCTCGAGCTGGTGGATCGAGCGGAAGCCGGAATCCATCAGCTCGATGACGATGGCCACCGCGACGCCCAGCGCCAGCGAGGCGACGAAGGCCATCAGCACGATGAGGTCCTTGCGCGGCGCCACCGGAAATCCGGGCGTCTCGGCCTCGCTCAGCACGCGGACCGGCGACTTGGTGCCGGCGGTCTTGATGAACTCGACTTCGGTGTAGCGTTTTCCCAGCAGGTCCCATTTCTGGCGCTGCGTCTCGACCTCGGCCTGCAGGCCGCGCAACTGGGCGAGGTTGACCGTCTGCTGCGTGATCAGTTCCTCGACCCGCTTGACCTCGGCCCGCAGCTTCTCGACTGAGAGCGCCGTCGCCTCGACCTCGCGGCGCGCGATGTCGACGGCGCGGCCGCGCTCGGCATTGACGCGGCCCTGCACGGCGCCGAGCTGCCTGATCGCGGCGATCATGGCGGGATGCGTCGGTCCAAGCCCGGCTCCCTGGAGCTCGGCGACGCGCTTCTCGGCGGTGGCCAGCTCGACCTGCAACGTGGTGTCGTTCGGCTGGATACCGCTCACCGCCCGAGCCTGCTTGTCGCGCAGGTCGCGCTCGGCCTGCAGCAGCTGCGATTGCAGCTCGTAGAGCTTCTTGGTCAGCGACGAGGCGTCGCCGGTATCGAACAGCTGGTTCCTGGCGCGGAACTCGGCGAGCTCGCGCTCGGCCTTGACGACGGCGACGCGTGCTTCCTCGAGCTGCGTGCTCAGCAGGCGCGCGAACTCGAGAACGTTGCCCGCAACCCCTTCCTTCTGCTTATCCACGTAGGTGCGGATCGCCTGGTTGACCGACTGCGCCGCGAGCTGCGGATCGGCCGCGCGGTAGCGCACGCTCATGACGCGCGAGAACGGCAGGGCCGCGGTCGACAGCCCGGCGGCCCAGTCGCCGGCGATCCTGTTGTAGAATGGCTCCTTGAGATCCGGCGCCATCGCGTCGAGACGGCGACGGACCTCTTCCGGCGGCAGCCGTGGCGGCGGCGGCGGCTCGGCAGCCCCGATCAGCTTCAAGACCGGCGCGAACAGCGCCTTGAACCTGCCCTGTTGCGGCGGCGCGAGATCGTGATTGAACTGCGGATGCTCGATCAGGTTGAGCTTCTGCACCGAGACCCGGGCGTAGGACTCGCTCTTCAGCTTGGCGGCCTCGGCGTCCGCGTTGAAGTCGGTTGGGCCGGGAGCCGCGCTGTTGGGGCCGATAGTCGTTTGCACGCCATCGGGTGCCTCGAAGACGATGTCGGCCTGCGCCTGGTAGATCGGCGTCAGCTGGTTGGCGACCAGCCAGGCGATGGTTGTGCCAAGCAACGCCACGCCGCCGATCAGCAGCTTGTGACGCCGCAGCATGCCCAGGATGTTGCGAACTGAAACCGACGGTGACGGATCGCCCTGCGGACCCTGCTGCGAGCCGGGCGGCGGTGCCTCGACCGGCAGGTTGCTGTACGCCGTTTGCAGGCGCGTTACATTCGCCATGGACTAGTACCACTCCGAGGCCGGCACGCCCGGCGAATTAATGTAGCAAGAATCATTAAATATCATGATCCAAAATACTCTAAAAACGAAGATATTTCAAAGCACTTGTCAGTTCTTGGTCAATCGGTCACGCCACAAGCTGTAGCGCCTGTGAGCGATCACACCGCAACGCGTGGCGTGACCAGGGCCCAGTGATCACCGCTCCTTCATGGCGCCGCCGACAGTCGAGAATACGCGATCAGTGAAGTAACCCATGATCGAGCGGCGTCCGATATGCAGGTCGACGGTCGCCGTCATGCCGGGGGTCACCCGGTTGCGTCGCGGATCCTCGCCCAGGTAGTCGCGCTCCAGGGTGGCCAGGACGATGAAGTACGGTTGCGTGGTGGCGGCGGCCTGGGGATTCATCGCCGGATCGGGCGCCGTCGCATCGGCGGCGATGTAGCTGACCTTGCAGTCCAGCGCGCCGTAGCGGACCCAGTCATAGGTCTGCAGCTTCACCACGCAGTCCTGGCCCTGGGTGATCAGGCCGATATCGGCGTTGGTGACCCGGATCTCGACCTCGATGCGCCGCGCTTCGCCGGCCGGCACGACGCCGACGACGGGCTCGCCGGGCCGCACGGCCTGGCCGGGGTTGGTCAGCCGCAGGCCGTTGACGATGCCGTCGACCGGCGCCCGCAGCGCCAGATTGCGCTTGACGGTCATCTGCTGCTCGACGGTGCTCTGTGCCCGCTCGCGTTCGGCACGCGCCTCGCCCAGCCGTTTCAGGCTGGCCGAGTTCCATTCGCGATCGACGATGGCGCGCCGCTCGGTGGCTTCGGCAAAGGTCTGCTCGGCGCTGTTCAGATCCTCGCGCGCCGAGGCCAGGTCGCCACGGGCGACCACGAGGTCCTTCTTGACGCCGAGATACTGCAGCTCGGGAAAATACTTCTGCCCGACCAGGCCGCGCAGCGCCTTCTCGCGCTGCGCCAGGATGGCGACGCTTTCTTCCAGCGTCTTGATGCGGCCCTGCAGGCCCTGCATGCGCGCGCGGGCCTGCTCGACCACGGAATCGGCCGCGGTGCGCTTGGCCAGCAATTCGGCCTGCCGCGCGCGCCACAGATTGAGCTGATCGGCGATCACCGCCGTTGCGCTCGCCAAGTCGGGCGGGAAGGCCGGCGGCGTCGCCTGGTTGGTGGTCTCCGCCTCGAGCCGGGCCACTTCGCCCGAGAGCGCGAGATAGACAGCACGCGCCTTGGTGATCTCCTGGTCGACCTGGTCCGAATCGAGCACGATGAGCTCCTGGCCCTCGCGTACCTGATCGCCGTCCTTGACCAGGATGCGCGCCACGCGGCCGCCCTCGGGATGGCTCAAGGTCTTGGCCTTGCCAGCCGGCCGGATGACGCCCGGCGCCGTCGCCACCTGGTCGATCTTCGACAACGACATCCACGCCACCGCCGCGGCGACGAAGCCGGCCAGGGCGTAGATCGTCCAGCTGATGTAGGGCGAATGCCGGCGCTCGGTGATCGCCTCGATATCCGGCAGGAAATCCTCGACCCTGGCGCGCGGCGTGCCCGGCAGGCGAGCCTCGGCGAGCACGCGGGCAACCGCGTTCTCCGGCGGCCTGGCGGGCGCCGTGGCCGGCAGCTTGGGCTGTTCGCGCCCGTCGCCGGGCTGCTCGTCACGCGTTGCCCGCAACGCACCGCTTTGCATGCTCGCGCCTTCGGCCATCGCGTCCTCCTCAGGCGCCGGCCAGCGGGCCGCCACCGGCGACCAGGCTGGCGACGTTGGAGCCCTGGCTCATCGGCGACTGGCCGGCAGGCTGGGCGCGGCTGGCTTCGGCCATGCGGATGCGGGCATAGGCCATCACCTCGGTGGGCGGGCCGATGCGTTCGATGCGGCCGTCGATCACCAGCGCCACCTTATCGGCGATGGCGAGCGGCGCCAGGCGATGCGTGACCATGACGATGGTGCGGCCGCGTGCGTTGGTGCGCAGCGTGCGCAGGAGTTGCTCCTCGGTCGCCGGATCGAGCGCGCTGGTGGCTTCGTCGAGCACGATGATGCGCGGGTTGCGGATGAGCGCGCGGGCGATGCACAAAAGCTGCTTCTGGCCCTGCGAAAGCCCGCCGCCGCGCTCGCTCAGCACGGTGTTGTAGCCCTGCGGCAGCTTCTGGATGAAGTTGTGCGCGCCGACGAACTTGGCGACGGCGACGATGCGGCCGGGATCCTTGTCGGCGACGCCCATGGCGATGTTCTCGCGCACGGTGCCGGAGAACAGCTGGACGTCCTGCGGCACCGCGCCGGTCTGCGCGCGCAATTGCGCCGGCGAGATGTGGGCGATGTCGGTGCGGTCGATCATCACGCGGCCCGAGGTCGGCGCGTAGAGGCCCTGCAGCAGGTTGGAGATCGTCGTCTTGCCCGAGCCCGAGGGACCGATGATGCCGAGCACCGTGCCCGGCTCGATGCGCAGGTCGATCTCGTGCAGCACGGGCGGGCCGTCGTCATACTTGAACGAGGTGCGCTCGAAGACGATCTCGCCCTGCAGCGGCGGCATCGGTGCCAGCGCGCCGGGCTCGATCTCGGTGTCGATCGCCATCATCTCGTCGATGCGCGCGAAGGCGGCGCGCACGGCCTGCAGCGTGTGCCAGGCCGAGATCACCTGGCGCATCGGCGCCAGCGCGCGGCCGGCCAGCATGTTGATGGCGATCAGCGCGCCGATGGTCATCAGCTGGTTGGTGATCTCCCAGGTGCCGAGCAGGATGACGCCCAGCGACACGAACATCTGCAGCGCGCCGGTGACCGAGGTGACGATGTTGGCGAGGTTGTTGGCGCGGAAGCTGGTCCACGCCGAGCGCGCCACGCGCTCGCGCCAACGCCGCTCGATCTCGCTCTCCAGCCCCAGCGACTTGATGGTGGCGGCGTTGTTGACGGTCTCGTTGAGCGCCGAGCCCTTGGCCGCCAGCGCATGGAAGTTCTCGTCGATGTAGCGCTTCTGCGCGCGGTGCGTGAGCAGCGAGATGCCGAGGAACACCGGGATCATCAGGGTGACGAACACGCCGATGATGGCGTTGATCGCGTAGATCGCGGCCAGGTAGATGAAGACGAATCCCAGATCGATGATCAGCGCCGGCATCTGGCCGGTGAAGAAGGAGCGCAGCGTGTCGAGCTGGCGCAGCCGCTCGGTGATCACGCCCGAGGGCGTCTTCTCGAAATGCCGGTAGGGCATGTGCACGAGATGGCGCACCACCTCGCCCGACATCAGCGCATCGATGCGCGCGCCGGTGTTGCTCGAGACATAGCCTCTGAGGATGCGCAGGATGGTGTCGAAGACGTAGACGATCGACATGCCGATGATCAGCACGACCATCGTCGTCGCCAGCGTATCGGGGCTGCCCTGGCCGATGACCTTGTTGAAGATCACCATCATGAACAGCGGCGTGGCCAGCGCCAGCACGTTGATGGCGAAGGACGCCACCAGCAGCTCGCCCATCACCGGCCGGATGCGCTCGTGCAGCAGCGCCTTCCAGTCGCGCTTGCGCGCCTCGCGCGGCACGTCCTTCAGCACGATGGCGCGGCTGGTGAGCCGGGCGATGGCGGCGGCGTC
The DNA here is from genome assembly GCA_019239835.1 of Alphaproteobacteria bacterium. GTDB lineage: Bacteria > Pseudomonadota > Alphaproteobacteria > Reyranellales > Reyranellaceae > JAFAZJ01. The sequence goes on along the minus strand of JAFAZJ010000247.1, from coordinate 9,347 downwards.
GATCGGGCGCGTCTTGCCTTCGATGACGTCGAGCGCGGTGAAGCGCTCGCCGTCTCGGCCGGTCACCACCATCGAGGGCGTCTCGCCGGCGCCGACGAGAATGAAAGGCAAAGGCAGGCGCGCGAGAGTCGCGGCGTCCGTCGTCACCGGCCCGGCCTTGAAGCCCATGCGGGAGCAGGCGAGCAGGACGGTCGGTTCATCGACGCCACGCTCGGGAATCGGGCACAGCGCGCGCAGCTCCGCCTCGCTGATCGGCCGGCCCATCTGCTGGGTAACGTAGAGCAGGCAGCGCAGGAGGGTATCGATGCGCCGCTCCGGCCGTGGCTCGGCGGTTGGCGCCGGTCCATCGGGTGCGGGCGATTCCACGGGCGGTGGATTCGTGCCTTGGCCGTGCAATTTGTCAGGCGGAGCCATGTGCGCAGACGACCTCGACAACGCAGCGGGAGGGGTTACTCAACGGCACCGGCCACCGTGCTCGCGCTATCCCCGGTGTCCCTGCAAGTTCCTGTGGGGGTATCACAGGCCCACCGCAGATTCCATTGCCGAACGGTCCATTGTGGCAAGAAATCCGTCTAATAACAATAGCATGCGGAATCGTCCTGAAGCTGCATGGTGAATGCCGCGTCGACTGAACGCGACGAGGAGTCGCAGACGATTGGTACATCACGATTCATTGACGCTTTTTCGACGATCGATCCCGTTTCGTTCAGGGTCTCCTACTGCGGCATGCAAAAAGCTGTGTTATTCCAAAAGTCGCTTTGCTATAAGGCTAAGGAATCGTTTGGCGAATTTTGCCCAAAAACATTTTTAAGGAAGAGATTTGATGAGGGCCTCCATGCGCCACTTTGTCTCTCGCTGGGTCGCCGGTCTCGTGGTGCCGGTTCTGCTTTGCGGTCAGGCCGCGGCGCAGCAATCTCAGCTCATCGACCGCATCGCTCGTAACGACGGCGATTGGCGGACGTCGGTGCGCGACTACCTGATCGGCAACGCCGGCGTCGGCGATCGCAGCCAGATCACCGAGCGCGCCATGCAGCTGATCAAGGACCTGCACGAGCGCTGCCGTACCGGTGGCTGCGGTGCGGCCGGCAGCCCCGGCACGCCCGGCGGCCCCGGTGGTCTCGCGGCCGCGGTGCAGGATGTCGCCAAGTTGGCCAGCGGCGCGGTCTGCGCGGCCTACCCGATCGACACGGTCTGCGTGCGCCGCTGGACGGTGCCGCGCAACATCCAGGCCTATGATTTCGATCCGCCGCGCGCGCCGGTCTATCCCGGCATGACGCCGATCCGCCCGGGCGATGCGCGCATCACCGGCGGCGAGCGTGGCGTGCGCTACAACGATGCCTACCCGGCCTCGGGCGACTCGCTGCTCGATGTGAAGTCGTTCAAGGTGCCGGCGCCCAACGGCCTGCTGCGCATCTCGCTGGTCAGCGGCAAGCGGCCGCTGGCCCAGGCGCTCTCCTCGCCGTTCGGCCGCACGCTGACCGCCAACGGCCGTCCGTTCGACATCGTCGCCGCCGGCCCGGACAAGTGGATCCCGCGCGGTGCGCTGGCCACGGGCACGCCCGAGCAGGTCTTCGTTGCCAACAACATCCTGCCCGGCAGCGCGCCCTCGATCATCTTCGAGGTCGAGAACACCCAGGGCTTCGTCGAGCTCACCTTCCCGCAGGGTGCCGAGATCGGCGCCATGCTGATCGAGCCGGCCAGCCAGCCCTCGACCCTGGTGCTCGACTCGACGGCGCGTGGCAGTGGCGTTCTGACCAACGACACCTGCCTGCGCGAGCAGGAGAAGCTCGACAAGCTGCTGGCTGCCTTGCCGCAGTCGGCACCGCCGCCGCGCAACAACCCGCCGCCGCCCCCGCCGCCGCCGCCGCCGCCGCCCGTGAGCAGGAACTAGGGTTATGCCTTCGACACCATCCTTGCTCCGGTGCAGGGTACCGGTGGCCGCGAGCACTGCGCTCGCCGCCCTCGGCCTGGCCGCGGTGATGTGGTCGGCTTCCGCGGTGGCTCAGGTCACCACGGCGCCCACCACGACACCGACCACCACCACAACCACGCCGCCGGGCGGCGTGCAGCCGGGTGTCCGTCCGGGCACGGCGGCGCCCACGGCGCGCACCACGCCCACCGGCCAGACCCAGGACCAGTCGGCGCGTGACGCCTCGGTGCTGCGCGGGCCGCGCCAGGATCAGCTCGAGGGCCTGCCGCTCGGCAGCTTCGTCGTGCATCCGCGCCTGGCCGTGGACGTCGAGTACGACGACAACGTCTTCCGCACCGACACCAACCGTGTCAGCGACTGGGTGTTCCGGGTCCGTCCGGGCATCACCGTCGACAGCGAGTGGGACCAGCACGCGCTGCAGTTCTATGCCACGGGTGAGTTTGCCCGCTACGCGTCGAGCAGCACCCTGGGCTACGAGTCCTTCACCGTCGGCACGCGCGGCCGCTACGACATCACCGACGAATGGGCGTTGAACGGCGAGGCCGAGTTCGCGCGCATCCGTCTGGGACCCGGCCAGCCCGGCGTCGTCGGCTTCAGCACCGACTCGATCGTGCACCAGTTCACGTCCGGCCTGTCGGTGAGCTACAACGGCGATCCGTTCTACGCCCGCATCGGCCCGCGCTTCCAGCGCGTGGTCTACGTGCAGGGTGACGGCGGCATCGATCAGGACTTCAACCAGTACGACATCGCCGCCCGCTTCGGCTACAAGATCACGCCCGAGCTGTCGGTGTTCATCGACCCGTCGTACACGTGGGTGCGCTACGACCGGCAGATCGATCCGTTCGGCTTCCAGCGCAACTCGCACGGTTTCGACATCCGCGGCGGTGTCGCCTACGACATCACGCGCACGATCACGGCCGAAGCCGGTCTCGGTTACTTCCACCGCGACTACAACGATCCGCGTCTGCCGCCGGTCGGTGGCCTGTCGGCGCTCGCGCGCCTGTACTGGAACCCGACCGACCAGATCTCGATCGAGCTGGAAGGCAAGCGTGGCGTGACCGAGTATCGGACGGCAGTCGTCGGCGTGGCCTCGGGCAACGCGATCAGCACCAGCATGCAGGTGCGTGCCGGTTACCTGCCGATCGACCAGTTGCTGTTCGATGCCGGCTTCGCCTGGCAGCAGCTCGACTACACCGCGCCGCTCAACCGCACCGACAACTATTACACGTTCGATATTGGTGCGAAGTACTACATCATCCCGCAGGTCTTCGTCGGCCCGCGCTACATCCACGAGATCCGCAGCTCGGACAACGCGGGCTTCGACTATCGTGATAACCGCTACCTGCTAACGCTTGGCGGACAACTGTGATACCGTCCCGCGGGGTGTAGAAAACCACCGCGGGATGGTCTCATCGTGACAAGTCAGTACGCCCATACGCGCTTCGCTCGCGCGGTCCGATTCGTTGTCAGCCTGCTGCTGGGCGGCCTCTTCGCCGTCGCCTTGGCGGCGTGCGATTCGTCACCGAGCGGCCCCAGCGCGCCCGCCCCCGACAAGCTGAGCGGCGTCGGCGGTCTGAACTACAAGCTGGGTGTCGGCGACAAGGTCAAGGTCGTGGTGCTGGGTCAGTCCGACCTCGGCGGCGACCTCGAGGTCGATGCCGGCGGCAAGATCGTCGTCGCGCTGGTCGGCGAGGTGGTGGCCGTCAACCGCACCGTTGCCGAGGTCCAGGAGGACATCCGCGCCAAGTTCGCGCAAGGCGTCCTGCGTGACCCCAAGGTCACGGTGCAGGTGGTCGGCTATCGGCCGGTGACCGTCCTCGGCCAGGTCCGCCAGCCCGGCCGCTATCCATTTTCCTCCGACTTGAACGTGCGCGGCGCGGCCGCCATGGCAGGCGGCTACGATCGGCGCGGCAGCACCGACAGCGCCATCATCTTCCGCGGCGGCAAGAAGTACGAAGCCAACGCCGAGACGCCGCTGTTGCCGGGCGACACTGTCGAGATCCCGAAAAAGTTCTTCTGATCGATCTGACGCACTTTTCGACCCGACGGGCCGGCTTACGCCGGCCCGTTTTCGTTTGTGCTGCTTTGGGATAGATTCGATATCTCAGAATGACATCAGAAAATCACTATAATCTGCTGATATTCCTAAGTTTTTTCATAACCAATTTTTGACGATGGATTTCCTAAGAAGTTTCGAGTAAATTCAATCAGATAGATTCTGATATTGAAGTGAAATTTCATCCAAATGCGATTCCATTCTCTTTTTCTCACCTGTTCCGTGCTTGCCATGGTCGCCTTCGGCGCCGGTGCGCACTCCCAGCAGATCGCCACTGCGTCGCCTGACCACGACAGTCGCGAGATCAACGCCATCGTCGAGGGCGCGGCGCGCAACGATGCCGGCTGGCGCAAGCAGGCCGATGACTACATCCGCGGCGAGGAGCGGTCGACCTTCGGCAATCGCAGCCATGCCAGCGACCGCGGCATCCGCCTGCTCGAGGCGGTCGATGAGCGCTGCCGTCGCGGCGATTGCGTGACCGGCCGCCAGCCGATGGGCGGCGGTGCTTCCGTGGCGCAGTCGCCGGCGCATGACGTGGCGCGCATCGCCAAGAGCAATGTCTGCTCGGCCTATCCGATCGACGCCGTCGGCGTGAAGCGCTGGAACGTGCCGGCCGGCTCGCTGGCCTTCGACTTCCAGCCGCGCGGCACCCAGCCGTCCGCCGGCGCCATTCCCGTCGTGCCGGGCGATACCCGCCTGACCGGCGGTCCGCGTGGCGCGCGCTATATCGAAGACTACGTGCTGACCGGCGACTCGCTGCTCGAGGTGAAGGGCTTCAAGACGCCGGTGCCGCAGGGTCGCCTGCGCGTCATCCTGCTGGGCTCGACGCAGCAGCGGGCCCAGGGCGAGCGTCTGCCCTTCGGCCCGAGCATCGAGGTCAACGGTCGCGCGCTCGAAGTGCTCGGCGTGGCGCCCAACCACTGGCTGCAGCGTGGCGTGCTGACCGGCGCCGACCGCAACCAGTCGATGGCCAGCGCCAATCTGCTGCCGGGCAGCGCGCCGGCGATCGTCTTCGAGACCGACAGCGATCGCGGCCATCTGACCCTCGGCTTCCCCACCGGCATCGAGGTCGGTGCCCTGATCATCGAGCCGGCCAACCAGCCCTCGTCCTTCCTGCTCGACGCCGCCGCGCCCGGCGCGGTCGCCTCGGAATCCACTTGCATGCAGGAGCAGGAGAAGATCGATCGTGCGCTCGGCAAGCTGCCCTCGGGTCGTCCGACGCAGCCGCGCACGCCGACCGTGCAGACCACACCGCTGCCGCCGGACCCGATGCCACTCAGCCCGAGCTGAGCGCTGGGCCATCGACCAAACGGAAACGGCGCCAGACGGCGCCGTTTTTCGTTGGCCCCCGGCGTTGCGCGCTACTGCTCGCGCGGCGCGTGCTTGCCGAGGATCCGCTGCAGGGTGCGGCGATGCATGTTGAGCCGCCGCGCGGTCTCCGAAACGTTGCGATCGCATTGCTCGAAGACGCGCTGGATGTGCTCCCAGCGCACCCGATCGGCCGACATCGGATTGCTGGGCGGCGGCGGCAGCTTCTTGCCATGCGCCACCAGCGCCTGCTCGATGGCGTCGGCATCGGCCGGCTTCGACAGATAATCGACGGCGCCTTCCTTCACCGCGGCGACGGCGGTGGCGATGTTGCCGTAGCCGGTGAGCACGACGATGCGCATGTCGGGCCGCGCCTTGCGCAGCGGGCCGACGATCTCCAGGCCGTTGCCGTCGCCCAAACGCAGGTCGATCACCGCGTAGGCCGGCGGCGTCGCCGTCTGCGCCAGGGCCTCGGCGACCGAGCCGACGGAGGTCACCACGTAGCCGCGTTGCTCCATGGCGCGCGCCAGCCGGATGCGGAACGCCTGATCGTCGTCGGCGATCAGCAGGCTGCGCTCTGTGTCGTCGCCGGCATCCGCCGCTGATGCGGCCGCGCCGGGCTTGTCCTCGCGGTTGGCCACGATCGTCCCCTGCTACGCTTTCGAACGCTGCCGTCGGGCGAATGCCCGCCGGCTTTAAGTAGACCGGAACACCGGGTTCTTCCAGCGCGCCGTGACCCGGGCGCCGCTGCCCGCGGAAGGCGGGCGATTATCGAAACGGACGATGGCGCCGGTTCGTTCCAGCAAAGTCTTGGCAATGAACACACCCAGGCCCATGTGGCCATCGGTGCCGTCGCGCGTCGACAGGAACGGTGCGCCGAGCTCGTCCAGCAGGGTGTCGGGGAAGCCCGGCCCGTCGTCCTCGACCGCCACCTCGACCCAGGCGCCGGTCCAGCGGGTAGTGATCGACACCGTCGACTGGGCAAATCCGCAGGCGTTCTGCACCAAGTTGCCGACGCCCTGCACGAATTCCGGCCCGCGCACCATGACCGGCGCGGTCTTGGGTGCCGAGGGCGCGGCGGGCATCGAGTCGAAGACGATCTTCACTTTGCCGTCGTTCCACGGCTCGGCCGCGGCCTCGACCAGGCCGGGGACCGGCACGATGGTATAGGCGTCCGACATGTCGCCCACGGGATCGACGCTGAGCCGCGCCAGGATGGTGCGGCAGCGCTCGGCCTGGTCGACCAGCAGATCGACGTCCTCGCGCAGCGGATCGTCGGCCTCGACCTCGCGCTGCATCTCGCGGCTGACGACGGAGATGGTCGACAGCGGGCTGCCCAGCTCGTGCGCCGCCGCGGCGGCCAGCGCGCCCAGCGCCGAGATGCGCTGCTCGTGCGCCAAGGTCGCGGCCACGGCGGCGAGCGCGTCGCCCATGCGCCGGCCCTCGTCGGCGAGCCGCCAGGTGTAGAGCGCGATCAGCACGATCGAGAGCGTCACCGCCGCCCACACCGCGGTGACGAAGATCCCCGGCAGGACCGGCGGCTGGCCGTCCCAGGGTAGTGGCAGGTGGAACAGCGTGATGGCGCTGGCGCACACCACGGTCAGGCCGGTCAGCACGCCGACGCTGCCGCGCGAGAGATTGGAGCCGGCCACCGCGACGGGCGCCAGCAGCAGCAGCACGAAGGGATTGGCGATGCCGCCGGTGAGATAGAGCAGCAAAGTGAGCTGCAGGACGTCGAAGCCGAGGAAGACCGCGGCCTCGCGATCGCGCAACTGGGTGCTGGTCGGCCGGCCGATCTCGAAGATCAGGTTGAGCAGCGCCGACATGCCGATGGTGCCGAACACGAACAGCACCGGCAGCTTGAAGCCGAGGCCCCAATGCACCGCGCCGGCGGTCACCGCCTGGCCGGCGACGGCGATCCAGCGGATCTGCACCAGCGAGCGCAGGCGCACGCCGCTGCGTCCCTCCAGGAACGATGTCGCCTCGTCGAAGCTCGGACGCGTACGCCGTGCGACGGACGCCGCCTGGGCAGCCGTCGCCGGCGCCGAATGCGCCGGCATGATCGCCTCGCTGTCGCTCACCTACTCGTCGCCGTTGCCGCCACCTGCCGCGGAAGGCGGCGCCATGCCCATCACATGATAGCCGGCATCGACATGGTGCACCTCGCCGGTGACCCCGGCGGAGAGATCCGACAGCAGGTAGAGCGCGGCGCCGCCGACATCGGCCTGATCGATGTTGCGGCGAAGCGGCGCCACCTCGCGCGTGGTGCGATAGACGTAGCGCCCGTCGCCGATCACCGCGGCAGCGAGCGTGCGCATCGGGCCGGCGGAGATGGCGTTGACGCGGATCTTGTGCGGGCCGAGGTCGGCGGCGAGGTAGCGCACGCTGGCCTCGAGGGCAGCCTTGGCGACACCCATCACGTTGTAGCTCGGCATCACGTGGCGGGCGCCGCTGTAGGTCAGCGTGATCAGGCTGCCGCCATTGGTCATCAGCGGCTGCGCCCGGCGCGCCAGATCGGTGAGCGAGAAGCAGGAGATGGTCAGGCTGCGCTGGAAATTGGCGCGGCTGGTGTCGACGTAGCGGCCCTTGAGCTCTTCCTTGTCGGAGAAGGCGATGGCGTGCACCAGGAAGTCGAGCCGGCCCCATTCCTTCTTCAGCGTGTCGAACAGCTGATCGAGGCTGGCCTCGTCCTCGACATCGGCCGGCAGCACCAGCTTGGCGCCCAGCTTGCCGACCAGCGGCTTCACGCGCTGACCGAAGACATCGCCCTGGTAGGTGAAGGCGAGCTCGGCGCCGGCGGCGTGGCAGGCCTTGGCGATGCCCCAGGCGATCGAGCGGTCGTTGGCCACGCCCATGATCAGGCCGCGGCGGCCGGTCATCAGGCCCGACGTGCGACTCGAGGCGTCGGAGGACGAGGGGCCGCTGGCGGCATCGGGGCTCATGCGCCGATCCTCTGGAACAGCAGCACGGCGTTGGTGCCGCCGAAGCCGAAGCTGTTGGACATCACGCGCTCCAGCCCGGCGTCGTCGACGCGCGCGCGCGCGATCGGATAGTCGGCGGCGCCCGGATCGAGATTGTCGATGTTGATCGAGGGCGCGATGAAGTCGTGGTGCAGCATCAGCAGCGTGTAGATCGCCTCGTGCGCGCCGGTGGCGCCCTGGCTGTGGCCGGTCATCGACTTGGTCGAGCTCACCATCGGCAGGCGGTCCTTGAAGACCTCGCGGATGGCGTCGAGCTCGGTGATGTCGCCGACCGGCGTGCTGGTGCCGTGCGTGTTGATGTAGTCGACCGGCCGGTTGTGGCCCGACCCGCCCAGCGCCAGGCGCATGCAGCGCACCGCGCCTTCACCGGAGGGCGCCACCATGTCGGCGCCGTCGGCGGTGGCGCCGTAGCCAACGATCTCGCCGTAGATCTTCGCACCACGCGCACGCGCGCGCTCGTAATCCTCGAGCACGACGATGCCACCTCCGCCCGAGATCACGAAGCCGTCGCGGTCCTTGTCGTAGGCGCGGCTCGCGCGGTGCGGCGTGTCGTTGTACTTCGACGACATCGCGCCCATGGCGTCGAACAGCACCGAGAGCGTCCAGTCGAGTTCTTCGCCGCCGCCCGCGAAGATGCGGTCGGCCTTGCCGAGCTGGATGCATTCGACGGCGTTGCCGATGCAGTGCGCCGAGGTCGAGCAGGCCGAGCTGATCGAGTAGCTGAGGCCCTTGATCTTGTAGGCCGTGGCGAGGTTGGCCGAGACGGTGCTCGACATGGCGCGCGGCACCTGGAAGGGGCCGACGCGCTTGGGGCCTTTCTCCTTGGCGGTGAGAGCCGCCTGCACGATGGCGCCGGTGGTGGGACCGCCCGAGCCTGCGACCACGCCGGTGCGCTCGTGGCTGACTTCATTTTCAGCGAGGCCCGCGTCGGCGATCGCTTCCTTCATGGCGAGGTAGGCGTAGGCCGCACCGTTGCCCATGAAGCGCATCAGGCGGCGATCGACCAGCTCCTCGGGATTGAGCTTCAGGGTGCCGGCGACCTGGCTGCGGAAGCCGAGCTCCTTGTACTGCG
>JAFAZJ010000124.1 GCA_019239835.1 Alphaproteobacteria bacterium | reverse complement strand
GGTAAGCGCTGTCGAGGAGCGCATCGCGAATATAGTCAGTCTGAGGCCGAGTGTAACCGGCCGCAACCCAGTGTTACCGGCCCAGGGTAACGACGTAGCCCGGCCCGCCTTCGCTGCTGCCGCTGCATGCCGAGCGGCCGGCGCTGTCGGTCTGGCAGGTCACCGTCGAAGGCGCATAGGACGTGCCGTCGGTGCATTTCAGCGGCTCGCTCTCGCGGATCACCAGCCGACCCTGGTCGTCGCGCTGGGCGCTGGCGGGGCCTTCACAGACCACGCCGTTCTTCTGGATGATGCGCGTGCGGCCCTTGCCATCCTTATCGAAGGTGTATTGCGGGCGTACGACATCATCGCCGCCCTGCGTGGTCAGGTCGGTGTTCGACCGCCACGTGCCGGCCATGAATTCCACACCCTTGCCCGGCGGTACTTTGACCGGCTCGATCGGCTTGTCGGTCGACGCCGAGGCGGGCGGACGCGCCGGGCCGGCCGGCGGCTTGCCGGCGGCGACATCAGGCTTGGCTGCAGGTGGCCGCGCCGCATCGGGCTTGCTGGTATCGCGCGCCGCCACATCCGGCTTCGTCACCGGCGGCTTGATCGTGTCGGGCTTGGGCGCGGCCACATCGGGGCGACGGGCGTCAGGCTTCGTCGCATCGGGCTTAGCGACGTCTGGCTTGGTGACGTCAGGCTTGGTCACGTCCGGCTTTGTCGGCGCCGTGGCCGTGCGCATGCGATCGCGGTCGACGACGACCGGACGGCCATCGGGGCCGAGCCTTGGCTTGCCCTCATCATCGACGACCACGCCGTCCGGCCGCACATGCGTGCCGTCGGGCAGCACGAGGATGCCACCGTCAGCCTGGACGTCGGGCACAGGGGCACCAGGCTCGATGACGCGCCCGGTGGTGCCGGGCGTGCAGGCATTGCGCTTGTCGACGAACTGGTCGCGCAGACGCGCCAAATCGGCGGCGAGCTGTGCCTCGCGGTCCTTCAGCGCGCGCAGCGCCGAATCATCGACCGCCACAGTCGTGGTCGGGCCGGCAGCCGGGCGATCGGGCGTGGGGATGCCGGTATGGCCATCCCAGGCCCATTGCGGCAAGTAAGGCCGCACGTACCAGGCAGCGGCCGCCAACACGATCAACAGGAAGGAGGCCACCAGCATCCACTTCCACCACGCCGGCCCGGCGACCGGCGCCGTGCTGGCCAGCACGGCCTCACGCGCCGGCTCTGGCGGCGGAGGCGGCGGCGGGGCCGCAGCAGCGGCAGCGACCGGGGCAGCGGCGACCGCCGTGGCTGCCGCAGCAGGGACGATCAGGCTCGATGCTGGCGGCAGCATGCCCATGAAGTACTTGGAGGTTTCGCTATCGCCGGCGAACCCCCAGAAAGCGAAGACCGGCCGGCCGGCGACGGAGAACAGCGTCTCGGTGCCGGGCGCCACCATCGCCTCGCGTAGCAGCCTACCGAAGGCGCGCTCGCCTTCGCCACGGCCCTCGGCATCGAGACGCGCCACCAACCGCTCGAGCTCGGGCTTGAGCTCGGTGACGCGGCCCTCGAGTGCGCGTCGCTCGAGGTCGGAGAGGTCGTTCCAGCTGCGCGCCACGCCGTCGAACGGTGCGTACCAGTCGATCTTGTCGCCGATCTCGTCGACCTGCGGGATGGCGAACAGATCGGCGTGACGGCCGCCAAGGCGCGCTTCAATTGCGGCGCGCAATTGCTGGGCGCGCCGCCATACCGGCTCGCCCGCGACGCCGCGCGCGCCGTAGCGCGACAGGCTGGCGCCGATCAGGAAAGGTCCGGATGCCATGCTCGATCCCTCCCGCTACTGCTGCGCCGCCGCCGGCACGCGGCAATGCGCCGGTACCTGAACGCCGGCGGTGGCCTGCGACATTGCCGCGGTGACGGCCGACGCGCTGGTCGCCGGATAAACCCGGCCGCCGGTGATGGTGGCGAGGCAGGTCGCCTCGCTGGTGCCGCCGGCGAGGTCGATCACATGGATCTTCACCTTCGGCCGCATCGCATGCAGGTGCTGCGCCACGGCGCAGACGTTGCCGCCGCACGAATCCTTGCCATCCGAGAAGACGATGATCACGCCATCCTCGGTGCGCAGCTTGGCGCCGGCCTGCTGCACAGCGCGCGCCAGCGGCGTGCCGCCGCGCGCGACGGTGCCCCGGATACGGCCAACCAGCTCGCCGCGCTGACCGGCGCCGAAGAAGCCGTGATCCTGGATCGAGCGGCAATCGTCGAACACCATGTAGCCGACATCGACGTCGCCGGGCAGGCTCGGGATGATGCGCGACGCGGCCTGCTTGGCATCGTCGATGCGCTTCTGGCCCGGGCCGCGCGTCATGGCGCGGAATTCCATGATGGCGCCGCGATCGCCCATCCGCGCGCGCCGCACCAGCTCATCTTCCTGCATGGTGGTGAAGCCGCTGGGCAGGTTCATGCTGTCGGAGCCGTCGAGCACCACCATCACCTCGGTGCGTGGCTTGCCGGCAACGGCCGGCGGCGGACAATCGGCAGGCGGCTTGGGCGGCGCCGGCTTGGCCGCAACCGACCTCACCGGCGGCACTACCGCAGCGACTGCGGCGGGCGGCGGCGCGGGCAGGCTGGCGACGGCGGGCGGCTTTGCTTCGGGCGGCGGCGGTGCGGCAGGCGGTGCCGGCGGGGGGCAGAGCTCGACCTGACGGCGCACGCTCTCGCGCAGTGAAGCGAGCTCGACGTCGAGATTGCGCTCGCGCGTCTGCAGCGCCTGCAGTTCCTCGGTCAGCTTCACGGTCTCGTCGCGAGTCGTCGTCACCAAAGAGCGCGTCAGGCGCTGCGGCGGCGCGTCGCGATAGATGCTTACCGCCGGATCGACTGGCGCGCAGCTGCGCAGCAGCCACGAGGTGATCAGCAGCAGCAGGATGGTCAGCAGGCCGACGAGCAGCGCGCGACCCCAAGGGAAAGCGGCATTGGCAGGCAGAACAGCGGCACCACCCATCGCCATGCGCGGTGGCAGGCTCGCCGGTGCCATCGCCGCCACGGGCAACGCCGCCGCGGCGGGCGCGGGTGCGGTAAGCATCGGCGGCGGCAGCACCGCGCCGGCAGCTTCCGGCTCGTAACCCCAGCAAATGATCACCGGCTGGTCGCCGACCAGGAAGAGGTACTCGTTGGACGGACGGCGCACGGCGAGGTGCAGCGCCTTGCCCAGCAGGCGCACGTCCTGGGTGTCGCCCGCCTCGAAGCGCTGCGCCAGCACCTCGATGTCGCTGCGCAGGCGCTCGACCTCGTCGAGCACGCTTTGCTGGCGGTCGACAGGCAGCGCATGGAGCGCCACGGCATCCCCGCCGGCATCGGAGTACCAGTCGATGGCGCGGCCGAGATCGTGTGCCACCGGCTCGGCCAGCAGCGCGGCGTGGCGCGGCCCGAGTCGGCGGCGGATGGCGCCGCGAATCTGCTCCTGCGCGTGGTGCAACGGCTCACCGCGCACGCCTAACGGCCGCACTCCCGTGAGCGTCGTCCTGACCAGCGTGCTGTGGCTCACCGTGAAAATTCCCGTTGCCTCGCCGGCGGCGTGGTTCCTCCGCCACATCCCGGCTTAGGCACTGAAACTGGCCGTGGAATCAGGCGAAATGGCGGCGTCGTTGGCCTTTCTGTCGACATCAGCGCCCTGACATCGGCGGTTACATCCCGAGCCAGCGCAGCAGCGCGGCGTTGACCGCCTCGGGCTGCTCCATGGTCGACAGATGCCCGCATTCCTCGACGATTTCGAGCTTGGCGCCGGGGATCGCCGCGGCGATCTCCTGCGACATGATCAGCGGCGTCGCCGCATCCTCGCGGCCGCACAGCACCAGGGTGGGGCAGGCGATGGCACCCAACGAAGGCCGGCTGTCGACGCGCTGCAGCAATGCGCGCTCCTGGCGCAGATAGGTCGCCGCTCCCACACGCCTGACCATCTTCAGCACGCGGTCGACCAGCACCTCGTCACCCAGCCGGGTGAGCGGGATGAAGCGCGACAGTTGCAGGCCGATCATCACGTCGACATGGCCATTGGCCACCAGCTGCATGCGCCCTTCACGTACCTTGCGCTCGTCGGCGAGGATGTTGCGGGCATTGGTGTCGAGCAGGGCGAGCCGGCTCACCCGGCCGGGCTGCTGGCGCATGATCTCGAACGCGATGATGCCGCCCATCGACAGGCCGCAGAGCGCGAAACGCGGCGGGGCGGCGTCGAGGATGGCGCGTGCGATGGCCGGCAGTGTGTCGTGCCTGGCCTGCTCCATGGTGATGCTGACATCGGCATGCGCGGCGAGCGCGGGGACCTGATCGCGATAAAGGTCCGCGTCGCACAATACGCCCGGCACCAGGATGAGTGGTTCTTTGGCCACCCGCATCTCCCCGACTTGCCGCGCAGCTTCCCCCGTCTACCGTCCCGAGACAAGATTTACGGATGGCGAAGCCGCGAGACACATCAGTCGTTTGCCGGCACCAGGTAGTACGGGTTCTTGTTCTGCGCAGCGAACAGATACCAGGCGGTGGCGCCGATATGGAGGCTGCTGGTGAACAACCAGGGCTTGGTTTCGCCGGTCGATGGCCAGATCTTGCTGAATCCGGTGGTCAGCCCGCACTTGGATGCCGCTGGTAGCGCGCCGGCTGTCTTGCCCGTCGTCGACTGTGCCTGCCGCAGACTGTGCAGAAGAAGATCGGCCTCGCGCATGCGGCCGAGCGCACTGAAGCCGGCTGCCATTTGGGCGGTTCCCTCCCACCAGGCGCCATCGCCATCGCGACAATTGAAGTCGAATGCATCAGGCACATTGCCGGCACGGCATTGCGTGCCGGCCCAGTCCAGCGCTGGCGCGAAGGCCGCCGGCACTCCCATACCCAGGACGGCCCATGCCTGGATATCGACGGGGATCGGCGAGCGGTTGATCGTGGTGCCACCAGGCTGAATGCCGGTCCATAGGTGCCACGGTTCCGATGGAGCGCTGCGCATGCGCTCGACGAACGAGCGGGCGTGTTGCGCCTGGCTCAGCCAATAGTCGCGTTCGCTGGTGGAACGCCCGGCGATCACAGCCGCGAGATGCCGGAACATCGCATAGGCATCGATGTTGTGTTCTGTGCTTCGCCAGTCGACCCTGGCCTGGCCCGCCGGATTGCCCCGGGCACGTTCATGGCTCTCGTATCCGCCGCTGAAGCCGCCCAGGCCGTCATCGACACGCGTATGCGTCACGATCCATTGCGCGAGCCTCTGGGCAGCGGCGAGATACCGTCCGTCGCTCTTGTCACCCAGGCGGCGATGGAGCTGCAGCAGCGCGATGGCGGCCCAGCTCATGTTGCCAGTGTCGGTTCCCGCCGCCATCTCGTCCTCGAGGAATGTCTTGCGGTCGCCGGCCACCTCTCCGGGCAGGCGCGTACAGCCGCAGTCAGGATCGATCAGCTCGCCACTGGCATAGGCGTTGCGCAACCGCCCGTCCTTGAACGTCCGGTCCTTGTCTTGAGCCATGACCATCGCCCGGGCGATCAACTCGGCACGATAGAGATCGTCGTCGGTGCCGCGCGCGAGAAAGGCGAGCAGGGCCAACGCCTGGTCATACACATGAGCGATGTTTCGAGGTGCGCCCAGACGACAGCCATCGGCGACGTAGCTTTGCAGGAAACGCGGCTGATGAAGCAGGGAGATGTCGGCGGAAACGTCGCTGATGTCGATCGTGGCCGAATGGCGATTGGCCGCGAAGTTCACCGTCACCGAGAGGACGCCGAGGATCGAAGACAAATCGGGCCGCGGCGACGACTGGCCGCGTGGCGCCGCATCGACGAGCGAGATCGTGAACTGCCGCCATTGCTCATTGAGCGTCACGCGCCGGTCGATCGGTGGGAGCGAGTCGCGGAAGGCCCCCGAGCGCGCCGCACCGACCCGGAACTCGACATCCATCGGCTGGTCGGCTCTTGCCCAGAAGGTGATCTTCGTCGCGCCGGTCAGGTCGCGGCCGCGTCGTTCGCCCCAATTGTGCTCGGGATACTGGAAAACCACGCCCGCCCAGCCGACCGTAGCTTTGTGCGGCAGGAAGCGAAGGCGCACGCCTTCATTGCCGGAGACCGGATTGGGCGAGTCCGCGGAACCGATCTCGACGGCGGCGATATCGCCCGTCTTGCCGGTGGGATAGTAGGAGGCAAACTCCGGATCGGCGCCGAGCTTCATCTGCGTATGATGGCGATCCATCTGCCAGCGTAGGAAGTCGTACGCCCTGTCGATCGACGCTCTCGCATCGAGGACCGGCTGCGCGTGGCTTGCCGTCGCCATGACCGCCACCAGTAGGGCGATTGTGCACCACGCTGGGCACCACAATGCCCGTCGATCCGAGAACATTCAGCTCTCACGGTTGATGGGGACGATTAGACCACCTGACGCAGCGAATTACATTGTCCAACTGGCATCGCGATCCTGCGCGCCGTGCTTGCAGGCCGGCATGGCCTCGGGCAAGGGACGGCGCATGATGGCAATCGTGTTGTCCCTGCTGGCCGCCGTGATCTACGGCGCCGGCGATTTCGTCGGCGGCCTGGCGACGCGCCGCGTATCGGCGCTGTTCGTGGTCGGCATCGGCCAGGTCGTGGGTTTGCCAGCCCTCGCCGTACTGTCGCTGGTGCTGCCTGCCGAGCAGGTCCGGCCGGCCGATCTGTGGTGGGGCGCGGCGAGCGGGTTGTCGACAGCCGTCGGCATCACCTTGCTCTACAAGGCGCTGGCGACCGGCCGCATGAGCGTCGTGGCGCCGATCACTGCGCTCTGCGCGCTGGCGGTGCCGGTGGTTTTCGCCTTCGTCGTCGGCCTGACGGTTGGATTGCTGGCTGCGGCGGGGATCGCCGTCGCGGCGCTCGCCGTGGCGCTGATCAGCCGCGAGCCGGATCGCGTCGAGGCCACGCAAACCGCCACTGGACGGGCTGTGCTATTGGCGGTCGCTGCCGGCTTGGGCATCGGCGTGTTCTACGTCACCATGGGACGTACCGACCCCGCTTCGGGCCTGTGGCCGCTGGTGGCGGCGCGCGGCGTATCGACCGCTCTCTTCACGCTGGGTGCGTTGGTGACCTTGCCGCGCTGGCGGCGGGCGGCTGCGCCAATGGCGCTGCTGTGGCAGTGGGCGGCGCTTTCCGGCCTGTTCGATAGTGCCGCCAACGCGCTCTACCTGCTGGCCAGCCGCGAGGGCAATCTCGCGGTCGTCGCCACGCTGACCTCGCTCTACCCGGCCAGCACGGTGTTCCTGGCCGCGGTAGCGCTGGGTGAACGGCTGCGGCTGGCACAGATCGCGGGGCTGGGGCTGGCTACGCTGGCAGTGGTGATAATCGTGATGGGCCGCTAAGGTCGGGGCGGGGAGCATGGCCAGGCGGAGCCGGATGTGAGCAGCGCGATCGGCACGGCGGTGAAGGGAGGCGGGCGCGACCTGCGCCTCGACTTCTTCCGCGGCCTGGCGCTGTGGTTCATTTTCGTCGACCACATCTACGACAACATCGTCAGCTGGTTGACGATGCGCAATTACGGCTTCAGCGACGCTACCGAAGTCTTCGTCTTCATCTCCGGCTACACGGCGATCATCGCCTATAGCGGCATCATGCAGCGCAGCGGCTGGCTGCGCGCCGCCGCGCGCATCATCCGCCGGGTCTGGCAGCTCTATGTCGCGCATATCGTGCTGCTGGTCGCCTTCGTCGCCCAGATCGCCTATTTCGCGGTGAGCCACGACCGCAAGGCGCTGATCGCCGAGATGAACCTGCTGGGCTTGATGGAGGACCCGTTCAACACCTTCGTCGACGCCATGCTGCTGAAGTTCCGGCCGATCAATCTCGACGTGCTGCCGCTCTATATCGTGCTGCTGGCCAGCCTGCCGCTGGCTTTGCCGGCGCTGAAGCGCTGGCCCTGGGCCGTGCTCGGGACCTCGCTGGTCCTCTACGTGCTGACCCTGATCTTCGGCTGGAACCTGCCGGCTGCCCCCGGCGACAACGTCTGGTTCTTCAATCCGTTTGCCTGGCAGCTGGTGTTCTACCTGGGCGCTTCATTCGCATCGGCCGGGCGCATGGGCGAACGTTTGGCGGCGTTTCGTCGCTGGCTTCTGCCGCCCGCCATAGCTTACCTCGTGTTCGGCTTCCTGATCGTAATGTCGTGGCAATTCAAGTTCTTGGCGCAGCTCGTTCCGGACTGGCTGGGGCGCCAGATCTATCCCATCGACAAGACCAATGTGGATGTACTTCGCGTATTGCATATCCTCGCTTTGGCTTATGTTGTACAACTGCTTATTCCGATCGGCGCAGCATGGTTGCGTTGGCGCCTGGTCGAACCGGTTCGGCGATGTGGTGAGCATTCGCTGCAGGTGTTTTGCCTCGGTACCTTCCTGTCGTTCACCGCGCATCTGGTGACGGAGTACTACGGGCAAGCGGTGTGGTCGCAGATCCTCGTGAGCGTGCTCGGAATTCTGATCATGGTGGCGTTTGCCTATATGGCGCACTGGTACCGAAAGAGCGAAAAGCCACCGGCCCCACGGGTCGCAATGGCGGCTGGAGTGGGGGACGGCTGAGATGGGGGTAATGCTTCGCTTCGGCGCGATCGCGCTGGCTGTCTCGCTCGCCCTCGGGGCGGGTGCACAGGCGCGTGACATGTCGGCGTGCAGGACCGACGGCCCGCTGCTCGATCTTGGCATTACCCTCGACGCGACCCGCAAGGCGATCATCGAACGCAAGCAGCTGCGCGTCGTCGCCATCGGCTCATCCTCGACGCAGGGCTATGGCGCCGCTCCCGGCAACTCCTATCCGGCGCAGCTGATGAAGCGCCTGGGCGAGACGTTCAAGGGCGTCGAGATCATCGTCTTCAATCGCGGCGTCGGTGGCCAGGACACCGACGACATGGCCGATCGCGTCCAGCGCGACGTGATCGCTGAGAAGCCCGATCTGGTGATTTTCCAAGCCGGCACCAACGCCGCGCTGCGCCGCATTCCGGTTGAGCGCTTCATTCGCCGGCTGGATGTCGGTGTCGAACGCTCGCGGGCCGGCGGCGCCGACGTCGTGCTGATGGATTTGCAGTATTCGCCGGCGGTGATCGCGCTACCCGACGAGGAGACCTATGTCGGCGCCATGCGCGATACGGCCTTGAAGCACGGTGTCGGACTGTTCCAGCGCTTCAACATCACGAAGTCCTGGTACGACAAGGACAACATGACCTGGTCGGATTTCATGACGAGCGACGGTCTGCACCTCAACGATTTCGGCCAGAAATGCATCGGCAAGCTGGTCGCCAAATCGATCGAGCGCATCATTGTCGATCGCGCTACGGGGCAAGTGCAGCCCAAGCGCTAAGGCGCCTCTCGAAATCGACGGCGTTTTCCGCGACAGTGCCGCCGGTGGATTTTACCGGAGGGTAGCGCCATGCCGCGTCGCTTCGTCGACCTGTCGATCTTTCTCGAGAACGACGTGATCTCCGATCCCGTGCCGTTCGGCCCGAAGATCGAATACATGATGCACGAGAACACGGTCGGCCAGATCGCCGGTTTCTTCCCTGGGCTGAAGCCCGAGGACATGCCCGACGGCGCCGGCTGGGCGGTCGAGACGGTGCGGCTGAGCACACACAACGGCACGCATCTCGACGCGCCCTACCACTTCCACCCGACGATGAATCACGGCGAGCGCGCCATCACCATCGACGAGGTACCACTGGAGTGGTGTTTCCAGCCCGGCGTGAAGCTAGACTTCCGCCACAAGCCTGACGGCTACGTGCTGCAGGTGGCCGACATCGAGGGTGAGCTCAAGCGCATCGGCCATGAGCTCAAGCCGCTGGAGATCGTCGTCGTCAACACCGCCGCCGGCGGCCGATACGGCAACAACGACTACGTCAATTCAGGCTGCGGCATGGGATACGACGCCACCATGTACCTGCTGGAACGCGGCATTCGTTTGACCGGCACCGATGCCTGGAGCTGGGACGCGCCGTTCTACTTCACGGCGCAGAAATACGCCGAGACCAAGGATCCCTCGATCATCTGGGAAGGCCACAAGGCCGGCCGACACATCGGCTACTGCCACCTCGAGAAGTTGCACAATCTCGAGGCCCTGCCGCCGCACGGCTTCATGATCTCCTGCTTCCCGCACAAGATCCGCGGCGCCTCGGCCGGCTGGACGAGGGCCGTCGCGATCTTCGACGAGTGAGGCTTACGCCAGCGGCTCTGGCTCCTCCGCCGGGACGTTGATCTGGAAGACGTTGAGTGTCATCGACACCAGCATGTAGTAGCCGCTGACGCCGACCAGATCGACCACGCCCTGTTCGCCGAAAGCGTCGAGTGCGCGCTTGTAGTTCACGTCGGACACGCGGTTGGTCGCGAGATACTCGCTGACGAAGTCGTACACCACGCGCTCGACCTCGCGCTTGAACGGCGGCGACTGATAGGTGCGCACCGCCTCGACGATCTCGGGCGCGAGTCCGGCTTCTTTCGCCAGCCGCGCGTGAGCATAGAACTCGTACTGCGCCTTGAAGCGGCGGCCGACCAGGATGATGGCGAGCTCGCTGAGGTCGCGGGGCAGCGTGTTGTTGAAGCGACAATACTCGCCCAAGCGCTGCGCGCGATCGGCCAGCACCGGGCTGCGCAGCCACGGCTCGAACGGACCGCGCAGGGCGCCGCGCGGTCCCTTGATGATGCCCTCGGCCGCGGCCTTCTGTTCGGGGGTGAGCTTGTTGATGTCGAGCGGGGGCAGGCGGGGCGGTTGGCGCATGGGTGTACTTCCTCCTGGGGACAATTGGACGTCTACGCCGCTGCCGTCGATGCGAGGATCAGCAGCGTCGCCGCGCCAGCGACGAAACGAATCAGATCGGGCAGTCGGCCTCACCCTTCCGGGTGACGTTGGGCCGCGCGAAGATGTTGTCGATGATGTTGCGCCCGGCGCCGAAGGCCTCGTTGGCGCCGACACGGCAACTGGCATTGGCCGACCACAGAAGCTCGCGCGACTGCAGGCCGTGAATGGTCATCGAGATCGACAGCAGGTTGCTGCGGCTGTCGCCTGGACGTGGCGGTTCGAAGGCGCGCGCCGGACCCTGTGGAGTCGGACGGTTGGCGTCGATCCCTGTGCTGCGATCGATCGGATCATTGTCACGGCCACCGCTGACAGACGGCAGACCGCGCTGCAAGTTGATCTGCAGCTTCAGGATGTTGCCGCCGCTGAAGCCAACCTCGTGCCCGCTCTTGGCGAGCTTCTCCATCACCAGGCGACGCAGGTCACGGCCCAGCTCGCTGTCGGGTGACAGATCGACGGCGATCTTGCCGGCGGGAATGCCGCGCGTCGTGCGGACCTCGAAATTGCCCACGCCCGACTGGGCATAGGCTGATGCGCCGCCCAACAGCAGCGCCGCAGCGAGGAGGAGGACCGGCGTCTTCATGTCAGTTTGTCCCAGCCTGGCTCGTCGCGATCGAGCAGGCGCTTGAGCGCGGTGAAGTGGTAGTCGATCTGCTCGCTCTCCTCGGCCATCTGGCGCGCGGTGCGCTCGAGAATCTGGGTTGGAACGATGTCCAGCGGCCGGCCGGTTTGCATCGCCAGAACCTGCACCATGGCGGCGCGCTCGAGGTAGTAGAGATCGTCGTAGGCTTGAGCGACGGTCTTGCCGGCGACGATCACGCCGTGGTTGCGCAGGAACATGACAGGCTTCTCGCCCATGGCGCGGCAGATGCGATCGCCTTCCTCGTTGTCGAGTACCACGCCATTGTAGATCTCGTCGTAGCTGATGCGTTGGTAGTAGCGGAAGGCGTTCTGCGTGCACATCTCCAGCCTGCCGTCCTGCAGCGTCGTCAGTGCGGTGGCGTACGGCATGTGCGTGTGCAGCACGACCTTGGCGGTGGGATTGCCGAGGTGGATGCGACCGTGGATATAGAACGCGCTGGCCTCGACCGGATGGCGCCCTTCGATAATGCGGCCGGTGGCGTCGGTCATGACGATGTCGGGTGGCGTGATTTCCGACCAGTGCAGGCCTTGCGGATTGATCAGGAAGCGATCGTCGTGGCCCGGCACCACCATGCTGAAATGATTGCAGATGCCTTCGCTGAAACCGTGCCGCGATGCCCAGCGCAACGCCGCGGTCAGGTCAATCCGCGCCTGGGTGATCGGGTCATGCCGGGTCATCGATACGCGTCCTCCACGAGTTGCCGCATCTTTCCTGAGCGCCGTCGCCCGCCCAAGCGAAAACAGACGAATCTCACAACGCAAGACTTGTAATTGAGCAATGGCTCATTAGCTGTTTTGTCACCTTGGGCGCGTATCAGGACGGCCCCCTCGCCAGCCAAGGAGATTCCGAATGGAAGCCGCCATCCCGCTGGAGGCGCCCGGCCTGGCCGTGAAATGGATTGACCGGCTGATCCATTCGCCGGTCGGCGACCTGATCGCCCGTCCTTGGGTTGATCCGGTAGGTCTTGCGGCGCTGAAGCGATGGTATTTCCCACTCTCGCGCCTGTGGGCGGCGGCCAACGTGGCCGACGGATCGCCCGAAGTCTTCGCCGCCGCCATCGGTGGCACGCGGCCGGATTACGGCCGCTGGTCGATGCGCTATCTCGAAGGCAGCCTGAAGCGACACGCGGCAGCGCGAGAGCGCGCTGTCGCGGCGCGCGCACTGTGGGAGCAGGCGGCGTTCGGCGACGCACCGATCACGCCCGAGGCGCTCGCCGCGCTCGACGACGATCGTCGCCGTCGCGCCAGCCTGCATCTGGGCACACGTGCGCTTTTCTATCCGCTGCGCTTCGCCGCGCATCCGCCGCTGGCGCGCTGGCAGGTGCCGTCGCCCGATGCGGTCGAGGCGATCTACGGCGCGGTGCGCGACGCGCCGGCAGCGGCCTATGCTGCGCCCGATCCGCTGCCTGAGGTGACGCTGTCGCATCCCGCCACCAGCGCCGGGTTGCGCGAGCGCTGGCTGCGTTTCAAATCGCCCCAGCCGCGCCTGGCGTCCATGCCGGGTACCGACATCGTCTACGCTCGCATCGTCGAGCCGTCGGCCGACGCGCATGTCCCGACCCTGATCGTGGGCAGCGGCCTGTGCCTGGAGACCGACCTGCTGTCGCGTTCGGTCGATGCCGCCAACCTGATCGCGCGCATGGGTTTTCGCGTCGTCGACGTCGTCTCGCCGTTCCACGGCTTGCGCTGCCCGCCCGACGTCTATGGCGGCGAGCCGTTCTTCGCCACCGCGCCGCTGGGCACGATCGATTTGATCCTCGGCCAGACCTTGGAGACGGCGGTGCTGATCCAATGGTGCCGGGAGCAGTTCGGCGGGCCTGTCGCGGTCGCCGGCATCTCGCTGACCTCCTTCGTCGCCCAGCAGGTCGCGGTGCGCGCCGTCGACTGGCCGCAGGCGATGCGGCCCGACGCCGTCGTGCTGATCAGCCATTCCGGCCGCATCGAGGAGGTGACGTTCAATGGCACCCTGGTGCGCACCTTGGGCCTCAACGCCGAACTCGACGCCGCGGGCTGGACGCGCGAGGCACTGATGCGCTGGGAAGCCATGCTCAATCCCAAGGGTGCGCCGGCGCTGCCGCCCGAGCGCATCATCTCGGTGCTGGGCAGCGGCGATACGCTGCTGCCTTTCGCCACTGGTCTGGAACTCGCCCGTGCCTGGAAGCTCCCGGCCGAAAACGTCTTCGAACTCAGCGTCGGCCACCTCACCATGCCGGTGGCCTTGATGCGCGACGACCGCGCGTTCGCCCGGCTGCGACGGATCCTTGCTACTCCACCCGCCAGCTCGACATGAGTTCGGGCGGCGCCTGCGGCAGCTGCGCCACACGAACGATCTCGCCGGAATTGCCGTTGTTCGGGATTCCAGCCGTCTTCATCTTGGGCACGTAGGTCGTTGCCATTGTCCAGGACTGATCGGCCGTCGAGTCCTCCCACTCGATATCGATGGTCTTGCCGGTCAGTGTCCACAGGCCGCGCGCCGTACAGAAGTAAGGACCGATACCCTTCTCCAGCTTGAACGCCTCGTGCCCGCGATGCAGCAGCAGGTAGGGCTTGTTGAGCGGGACGAAGCCGCCGGGCGACGCCATCTCGTACCAGCCGAACCAGGCGTTGACCGCGTTGACATCGTTCGTCGTCGACGTGCGGAAGCGACTATCGAACAACTGGGTTAACTTCGGGCTGGGCCCGGCGCCGAAACCGACCTGGTCGATGTCGCAATAACCGATCACACGGCGCTCGCCGAACACGAGGTTGGGGCCTTTGACTTTCGCACCGGCTTCGACGACCTCGTCCTCGGTCAGCTCCCCGGTCAGCGTCGTGATGTGGGCGCCTTCCTGGCCCGCGGTGTTCGGCTGGCCGGCCTGCGCCACGCGCCAGTTCACGGTCTTGCCGTTGGCCCCCTCCACGTCGAGCAGCACGAAGATGTGCTGGCTATCGAGGTCGCGCTTGCCGGTCGATTTGTTCAGCCAGTAGTCGCCGCGGACAACCACGAAGTCGCCGGGCTTGGGCCCACCCCTGCCGCTTGCCGCGTCGCGCGTCCTCTGCTCGTTCATCGTCATCCAAGATGGCGGAGTCCGTGTCTGGTTGGGCGTGAACATCGAGATATTCCAGCCGACGCGGTAGGTCAGGCCTTCCGGCGGCGAGGATCGGTTGACCAGAGTGTTGTCACGGCAGCCGAAGCGCCACAGCAACCAGTGAGGCAGGAACCCGCAGGTCGTGCCAAAGCCCTGACCGTAGTCCTTGGCGATGTTGTCGAAGCCGACCTCGTGCCAGTGGATGAATTGGCTCTTGTCCTTGGTTTCGGGCAGGAGCTGCTTGCAGAGCGCGGCGATGGCATCACGGGGCGCAGCCATATGATTTCCTCCTCGTTCGGGTCCGGCGACGAACTGGCGGTGTTTACGGTCTGTCGATGGGTCCTAGGCTGAGTGACTCATGTCGCGCCGTAGTGACACGGAACACGTCTCGTTGATAACGCCGTCAGGCGATCTCGCGGCTGAGCTTGTTGCGTACGGCGCGGGCGAAATCGCCGAAGCCCTGGGCGACGATCATGAACGAGCCGGGGCCGCCGACCACGTTCTCCTCGTACCAGCGATCGAGATCGCGTTCCGGCGGCCGACCAAAATTCGGCCGGTCGCTGACGATCGGAAGGCCGTTGATGATGATGTGCCGGGCGACCAGCTCGTCGCGCACGATGTCGGCCGGCGGGCCGTTGTTGTTGCGCCCGTCGCCCGATACGTCGATTACCATGCGGCGCGACGAGAAGGGGCCGTTGTCGAACTTGGCGGCGGCATAGCGCATGCCCGCGCCGACGCCCGTCCAGCTGTGCGGTTCATAGGGCAGGGCGGAAATCTTTTCCGAGAGGCGTTCGCAGGCCGTCTTGCTGTCGAGCAGGGTCCAGTCGACGGGCGTGCGCTGCATCTGCGGTCCGGCCCATTCGACGTAGCACAGGCCGATGCGCTGCAATGGGCCCGAGGTGATGGCCTCGACGATGCGCTGGTCGTTCAGCGCGCGGGCGTAGCCGTCCTTCTGCAGTTCGTATTCCTCGGCGTCGACGCTGCGCGAGACATCGATGGCGAGCACGAGACGCAGATCGACGTCGATGGGATCGGCCAGCGCCTGGCGCGCAGCGAGCGGCACCAGCGCTGCACCGGCCGCCGCGCGCATCATGTGACGTCGCTTCATCCGCATGACCCTCCGGGTCGTTCGCCGTGTATGTTCCGCCAAACGGTCATCGAGGCAAAGGCAAGAGTGATGCCGCTGAACGAGAGTGCGCAACGGGTAGAAAACTGGCTGGCTGCCCGCGGGTTGCCAGGTCGCGTCAGAGAGATGACCGCAAGCACGCGGACGTCGGCGGAGGCCGCCGCGGCGATCGGCTGCGCGGTGGCGCAGATTGCCAAGTCGCTGGTCTTCCGCGGTCGCGACAGTGGCGGGCCGCTTCTCGTCGTCGCCAGCGGCGTCAATCGCGTCGACGAGAAGAAGCTTGCGGCGCTGGTCGGCGAGCGCATCGCGCGACCCGACGCCGACTATGTGCGTGCCGTCACCGGTTTTGTCATCGGCGGCGTGCCACCCGTCGGCCATGACCAATCGATCCGCACGCTGATCGATGCCGACCTGCTGGAGCTCGATCCGATCTGGGCGGCGGCAGGCACGCCTGTTGCGGTGTTCCAACTCACGGCAGCCGAGCTCGTCGCGCTGACCTCGGGCGAGGTGGCCGATCTCAAGATCGCGTGATAGGGGAAAGACCGCGCCTCGACAGGAAAGCATCGTCTCGTGGAAACCAGCTCGCTCGCGCCGTTTCTTCCGCATGTGCTGCAGGACGCCACGATTCCGCGGCTGCCCAACCACTATCGCGGCAAGGTGCGCGACAACTACGACCTGCCCGATGGTCGGCGCATCCTGGTTGCCAGCGACCGGCTGAGCGCCTTCGACATCATCCTCACCGCGCTGCCGTTCAAGGGCGAGGTGCTGACGCAGACGGCGCGCTTCTGGTTCGACGCCACGCGCGATATCTGCGCCAACCACGTCATCGAGTATCCCGACCCCAACGTGCTGGTGTGCCGGCGGCTGAAGATCATGCCGGTCGAGATCGTGGTGCGCGATTATCTTGCCGGCACGACCTCAACGTCGATCTGGTCCATGTACAAGGCGGGCAAGCGCACGATGTATGGCGTCACGCTGCCCGATGGTCTGCGCGAGAACCAGAAGCTCGATGCGACGATCATCACGCCCACGACCAAGGCGATGGATGGTGCGCACGACGCGCCGCTGACGCCGGACGAGATCGTATCGCGCGGCCTGCTGACGGCGGCGCAATGGCAGGAGACGACGCGGCTGGCGCTGGCGCTGTTCGCGCGCGGCCGCGAGATCGCGGCGAAGCACGGCCTGATCCTGGTCGACACCAAGTACGAGTTCGGCTTCGACGAGGTTGGCAACATCGTGCTGGCCGATGAGATCCACACGCCTGACAGTAGCCGCTACTGGTTCGCCGATTCCTATCCGCAGCGCTTCGCGGCGGGGCAGCGGCCGCAGAGCTTCGACAAGGATTTCGTGCGCACCTGGGTCACGGCGCGTTGCGATCCCTACAAGGACCCGATCCCGACGATCCCGGACGAGGTGATCCTCGATGCCGCGCGTGTCTACATCCAGGCATTCGAGATGATTACCGGCCGCAGCTTCGCGTTGCCTGCGAAAGCCGCGCCGGTGATCGATCGCATCCGCGCCAACCTCGCGCGCTACAGCGCGGCGTAGTCGATCGGCGCGTCCTTGTTGAGCCGCCTGGTCGGCTCGGGCATCGGGTACTTCAGGCCAGTGGCGCAGTTGAACAGCATCACGCGCTCGTCCTTGCGGATGCGGCCATCACCCAGCGCCTTGACGTACGCGGCATAGGTCGCGGCGCCCTCGGGGCACAGCAGCAGGCCCTCGGCCTTGCCGACATCCAGGCGCGCCTGCTCGATCGCATCGTCGTCGACTGCGATGGCGAAGCCACCGGAATCGCGCACGGCGTCGAGAATGAGGAAGTCGCCGATCGCCACCGGCACGCGGATGCCCATCGCAACGGTGTGCGCGTTCTGGAAGAGCTCGGCGTGGCGCGCGTTGCTTTCGTAGGCCTTCACGATCGGCATGCAGCCGGTGGCCTGCACCGCTACCATGCGCGGCTTGCGCTTGAGCCAGCCCATCGCCTCGAGCTCGTTGAACGCCTTCCACATCCCGATCAGGCCGGTGCCGCCGCCGGTGGGGTAGAGGATCACATCGGGCACATCCCAGCCGAGCTGCTCGGCGAGCTCCAGGCCCATCGTCTTCTTGCCCTCGATGCGATAGGGCTCCTTGAGCGTCGAGAAATCGAACCAGCCGCCCGCGGTCTTGCCGGTGCCGACGATCTTGCCGCAATCGTTGATCAGGCCGTTGACGCGATAGAGCCGCGCGCCCTGCAGCTCGGTCTCGGCCATGTTCACGACAGGCGTGTCGTCGGGGCAGAGCACGATGCTCTCGATGCCCGCGCGTGTGGCGTAGGCCGCGAGCGCGGCGCCGGCATTGCCATTGGTCGGCATGGCGATCTTCTTGACGCCCAGCTCCTTGGCCATGCTCACGGCCATCGCCAGGCCGCGCGTCTTGAACGAGCCGGTGGGCAAGCGGCCCTCGTCCTTCACCAGGATCTCGCCGCCGCCCAGTTTCCTGGCGAGCGTCGGCAGCGGCACCAGCGGCGTCCAGAC
Source organism: Alphaproteobacteria bacterium (assembly GCA_019239835.1). Lineage (GTDB taxonomy): Bacteria > Pseudomonadota > Alphaproteobacteria > Reyranellales > Reyranellaceae > JAFAZJ01. The sequence goes on along the minus strand of JAFAZJ010000124.1, from coordinate 2,169 downwards.
CTCGCCGAGGGTGACGACATTGCGGTCCTCGGTGACCGGCAGGAGCTCGCGGAAGCGCCACATATCCTGCGGCCGATCCTTCAGCGCGGCCTTGCTCACCGCCTTTTTCGCCGCCTCGAGGTCGTAGCGCACGACGATGGGAAAGCCCTTGGGCGAGAGGTTGTGCAGCGTGCCCTTTTCCAGGCGCTCGCCGGTCATGCCGCATTCGAGATGGGTGATGTAGCTGCGCACGCGCGACTCCGATTTGGGCTGCCAACAAGGAAAAGCGCTGCCACCGCGCGGTGACAGCGCCTTCCATAGACGTGATCAGGATAGCGCGTTCTCGGGGAACGCGCGGCGATCAGTTCTCGTCGTCGCCGTCGTCGTCGCGACGCTTGCGTTCGCCACCACGATCGAAGTCGCGCCGCGGGCGATCATCTGACGGCGGAGGAGCAGCACCGCGGTCGAAACCGCCGACACGCGGCGGATATCCGCCACGGCCGCCGCCCCCGCCGCCGCCGTAGCCGCCGGCATCGCGACCACCGCCGCCGCCATAACCACCGCCGCCGCCACGCGGACCGCCGTAGCCACCGCCGCCGCCGCCACGGTCTCCGCCGTAGCCGCCGCCGCCGCCACGGTCACCGCCGTAGCCACCACCGCCGCCACGCGGGCCGCCGTAGCCGCCACCGCCGCCACGGTCACCGCCGTAGCCGCCGCCACCGCCGCGCGGGCCGCCGAAGCCGCCACCGCCGCCGCGCGGGCCACGATCGAAGCCGCCGCCGCCACCGCCCCGCGGTCCGCCGGGCGCCCGTTCAACTGCCGGTCGTACCGCGATGGCACGACCACCCAACTGGGATCCATCCAGCGCCGTCATGGCGTTGGCGCCCGCCTCGTCGGCGGCCATTTCGACGAACGCGAAGCCCCGGCTGCGGCCGGTCTCGCGATCCATCACGATTTTTGCAGATACAACCTCGCCGTAGGGCGAGAAGATCTCGGTCAGCTGCTCGTTGCTGCAGGTGTAGGGCAGGTTGCCTACGAATAGTTTACGACTCATTCCACTTGGGCTCGTTAGACGGGATTGACGGATGAACGGTCGGGTGCGCCACCAGGGTCCCGATTCGCCCGCGCGAATCGGTGTCGGACAGGGAAGACTGGCTCTCGCTCAATACAGGACGATTCCGAGGCAACAACCGATACGAGTACACGTGTGCCAGCCAGACTTGCTCTCCTAAGTCCGCCGGACGTCACGCCACCGCATTCAGTATGGCGCGGCTGGCTTGCAAAGTCCACCGGCCGGGCCGCCGATTCGAGGCTTGGAGGGGGCAGTAAGTAGCGGAATTAACGCAGAATCACAGATGATTTGCGATCTGAAGATCGGCCGTACACACGCAAGCTAACGGGCCATCGCCAGTCCCGCCGTTTCCGCATGACGCGACGGCTCCCCGCCGTGCTATCGATTCCGGCCTGATCGAACCATGGAAATCGGGGTCGCCGTCATGTCCGCCACCGCTTCGTCGTCCAACGGCCTGGTGCGCCGCACCGGCGGGCAGGTCCTGATCGACCAGCTGCGCATCCACGGCGTCGATCACATCTTCGGCGTGCCGGGCGAGAGCTACCTGGCGGCGCTCAACGCGCTCTATGACCAGCGCAACGCCATCAAGTTCGTGATCTGCCGCCAGGAAGGTGGTGCCGCCAACATGGCCGAGGCCTACGGCAAGCTCACCGGCAAGCCGGGCATCTGCTTCGTCACCCGTGGCCCAGGCGCCACCAATGCCAGCATCGGCGTGCACACTGCCTTTCAGGACAGCACACCGATGGTGATCCTGGTCGGCCAGGTGGCGCGCGAGCAGGAGGAGCGCGAGGCGTTCCAGGAGATCGACTATCGCCGCATGTTCGGCCCGCTCACCAAGTGGTCGGCGCAGATCGAGGATGCGCGGCGCATCCCCGAGCTGGTGAGCCAGGCGTTCCACCGCGCCGTGTCGGGCCGGCCCGGGCCAGTGCTGCTGGCGCTGCCCGAGGACATGCTGACCGACGAGGTCGAGGTGCCTGATGCGCGCCAGTACTCGGTGGTGCGCGGCGCGCCGGCGCCGGAGGACATGGAGAAGCTGCGCGGCATGCTGGAGAAGGCGCAGCGGCCGGTGATCATGCTGGGCGGCGGCGGCTGGACCAAGCAAGCCTGCGACGACATCC
>JAFAZJ010000101.1 GCA_019239835.1 Alphaproteobacteria bacterium | reverse complement strand
GCGTCTTTCACGTTGAGCAACGAGAAGCGCTCCTCGAGGCGCAACTCGGGAAGCTCGACGGTGAAGGTCGCGGCACGCGATCCCACCAGGCTATGCGCAATGCCCATCAACGCCGCCTTCTCGTGGCGCGCCTGGGCATTGAGCAGCCAGCCATCCTGCAGGGTCACGGGCCGGTTCTGTCCGTCGATGACGAACTGATAGAGCCGTGAACCCTGGATATCCTTGCCCTTGATCTGCACGTGGAGGCTCGGGCCGCCCGGCGGCAGCCCGCCGCTGTTGCAGGCGAAGTGGACGAGGCTTCCGGCCTGGTTCTGGATTTGAGCGACGGTGGTGCCCTGGCCGGAGCCGGAGGTCCATCGGAAGTCGACTGCAAGGGCGGGCGTCACGGCGACGACGGCAACGCAGGCGGCGAGCAATCTCACCATGTTTCTCTCCTTTTTAGATCGGGTCGGGAATTGATGGTGCTGCAATAAATTTGTAACAAATCTTCTCGTGAGGCAGGATGCCAGCGAGTCCCCGCCATGCGGTTGGACTCCGTTGCACCGGCGGTGTTTTCCGCGCTGCCGGCCCTCGCTCGCTAGGGCAGCCGACCGTCGACTTTGGCGGTCGGCTCTTTTTTCCCAGCATTTGCAGTCTCTTGCGCCCCCTTGACCGATCACGCGGGGTGTCGGACAATTTGCCGCAACCTGGGGTACACCGGGAGCATGCGGTTGGGGACACACCGCTCGGAGGAACACCATGAAGCGCGTCATCGCCAAACTCGCTTTGGCCACCGCCGTGCTGGGCCTGACTACCATCGCCAGCCCATCTGTGCAGGCACAGGCACCCGCCACACCACAGCTCTATGTCTTCACGTCGGGCTCGCTCAACGGCTTCCCGCGCTCGGCGCTGGCCGTGGGTGCCTCCAACGACATCGTCAACGACGTGCCGGTGAGCTTCTACATCCTCAAACATCCGAAGGGCATCGTGATGTTTGACTGTGGCAACAACGACAAGACTATCACCGATCCAGATGGTTGGTGGGGGCCGCTAGCCAAGGGCTTCGGCTTGAAGATGACCAAGGATGATGCGATCCCGGCCCAGCTCGCCAAGATCGGGCTGAAGACCGAGGACGTGAAGTACCTCGTCGTCGGCCACATGCATCTCGATCACGGCGGAAATATCGGCCAGTTCCCGAAGGCGCAGCTCGTCGTGCAGGAGGACGAGTTGAAGGCCGCGTGGTGGCCCGATGTTGGCTTCTCGGTCTACTACATTCCCGGAGACTTCGAGAACACCAAGAAGATGGATGTGCTGCGTCTGACCGGCGACATCGACTTCTTCGGTGACGGCAGCGTGCGCATCTTCAGGGCGCCCGGCCACACGCCGGGCAGCCAGTTCATGGTCGTCAGGCTGGCCAAGACCGGCACGGTGATCCTCACCAGCGACACGGTCTATCTGAAGGAAAGCCTCGAGAAGAACCTGATCCCGCCGGTGCCGGGCACGTGGAACCCGGGCGACATGTACCGTACCTACGCCAAGCTGCGGCACATCCGCGACACCGAGAAGGCGCAGGTCTTCTTCGGGCATGACCCGGATGTCTTCAAGGCGACCAAGAAGGCGCCCGAGTTCTACGACTGATCGAGCTCGGATAGGCAATGGCGTGCGGCCCGGTCTTCCGGGCCGCTCCCGTCTTGGGGCAAGCGCATGAGTCACGCAGATCGCGATAGCGCGTCGACCGAGGCTGTACCGGTTGTCGTCGCCGAGGCGCTCGTCAAACGCTACGGCCCGGTCGTGGCGCTGCAAGATCTGTCGCTGGAGATTCGCCGCGGCGAAGTCTTCGGTCTGCTGGGCCCCAACGGCTCAGGCAAGACCACTTTCATTCGCATGCTGGCGGGCTACCTCGCGCCGACGCGCGGCAAGTTGCTGGTATCGGGCCTCGACGTCGTGCACGACGCGCTGCAGGCGCGGCGCCGGTTGGGCTATGTGCCGGAGGCGGCGCCGCTCTACGGACACATGCAGGTGCGCGAGTTCCTTGCTTTCATGGGACGCCTGCGCGGCCTGTCGGCGGCGGACCTGAAAGGCGCCGTCGAGCGCGTCGTCGATCGACTGTCGCTCGGCGATGTCATGCGTAAGCCAACGCGCGCACTCTCACGCGGCTATCGCCAACGCGTCGCCATCGCCCAGGCCCTGATCCACGATCCCGAGATCATCGTGCTCGACGAGCCGACCAATGGCCTCGATCCACGCCAGATCATCGAGGTGCGCGAGCTGGTGCGCTCGCTGGCCGGCACGCACACCGTGATCATGAGCTCGCACATTCTCACCGAGGTCGGCCGCGTCGCCGACCGGGTGGCGATCCTGCTCGACGGCAAGCTGCGCGGCGTGCGCACGCTGGCCGAGACGCCCGACCTCGAAGACTGGTTCCTGTCGCTCGCATGAATGCGCTCGTCGTCCTGCTGCGCAAGGAGCTGCACGCGACGTTCACGTCGCCGATCGGCTACGTGCTGGCGGCCGTCTTCCTGCTGGTGCTGGGCTACACCTTCAGTCTGACCCTGTTCGCCACCAAGACCGCGAACCTGATCTACATCTTCCATCAGATGTACGTGCTGTCGATCCTGCTGGTGCCGGTGCTGATGATGCGCTCCTTCGCCGAGGAGCGACGCGCCGACACGCTGGAGCTGCTGCTGACCGCGCCGGTGCGCGAGGTCTGGATCGTGCTGGCGAAGTTCCTCGCCGGGCTGGCGCTGGTCTACGGCATGTATGCCGGCTCGCTGCTCTACGCGCTGATCCTCGGCCTCTATGGCGAGCCCGACTGGGGGCCGATCTACAGCGGTTATCTGGCGCTGATGCTGCATGGCGCGCTGCTGGTGGCGATCGGCCTGATGACATCGAGCATCACCGAGAACCAGGTGATCTCCGCCGCACTCTCGCTGGGCATCGCGCTGATGCTGTGGTTCGCCGATTCCGTGTCCTATCTGCTGCCTTCGCCCCTCGACGTGGTGGCGCTCAACCTGTCGCTGATCGGCCATTTCCGGCCGATGGCGACCGGCTCGGTGTTTGTCTCCGACATCGGCTACTACGTCACGGCGTCGGCGATGGCGCTGTTCCTCACCACGCGCTGGCTGCACGAGCGATGAGCGGCCACGAACATGGCGGCCTGTGGCCCGACGCGCTGTGGGCGCTGGGTGTGCTGGTCGCGCTCGTGGCGCTGTTTGTCGCCGGCCTGCGCCTGCCGCCCATGCCGCATGGCTGGCGCCGCTGGCTCGGCCGCGCCCTGACCGCGGTCGCGGCCGCCGCCGTGGTCGTCGCCGCCAATGTCGCGCTCTATCGCAACGACGTGCATCTCGATCTGACGCACGAGCGCGTCTTCACGCCGTCGGACGATGCCGCGCGCGTCGTTGCGGCGCTCAGCCAGGACGTCGAGCTGATTTACTTCTACCAGAAGGGCAATCCCGCAGCGCGTCACGCCGTGACCATGGTCGAGCTGATGGGCAGGATGAACCCGCGCCTGAAGGTGCGCGTGATCGATCCCGACCAAAACCCCGGCATGTCGAGCCGCTACGGCGTGCGCCTGTACAACGCCGCGCTGCTGATCAGCGAGGGCCGTCGCCTCGAAGTGCCGACCACCGACGATCGCGAGATCGCGCTGGCGATCCTGCGGGTCACCCGCAGCGACGCCAAGACCGTGTGCTTCGTCACCGATCACGGCGAATACGACATCGACAATTTCGAGTTCCATACCCACTTCGAGGGCACCCACTCGCACAGCCACGACATCGAGGGCATGGCGGTGGTGCAGATGGAGCAGCACGGCATCGGCCGCCTGCGTCGTGCACTCGACAAGCTCGGCATCAAGGTGCGCAAGATCACCGTCGCCGGCGCGCGCGCCGTGCCCGAGGACTGCACCGTGCTGGTCGATGCCAACCCGCGCACGCAGCACGCGCCGAGCGAAGCCGACCTGTTGCGTGCCTATCTCGCGCGCGGTGGCAGCGCGCTGTTCCTGTTCGAGCCGGACTACGTCATCGAGCCGCGTCTGGGCGCGTTGCTGAAATCCGCCGGCACCGGCGTCGGCGACGGTGTGGTGATCGACCCCAGCGATCACTACTACACCGACGAGCAGATGGTGGCTGTGACCAAGTACGCAGCGCATCCGGCGACACGCCACTTGGCGCTTTCGTTCTTTCCCGGCGTGCGCCCGCTCAGCGTCGAGCAGGTGCCTGGCATCAGGAGCCAGCCGCTGTTCTCCAGCAGCGCGTCGAGCTACGTCGTCACCGACCGGCTGAAGATCGAAAGCGAGGCAGCGACCGCGCCGCGCGGCGCGCGGCCGCTGGCGATGGCCAGCGAGGGAACCCTGTCGGGCGGCACGCGGCCATTCCGCATGATCGTGTTCGGCGATGCGGATTTCGCCAGCAACTCGTTCTTCCCCTATCTGTCGAACGCCGATCTGGTGCTGGGCAGCATCGCCTGGCTGATGCGCGAGGAATCGGCGCCGACGATGAAGCCGCCGGTCGAGGTTCTGCCACGCGTGACGCTGACCAATAGCCAGATGCGCTGGATCTTCCTGGTGACGGTGATCGGACTGCCGGGCGCCATCGTGCTGGCAGGAGCGGTGATGTGGTGGCGACGCCGCTAGGCCGACGCGCCGCATGGGTCGGCGTGGCGCTGGTGGCCGCCGGCTTCGTCGGCTTCCTGGCGCTGCGCGGCGAGCGCCCCGACCTCGCCCTGCAAAGGTTCGAGGTCGAAGGCTTCCTCGCGACGGTCGATCTGTCGAGCCTGCGTCACGTCGTAGTCGAGGCGGCCGGTCGGCGATCCGACTATGATCGATCGCCGGATGGAAGGTGGAGCACCGGCGGTCCGCCTCAGGCGGTTGCATCCGATCTGGCGCAGCGTCTCGAACAGGCCGTCGATCTGCTGCGGTTGGTGAAGCCGGAGCGGCAGTTCACCGCCGAGGAGAGCGCCCAGATGCCGAAGGCCAGCCTTGGACTCGAACCGCCCACTGTTCGGGTCAGCGTCGCCACGAGTTCCGAAGCGCCGC
>JAFAZJ010000163.1 GCA_019239835.1 Alphaproteobacteria bacterium | reverse complement strand
AAAGCCTGGGAGCGCGCGCGGTCGAAGAAGCGGGTGTGCAGGAGCTGCTTGTTGCGCGACGCCGAGGTCAGATAGAAGCGCTCGTAGAGGAAGCCGCGGCCGCCCAGCGCCGAGCCGACGAAATCCCACGCCATGCGGAACACCTGGGCGCGCTCATCGGCGGCGGCACCGTCGGCGCCGTGCAGCATTTCGTCGATCAGCGGCCGCAGCCGCGGATCGTGCAGCTGGGCGCGACTGGGCGTGGTCAAGAGGTTGTGGCTGCCGATCAGGGTGATGATCTCTGCCACGCGCGGCATCCACACCGGCAGCATCGAGCGCATCGGCTCGAGCGCCGCGCCGTCGGGGAACCACACGCCGTCGGCGCGCGCCCGCGCCTTCTCCAGCGACAGCTCCAGCGCATTGGCCGTCATGCGCACGTAGCAGGCCATCTCGCCCAGCATCTCCGTCGTCGAAGGCGAACGATCGCCGATCAGCTCGGCCATGCGGCTGGCGAGGCCGTAGGCGAACTCGAGCTTGGTGAGCGCGCGGATGGACGACTGCGTCGTCATGTTGATGGCGTAGCCGGTCTCGCGCATCGAGTTGTAGATCGCCACGTCGCCGTCGATGAACACGCGGTCCCACGGCACCAGCACGTCGTCGAAGATGCAGAAGGCGTCCTGCTCGTCAAAGCGCGACGACAGTGGCTTGTCGAACGGATCGGCGCCGGGCGCGGCAGCGGAATCGCGACAGAGGAAGGTCAGGCCCGGCGTGTCGAGCGGGATGGCGAAGGCCAGGGCGTACTCGGTGGCATCGGCCGGCAGCGGCTGGCCCGGGTACACTGTCTGCTCGTCGGCATAGGGCGCCAGGGTCGCCAGCACCCGCGCGCCCCTGACGATGATACCCGCATCGGTCTGGCCGACCTTGCGCACGGCGGCCTTGCTGCCGACGACGCGGGCATCGGTGCGCTTGTCGATGGTCGGCTGGATGATGGTGTGGGTCAGCGCGACGTCGCCCTGCGCCAGGTGGCGCTGGAACGCCACGATGTTGCGTGCGCCGCGCTCGTTGCGCTGATCGGCGCCGGCCCACACGCCGGGCGCCGAGGCGAAGGCCGCGAACTTCATGTTCATGTAGTCGGGCGTGCGCCCCATGATGCCCATGGAGCCCTCCGACAGCCGGGTCAGGCCGGCATGGCGGCGCCACAGTTCCTCGCGCGAGCGCGGGATCATGTGGCTGACATTGGTCGGCTCGCCGGTCTCGGGATCGGCGTACAGGCAATCGGCGGCGTAAGCGTGCTGGCGGTCGAAGATCGCGGCCAGGCTCTCAGCCCCGCCGCTCAGCCTGGGATGGCTCGTCACGTCGGCGATGCGCTCGCCGTCGACCCAGATGTCGCGCTTCGTGCGCCGCAGCCCCTCGAGGAACTGTTGGCCCGTGCGTGCTCCCATGGCGTTGCCTCCCCGAATCTCAGTCTGCCGGCTCGCCCTCGACCACGAGCCAGGCATTTGGAATGCGCGTGATGTCCTCGGCGGTGAACGCCTCGGGCGCGAACGCCCGCAAGCTGTCGAGCAGCGCGACCACCCGCGCACGCGACTCCCAGAACTCCATCTCCTCGGTCGGCTGAAGCGGCGCGGTGAGGTTGAAGCAGCCGACGCTCGACAGATAAGGCGTCGGCGGATGACCGGGATGGATCAGGATGTCGGTGCGCGCCTCGGTCTCGCCAACGCGGATCGCCGGCATCTTCAGCGCGCCGGGCGTGGCCGTGTCGAGCGCGTAGCCGACCGAGGCGTATTTCTCGCCGCGCCAGTGGGTGAACAGCGGATAGCGGCCAGCCTCGATGCGCTTGCCGTTGTTGAGCGTCTTGTTGTCGCCCGGCCCGATCGCCTCGCAGACAAAACCGGACAGGCCCGCGATCGCGTTGCCGTCGATGAAGGCCTCGTAGCGTCCATAGGTGCGTGACTTGCCGCCGCTGTGGTGCTGCGCCAGCCGCCGCACCGTGATCAGCCAACCTGTCTCTTGCATGGACGGACGATACAGGACTCGGCCAGTATCGCCAGCATGTCAGACCTGATCCCTACAGGCGTCGCCTTCGCCGACGGCACCTACATGCCGGTCGAGCAGCTCACCGTGTCGGCGCTCGACTACGGCTTCACCCGCTCGGACGTCACCTACGACGTGGTGCATGTCTGGAACGGCCGCTTCTTCCGCCTCGAGCATCACCTCGATCGCTTCACCGCCTCGATGGCCGCGCTGCGCCTGAACCCGGGTCACGATCGCGACTCGGTCCGCGCCGTGCTGATGGAGTGCGTGCGCCGCACCGGCCTGCGCGAGGCCTATGTCGCGATGGTCTGCACGCGTGGCCGCCCGCCGCCGGGCGTGCGCGACATCAGGCAATGCCGCAACCGCTTCATGGCCTACGCCATCCCCTTCGTCTGGATCGCCAACGAGGAGAAGCAGCGCACCGGCCTGTCCGCCGTGATCGCCTCGCGCCCGCGTATCCCGGCGGTCTCGGTCGATCCGACGGTGAAGAACTATCACTGGCTCGACATGGAATGCAGCCTGTTCGAAGCCTATGACGCGGGCGCCGACACCGTGATCCTGCCCAGCCTCGAAGGCACCATCACCGAGGGCCCAGGCTTCAACGTCTTCGCGATCAACGACGGCGTCGTGCTGACACCCGACAGCGGCGTGCTCGAAGGCATCACGCGCGGCGCGGTCATCGATCTGTGCCGCCGCGAGCGCATCCCGATCGAGGTACGGCCGGTGCCGGTGGCGGAGTTCCGCGACGCCGATGAGATCTTCGCCGCCTCGACCGCCGGCGGCGTGATGCCGGTGACGCGGCTCGACGGCCGCATCCTCGGCAACGGTGCTCCCGGCGCGCTCGCCAGCCGCATTCGCGATCTGTACTGGACCTGGCACCAGGACCCGGGCGAGACGACGGCGGTCGAGTACGCGCCGTAAAGCCTGGCTGACAATTCATGAGCCCGTCTCATCACCGCTTGCGGATTATGCCGTCTACTCGATAGCCATGGTCGCCCTTACATGGGCGGCATGGACGAACTCGACACTCGATCTTCCCCGGGCTCGGCGGCGCTGTTGCCGCTCATGGCCGTGGTGTTTGCGGCCTTCCTGGTCATCGGCCTCGCGATGCCGGTGCTGCCGCTGCACGTGCATGACGGGTTGGGGCTCGGCGCTGTCGTGGTTGGGGTCGTCGCCGGCAGCCAGTATGCCGCCGCGCTGATCTCGCGGCCCTGGGCGGGCAGTTTCTGCGACAGACGCGGTGCCAAGCGGGCGGTTCTGACCGGGCTGATCGTCGCCGCCATCGCCGGCCTGCTCTATCTCACCTCGCTTGCCTTCGTCGCCACGCCCGTGCTGTCGAGCATGATTCTCGTGGTCGGCCGGTTGGTCCTGGGTGCTGCGGAAAGCGCC
>JAFAZJ010000200.1 GCA_019239835.1 Alphaproteobacteria bacterium | reverse complement strand
CAGCACGTCCTTGTCGACCAGCTCGGCGACGTCCTGCACGCGGTAGAGATACTTGGCGATCCAGTACAGGGTCTGCAGATCGCGCAGCGCGCCTTTGCCTTCCTTGACGTTGGGCTCGACGACGTAGCGTGAGTCGCCCATGCGCAGGTGACGCGCGTCGCGTTCGGCGAGCTTGGCCTCGACGAAGTCGCGGCCGTCGCCGACCAGGAATTTCTGCGCGAAGGCCTGCTTGAGCTCGTCGTGCAGAGCGCGCTCGCCCCACAGCCAGCGCGCCTCGAGCATCGCCGTGCGGATGGTGAAGTCGCGCTCGGCCTGGCGCATGCATTCCGGCACCGATCGCGTCGCGTGGCCGACCTTCAGCCCGAGGTCCCACAGGAAGTACAGCATGTACTCGACGATCTGCTCGCCGCGCGGTGTCTGCTTGTAGGGCAGCAGGAACAGCAGATCGATGTCGGATTGCGGCGCCAGCTGGCCGCGACCATAGCCGCCGGTGGCGACCAGCGCGATCTGCTCGGCCATGCTGGGATTGGCGGCCGGGTAGACACGCTCGACGACGAAATCGAACAGCCCGCGGATCAGCTGATCCATCAGGAAGGACGTGCTGGCGAGCACCGTCGGTCCATCGTTGGCGAGGTGCGCCTCTTTCTCGATCTCGCCTTCGAACCGCCTGCGGATCTCGGCGCGGCCCTTAGCCAGGGTTTCCTTGAACAACGCCAGGACAGGCGCGCGCGCCGGCTCGCCGCCCTCGGCCGCGTCGCCGCACAGGCGCTCGACCTCGGCCAGCAACGCCTGCCGGCTGATGATCGCGCGTCGACGCAGAATGTTGTCGTAGAGAGCCGCCATCGCGACACGCATCATACAAGCAGCGGGTTCGCCGTGACATCTGAGGTTCACGCGTCTGCCGTCAATCTGGGGTCAGTTTGCCGCTGCTCAATGGCCACGGGGGATCCGCCGTCAACCAGGGAGGCGTCCATGCGCTCTCGTTTTCTTCTCGCCCTCGGACTTCTGGCGGCCCTGGCTGGAGCGCCATCGGGCGCGCTTGCGCAGGCCGGCAAGCCGGCGACGCCGCCGCCAGCGGCGCCCGCGCCGGCCACCGAGCTGATCGACATCAACACAGCGGACAAGGCGAAGCTGATGACCCTCGACGGCATCGGCGAGGCCCGAAGCGACGCCATCATCAAGGGCCGTCCCTACCGCGCCAAAAACGAGCTGGCCGACAAGGGGATCATCCCGCAGGCGGTCTACGACAAGATCAAGGAGCAGATCATCGCCCGCCAGCCGGCCGCGAAGCCCGCCGCTCCGCCCGCCAAGAAGTAGCTTTCGCCCAAAATTCGATAGCTCAGCTTAACTGAAGGTGTTTCAGGAAATAACATATAGGAGTTGTTTAAAATGTAGATTTAACATTGATCTTGCGCGAGCGGGCCGCGTTGGCGATATGAGCCATCATGCGCATCACCCTCAGCCGCCTGCCGCCGCTCAATTCGTTGCGCGCCTTCGTGGTCGCGGCGAAGCACATGAGCTTCTCCAAGGCGGCGAGCGAGTTGCACGTGACGCCGGCGGCGGTGAGCCAGCAGATCCGCCAGCTCGAGGACTACCTCGGCGTCGAGCTGTTCAAGCGCTCCAACCGCAACCTGCTGCTGACCGCCGAGGGCCAGAGCTGCCTGCCCGGGCTGACCGAGTCGTTCGACGGCATCGTGCAGTCGCTGCAGCAGATCTCGGCCGGCGGCAAGACCGGTCCGCTCACCGTCTCGGTGGCGCCGTCCTTCGCCGCCAAATGGCTGGTGCCCCGGCTCGATGATTTCCGCAACACCGCGCCGGAGATCGACGTGCGCATCACCGCGTCGATGAACCTGGTCGATTTCGACGCCGACGACATCGACTGCGCGATTCGCTACGGCTCGGGCAACTACACGCCCCTGTTCCACGAGAAGATCCTCGAGGAGACGGTCTTCCCGGTGTGCAGCCCGTCGCTGGAGGTGATCGGCCGCCTGCCGGCGACACCTGACGACCTGCGCCACCTCACCCTGCTGCACGACGACAGTCCCGACCAGGATCCGAGTTGCCCGGACTGGCGCATGTGGCTGCGCGCCGCCGGGGTGAGCGGCATCGATTCCTCGCGCGGCGTGCGCTTCAACCAGTCGAGCCTGGTGTTCGAGTCGGCGATCGCCGGCCAGGGCGTGGCGTTGGCCAAGGGACGGCTGGCGGCCGACGACATCCGCGCCGGCCGGCTGATCCGACCGTTCAACGTCTCGCAGACCCTGGACTTCGCCTATCACTTCGTCTGCCCGACGCGGAAAACCGCGCTGCCCAAGGTCGCGGCCTTCCTCTCCTGGCTGCGCGTGCAGGCCGGCGGCGAAGCCGATATTGATTCGGCACCGGTGACGGCGACACCATAGGCGCGATCTCCGGGGGAGCCTCGATGGCCCGTTCCGCGCTGCGTCTCACCGTCTCGTTGCTGCTGCTGATCGCGTCGCTGACGACGGCGGCCGCGCAGTTCGATCCAGCCAAGGTCCCACCACAGGCGGCCGGCGTTGCCGCGCTCTATCCCGCGCCGCGCGTCACCTACAGCACGCCCTCCTTTGCACCCGGCCGGGCCGACTTCACCTCGCATGCCGAGCTCACAGCATTTCTCGCCGCGACCACCGAGGGCGTCGCGCATGTCGCGTTGCGCACCATGGGCCGGTCGCAGGAAGGCCGCGCGATCGCCGCGGCGATCTTCGCGCAGGGCAGTCTCGACATCGCCGCTTTGCGTCGCAACGGACGGCCCAGCGTGTTGATCATCGGCCAGCAGCACGGCAACGAGCCGGCGGGCGGCGAGGCGGCGCTGGTGATCATCGAGCGCCTGGCGCGCGGCGATCTCGCGGCCCTGGTCGACAAGATCAACGTGGTGGTCGTGCCGCGCGCCAATCCCGATGGTGCCGAGGCGTTCCGGCGCACCACGACCAGCGGCATCGACCTCAACCGTGACCACGCGTTGGCGCGCACGCCCGAGGCGCGCGTGTTGATCGGCCTGATGCGCGAGCTCGATCCGGCGCTGGTCATCGATGCGCACGAATTCAGCGTGATCGGCGCTTGGGTGCGTAATTTTGGCGGCCTGGCGCGGCCCGACGTGCTGATCCAGGCCGCGACCCAGGCCAATCTCACGCCGGCCATCGCGCTGCTGCAGGACGGCACCTTCCTGCCCGCGTTGCGCAACGCCTTCGACGCGCAGGGGCTCGTCCACGACTGGTATTTCTTCGGCGATCGCGATCCCAAGGTCGTGAACATGGGCGGCATCGAGCCCGAGCTGGCGCGCAATGCCGGCGGGCTGCGCCATGCCGCCAGTATCCTGATCGAGACGCGCGGCATCGGTATCGGCCGCACCAACTGGAAGCGCCGCGTCTTCGCGCATGTGACCGCCATGGAAACCGCGCTGCACGTCGCGGCGAAGAACGCGCTGGCGCTCAACGTCGCACGCGATGAATCGCGCCGCTTCGATCTCGTCCGCGATTCCGCCCGCATGCTGGTCGTACGCGCCCGCCCGACGCCGGAGCGGCGCGACATGGTGTTCGTCGATCCCGTCAACGGCGCGTTGCGCACGGTGAGCGTCGACTGGCGCTCGTCGCTGACCCTCGTGCCCGAGGTGACGCGGTCCCGGCCATGGGGCTACGTGCTGCCGCCCTCGGCCGCGAACGCGGCGGCTCGTCTGGTCGAGCTCGGCATCGCCGTCGACAGGCTGGGTGCCCAGGCGAAGCTGACGGTCGAGCATTATCGCACCCTGGGCATCGAGCGCGGCGCCGGCGACACGATCCAGGGCCGCTTCGAGCTGGAGAAGGGCGAGGCGGCGATTCCCGTCGGCAGCTTCCTGGTCACGCTCGATCAGCGGCTGGCCACCCTGGCGGCACTGTTGCTCGAGCCGGACAGCGACTCTGGCTACGTCGCGCATCGTCTGGTCGCCCTCGATGGCGGGGATCGCGTGCCGATTTTGCGAATCACCGATGTTCCGGACACGCACGTGTTGGCGTTGCAGCCCCTGCAATGAGATAGTCTGGTTGCATGGCAGGAGCTGACGACACCATCTACGCGCTCGCTACGGCGGCGCCGACGCGACTCGCCGGGGCCGGCATCGCGGTCATCCGCGTCTCCGGCAAGCGCGCCGGCGACGCCTATGTTTTTCTGACCGAGCCGGGCGCCTTCCAGCGCGGCTTCTCGGCGCGCGACCCCAGCCTGCCGACGCCGCGCAAGGTCATGGTCAAGGCGATCCTCGATCCCGGAAGCGGCGAGGTGATCGATCGCGGCCTGGCGCTGTGGTTCCAGGCCCCCAACTCGTACACCGGCGAGACGATGGCGGAGTTCCACATCCATGGCGGTCGCGCGGTGATCGCCGCGGCGCTGGGGGCGCTGGCGCAGCTTGATTTCTGCCGCCTCGCCGAGCCGGGCGAGTTCACGCGGCGCGCCTTCGAGAACAACAAGCTCGACCTGACCTCGGCCGAGGCGATCGCCGACCTGGTGGCGGCGGAGACCACGGCGCAGCGCCGCCAGGCCTTGCGCCAGTACGACGGTGCGCTGTTTCGCCTGTACGACGGCTGGCGCGACACGCTCCTGCGCGCGGTGGCGCATCTGGAAGCCAGCATCGACTTTCCCGACGAGGGCCTGCCAGCCAACGTGGTCGCCAAGGTCTGGCCCGACATCGAGCGCCTGCGCGACGAGATAGGCGAGCATCTCAACGACCGCCGCGGCGAGCGCCTGCGCGACGGCGTGACCATCGCCATCATCGGCCCGCCCAACGCCGGCAAGTCCTCGTTGCTGAACCTGATCGCCAAGCGCGACGCGGCGATCGTCGCGTCGACGGCGGGCACGACGCGCGACGTGATCGAGGTGCACCTCGATCTCGGCGGCTATCCGGTGACCATCGCCGACACGGCGGGCCTGCGCGCCTCGAGCGACCCGGTGGAGCAGGAGGGTGTGCGCCGCGCCAAGGCGCGGGCCAGCGACGCCGATATCCGCATCCTGGTCGTCGAGGCGGCCGGCGACTGGCAACACACCGCGCGCGACATCTGGACCACGGCCGACGTGTGGAACGGCGCCACCGACCTGATCGTGGTCAACAAGACCGACCTGTTGCCGGACAAAGGTGGCGACATCGACCAGGCAAGCGGTGACGACGCGGTCTATGTCGGCGTTTCCGCGTTGTCGGGTGATGGCGTGCCGCAACTGCTCGAGCGGCTGGAAGGCGCCGTGGCGGCGATGCTCGGCGATGTCGAGGCGGTGGGCGAGACCACCACGCTGCTGGCGCGCGCCGCCGACACGCCGCCGCCACTCACCCGCGCGCGCCATCGCGAGGCGCTGACGCACTGCGCCGAGGCGCTGGAGCGCGCCATGGAAGCGGCGCGCACCGATCCGGATTTGCCGGAGCTGATCGCCGAGGACGTGCGGCTGGCCACGCGCGCGCTCGCGCGGATCACCGGCCGCATGGACGTCGAGGACCTGCTCGACGTCGTGTTCCGCGATTTCTGTATTGGCAAATAGACAATACCTTCCCCCGGAGGGGGAAGGTGCCGAAGGCGGAAGGGGGATGTCGAAGACGGACGGCGACGTCGTTGAGACATCCCCCTTCCGTCAGCGCTGCGCGCTGCCACCTTCCCCCTCCGGGGAAGGTAAAGGATGGCCGGTCTACTCGGCGGCGATCGCCGGCGTTTCGCTGACCGGTGCGGCCGGCGCGGCGGGCAGCACGAAGCGGAAGCGCGCGCCGCGGCCCTCGAGGTTCTCGGCCGAGATTGTGCCGCCCATCTGGCGCACGATCTCGTAGCTGATCGACAGGCCCAGGCCCGTGCCCTTGCCGCCGGGCTTGGTGGTGAAGAACGGCTCGAACAGGCGTGGCAGGACGTGCGCCGGGATGCCCGGGCCGTTGTCCTCGACGTCGACGATGACGCTGTCGGCCTTGGGGTAGGCGTGCACGCGGATCGCCGGCGGCGTATCGCCGGGCTTCTCCAGCATCGCGTCGCGCGCGTTGAGCATCAGGTTGATCACCACCTGCTGCAGGCGGTTGGCGTGGCCCAGCACGTTGCCACAGGCCTCGTCGAGCTGCAGCTCGGTGGCGACGCTGGCCAGGCGCAGCTGCTCGTGCACCAGGTCGGCGGCACCGCGCAGCGCGTCGGGCACCGAGAACGGCGTCGGCTGGTCGTCGGGCTTGCGCGCGAAGATGCGCAGGTCGCGGATGATGGTCGAGGCGCGCTCGGTCTGGTTGGCGATGCGCTCCAGCTTGCGCTCGGCGAACTCGCGCAGCTCGGCGGGAATCTGCTCGGGCTCGGCGAGCTGGAACTCCTCGCTCAAGGTCTCGGCGGCGAGACGGATCACCGCCAGCGGCTGGTTGATCTCGTGCGCGATGCTCGAGGCCATCTCGCCCAGGGTGGCCAGACGCGAGGCGTCGAACAGGCGGACCTCGGCGGCGCGGCGCGCCGTCTCGTCGACGCCCAGCAGCACCAGGTGGCGCATGCGGCCGTCCTCGGCGTAGTCGGCCTGGGCGGTGACGCGGATGATGCGCTTCTCGTGCCGCGTGTCGATCAGGGCGACGTCGAACTCGACCGGCGCCGGCGCATGCGCGCCATCGGCCACCGCGAAGGTCTCGACCAGCCGTACATCGGGTGGGCAGGGGATCACGACGTCGAGCGGCTGGCCCACGACGTCCTCGTGGCTGCGCCCGGTGAGCGCCAGGAAGCCGCTGTTCGCCATGGTGACGCGGCCGTCGCGGTCGACCAGCAGGATCAGCGCGCCGCTGGAATGCACGATCGAGTTCAGGCGGCTCATCTCGTTTCGCAGCTGCAGGACGAGGTGATGCTGCTTGTGGATGTCGCGGATGACGCCGGAGATGGCGCGGTTGCCGGCTTCGTCGGACTCGCCCGAGCCCAGGCGGATCTCGACATAGCGCGCGGCGCCGTCCGGCCGTACGGCGCGGCAGACCACGGTGAGCGGTGCGCCGCGCGGGTGCACGCTGCGCATGGCGCGGCGCACCTTGTCGTGGTCCTGCTCGTGGAACAGCGAGAGGATGTCGCGGCCATTGAGGCTGTCGGCGGCGTAGCCCAGGAAGCGGGTCACGCGGGCGCTGATATAGGTGATCTTGCCGGCGCGGTCGCAGGAGAACACGACGTCGGCCAGCGAGTTCACCAGGCTCTCATAGCGGCGGCGGCTGGACTGCAGCTCGTTCTCGCGACGCTTCAGCGGCGTGATGTCGAGCTGCATGCGCACGCGCCCGCCATTGCCCAGGCTGACGCCGAAATTGCGCTGCCAGGAGCCGTCGCCACCGGCCGAGTCGAAGGGCTCGCCGGCGTGGAAGCCGTCGAGGTGCATCTGGCGCATGGTCGCCCAGTCGCGGTCCGGCTCGCCGGAGCGGCGCTCGGCGATGAAAGTGTCGAGCAGCTCGGCGAAGGATTTGCCCAGCGCATGCGGGCCGACGATGGCGCCGTTGAGCTCGGCGGAACGCTGGTTGTAGAGCACCAGCCGCTCATCGCGATCGTAAAGGCCGAACGAGACGGGCAATGCGTCGATCGCCTCGAGCAGCAGGCGCGTGGTGCCGGTGGCACGGGCGCGCTCGGCGTTGGTCGCCAGCGTGCGATGACCCAGCAGGATCAGGATGATGGTCAGCAGCACGGTGAGCGCCAAAGCACCGGCGACGAAGCGCGACTGGCGCGCGTCGACCCAGCCGTTGATCGCGCCGAGATCGTAGCCGACGGTGACGATCAGCGGCGCGCCGTCGAGCCGGCGATAGAACGACAGGCTCGGGCCGCTGGTGCCGTCGCGCTGCAGGCGGCCGGCGGCGGCAGTGCGCGTGGCCTCGACGATATCGGGCGCCTTCGTGCCGGAGGCCAACGCGGCCTGCAGCGCGTAGGAGCGCGCGCGCAGCACGCCGTCGGTGCCGATCATCTCGATATGGCCGCCGGCGTCGAGCTTCAGGTTGCGCCAGGAGTCGGAGAAATAGGCCGGGTCGATGGCGGCGACGATGATGCCGATCAGCGAGCCGTCGGCCCGGCGCACCGCGCGCGACACGTGCATCGACCATTTGCCGCTGATCCTGCCGACGACCGGCTCGCTGATCAGCAGGCCCGTGCTGAGCGTGTGCAGGTGGGTCGCGATATGGAGGCGGTTCGAGACATCGGGACCGTCGGTGATCGGACCTTCATTGGTTTGCACCAGCCGGCCATTGGTATCGACCAGGCTGAGCAGGATTACCTGGTCGAGCGAGATCACACCATCCTTGACCAGTTCGTGCAGCGAGATCTTGCCGTCGGTGCGGCGCATCTCATGGGAGACGAAACGCAAGCGCTCGTCGACATTGGCCAGGGTGCGCAGCACCTGCTCGCCGACGACGCCAGTCAGGCTTTCAGCATCGCGATAGGCTGCTTCGTAGGCATCGCGCCGGGCGCCGTCCATGAGCTGCATGGTGCCGACGCCGATGATGCCGATCATCAGCACGCCGATCAGCAGCACCAGGCGCAGCTCCCGGATCAGGGTCCACAGCCCGAGTGCGGTCTTCTCGCCCAGGGCCGGTGCCAGCACCTGCTGGGCGTGCTCGACCGAAAGCGCCGTGGCCTCGCGGTCGGGCGCGGGCGAACGGCTATCGGACATGGCCACGGTGCGGTCTCTTTCGTCGAAGGTTGGCGCTAGCGATCGTCGCCGGAGCCATCGCGCGGGCGCATGCCGGCTTGGATGGCGCGGTTGAGCTCGGACAGGCTGAACGGCTTGAGCAGCACGTGCTCGGCACCCGACGCCTCGGCCTGGTCGATGCCTTCCTGGTCGAGGTGGCCCGTCATTGCCACGCGGCGCGGCTGGTGCTCACCACCGTTGCCGGCGGAGCGCAGCAGATCAAGGCCGCTGCCGCCGGGCAGGCGCACATCGGTCAGCAACAGGTCGAGCCGGTCTGAGCAGTCCTTCAACTGCTCGAGCGCCTCGTCGAAGTTCGACGCCGTGCGCACCTCGTGGCCGCGCCGCTTCAGGAAGGCGGAGATCTCGGCCAGGAGTTCGATCTCATCCTCGACCAGAAGGACGAGGCGACGCAGCGTGGGATCAGCCGGCACGGAATTAGGCGGGGCTGGCATCGAGTGCACCGATGAAACGGGCCAGCACCGCCAGGGGCACCGGCTTGTCGACGACCTGCACCGAGGGCAGGCGTGCCAGCGTGCCGTAACGCACCAACTCGCGGTTGCCGGACATCAGCACCCACTTGGTGCTGGGCAGGCTGTCGGCCATGCGGACGCAGAAGCTGACGCCGTCGCCGTCGGGCAGGTGGATGTCGGAAAGGATCAGCCGGGGCTTGAGCCCCTGCTGGCATGCCTCGTCGGCCTGCGCGATGGACTCGCAGCACACGACGTTGCGGCCACGACGCGCGAGGAAGTCGACGATCTCGTCGCGCAGGAACGCGTCGTCCTCAATGACCAAGATTTCATTCGACATGTAGAAATCCCATCAGAACAATGTCTTAAGTATGAATGTTTTATAGTCGCTTTAACTCTGCGAGAGCAAGCGACGATTGCTCCATTGAGGAGCTTGTTGATTGCGCGCGGCCTGCAAAAAGGCCGCCTGCAATGCTCGATTTCGGTTGCGGCGAACACGCGCACAAATCGTTGCCATCCCAGCGCTGGTGGCTGCCTGCGTCGAGCGAGCCCAGTGGTGGGAAATCGCGACGCCAGTGAACTGAAGCAGGGATGGCGCCTGCAGGAACATGAGAAGCACCTCAAGACCAAACGTCGAGGCGAAGAATACAGCAGGCATTCTGCATCGCCTCGGCGGGAATGGTCCAAATCAGATGGACTTAGCTGCGCTATACTCGCCTTGGCCGGATACAGCTCCACTTGGGGGTGGCGATGAATCTGCGGCAGATCGAGGCCTTCCTGGCGGTGTTCGAGGAGGGCACCTTCAGCGCCGGTGCCGCCCGGCTGAAAGTCTCCCAGCCGACGGTCAGCAAGCTGGTCGACGGGTTGGAGCGGGCGCTCGGCTACAAGCTCTTCCGCCGCACCGGCGCGCGCGTCACGCCGACCGACCAGGGCTTCGCGCTCTATCGCGATATGACGCGGGTCAAGCGCGGCTTCGACTTCTTGTTGCATCAGGCCAAGGGGCTGAAGGGCCAGCAGGAAGGTGGCGGCCGGCTGGTCGTTGGTGCCGGCTCGGCGCTGTGCGGTACCCTCGCACCGCGCCTCATCGCGCGTTTCCGCGCGCGCCATCCGGCCGTGCATGTCACACTCGAAGCCGACGGCGCGCGCTATTTGATCGAGCAGCACATCGGCGGCACGATCGACATCTTCCTCGAGACCAGCACGACGCATAGCAAGGAGTTCAACACCGGCGTGGGTAGCGTACCGACTCAGCGTTTTGCCGAGGGCGAGGTGGTCTGCGTCCTGCCGGCGGGCCATCGCCTGGCGAAGAAGAACGTCATCGAGTTCGCCGACCTCGCGGGCGAAGCCTATGTCGGCATCAC
>JAFAZJ010000168.1 GCA_019239835.1 Alphaproteobacteria bacterium | reverse complement strand
TTGGGCCTCGTGCAGTCGCTGGCCAAGGAGCTCGGGCGCGACAACATCACGGTCAACGCCGTGGGCTCGAACTACGTCGAGAATCCCGACTACTTCCCGCCATCGCTGCTGGCCAATACCGAGGCGATGAAGAAGATGACGGCGCAGATTCCGATGGGCCGGCTGGGCAAGCCGGAGGAGCTGGCGGCGGCGATCTGCTTCCTGTGCTCCGACGGCGCCGGCTTCGTCACCGGCCACACCTTGGCGCATGCCGGAGGCTGGGCATGAAGCCGAAGACCAAGAAGCGCACGGGCCGCGTCGGCCTGCTGACCAGTGGCGGCGATTGCGCCGGATTGAACGCGGTGATCCGTGCGGTGGTGCGGCGTGCCGTCGATGGTCACGGCTGGGACGTGATCGGCATCCGCAAGGGCACGCACGGCTTGCTGGCCCGGCCGGTCGAAGCCGACGAGCTGCGCCCTGGTGCCGACGATGCATCGCTGCTGCGTCTGGGCGGCACGATCCTCGGCACCACCAACAAGGGCGATCCCTTCGCCTTTCCGATGCCCGACGGCACGCTGAAGAATCGCTCCCAGGAGATCGTCGAAGGCTTTCATGCACTCGACCTCGACGCGCTGATCGGCGTCGGCGGCGACGGCAGCCTGGCGATCCTTGCCAGGCTGGCCAAGCAGGGCGACATCCCCTTCGTCGGCATTCCCAAGACGATCGACAACGACGTGGCGCGCACCGAGCGCGCCGTCGGTTTCGCCACTGCCGTCGCCACAGCGACCGAGGCGCTCGACCGGTTGCAGCCGACGGCGGCGAGTCATGACCGCGTGATGATCCTCGAAGTGATGGGCCGCGACGCCGGCCACATCGCCATCGCCGCCGGCATCGCTGGCGGTGCCGACGTGGTGCTGATCCCCGAGATCGCCTGGACCTTCGAGGCGGTGTCGCATCACGTGACCGAGCTGCGCGTCGTCGGCCGCGACTTCGCGCTCGTCGTGGTGGCCGAGGCGACGCATCCCACGGGCAGCGATGCCGCGGCGATGAAGGACGCAGGCGGCATCGGTCACTGGCTGGCGGCGAAGCTGGGTGCGGCCACCGGCGCGGAAACGCGCGTGACGGTGCTGGGCCACGTGCAGCGCGGCGGCACGCCGCTAGCCGAGGATCGCTTACTGGGCTCCGTGCTGGGCGTGCACGCCGTCGACCTCGTCGCCGACGGCCGCACCGGTCGCATGGTGGCGTGGTCGAACCGTGAGGTGATCGACGTGCCGCTGGAAGAGGTCGTGGGCGTGCCGCATGTCGTCGACCCCGATGGACCGCTGGTGCGCACGGCACGCGGGCTCGGCATCTGCCTGGGCGACGAGACGGGAAGCTGAGATGGTGGCGTTGACTCCCGACCATTACATCGCCGGGCGCCACCGATGCTGAATATACTGTTCGGGCGTGACGGAATTATGGCTGCATGACGCTCGGGCGTGCCATTGCGGTGGTCGGCGGCTTCACCATGCTGAGCCGCCTGCTGGGCTTCGCGCGCGACATGGCGATGTCGCGCATGCTGGGCGCCGGACCGGTGGCCGACGCCTTCTTCATCGCTTTCAAGCTGCCGAACTTTTTCCGCCGGCTGTTCGCCGAGGGCGCTTTCGCCTCGGCTTTCGTGCCGCTCTTCGCCGCCGAGCGCGCCAAGGGCGGCGTCGCGGAAGCTGCCGCCTTCGCACGCGAGGCGCAGGCGGCACTGCTGGCGGTATTGCTGCCGTTCACCGCGCTCGCCATCGTTGCCATGCCGGTCGTCGTCGCGTTGATCGCGCCGGGCCTGCGCGATGCGCCGCAGACCGTGGCCTGGGCGATCGATTTCGGCCGCATCGCCTTTCCCTATCTGGTGTTCATCTCGCTGGTCTCGCTCTATGGCGGCGCACTCAACGGGCTGGAGCGTTTCGGCCATGCCGCCGCGACGCAGATGCTGCTGAACATCGTGCTGCTGGTGGCGCTGTTTGCGCTCTCGCCGTTTCTGCCCAACCCCGGCTACGCGATGGCGATCGGTGTCTTCGTCGCCGGCATCGTGCAGTGGGTCTGGCTGCTCGACGCCTGCCGTCGCGCTGGCCTGTCGATGCTGCCGCAATGGCCGACGCTCAGTCCGCGCATCCGGCGGATGCTGGGCCTCGTCCTGCCAGCAGCGATCGGCGCTGGCGCCTTCCAGATCAACGCCATGCTAGACGTGGTGTGGGCTTCGTTCCTGCCCAACGGCGCGATCTCGATTCTCTACTACGCCGATCGCGTCAACCAGCTGCCGCTGGGCGTGGTTGGCATCGCCATCGGCACGTCGTTGTTGCCGCTGCTGTCGCGCCAGCTGCGCGACGGTTCGACCGACGCGGCGATGGCCAACCAGAACCGCGCCATCGAGTTCGGCCTGCTGTTCTCGCTGCCGGCGACAGCAGCGCTGTGCGTCACGGCGCTGCCGATCATGGCCACGCTGTTCGAAGGCGGGAAGTTCGGCCCGGCCGAAAGCGCGCGCGCCGCAGCGGCACTGGTCGCCTATGCCATCGGCCTGCCCGCCTTCATCCTGGTCAAGGCGCTCGCCACCGGCTTCTACGCCCGGGAAGACACGCGCACGCCGCTCGCCATCGCCTTGGCCAGCATCGCGCTCAACATCGCCCTCAACGTGATCTTCCTGTGGGGCACCCACCTGCAGCATGTGGGCGTCGCACTGGCCTCGTCGCTGTCGGGCTGGCTCAACGCGTTGCTGCTGGGCTGGGTGCTGATCCGCC
This sequence comes from Alphaproteobacteria bacterium, assembly GCA_019239835.1. Lineage (GTDB taxonomy): Bacteria > Pseudomonadota > Alphaproteobacteria > Reyranellales > Reyranellaceae > JAFAZJ01. Next base: position 3,569 of record JAFAZJ010000168.1, on the reverse strand, counting down.
GCCGGCACCTGGTCGCCGATACGCGCCTGAAATCCCGCTCATGGCGCATGTCGACTTCCGCGCTGGCGATGGGCGTCGGCCTGTGGCTGTTCCTGCACTTCGCCGGCGGTGTGTTTGCCAACCCGGGTGTCATGCGGTGGCTGGCGCTGGCGGCGTTGTGCCTTGGCGGCGCGGCGATCTACGGCGTCGTCGGTGCATCCCTCGGCATCGTACGCGTCTCCGAGATGCGCGCGCTGCGCCGTCAGCCCGGCGCGGGTCCGGCGATCGACTGAGCCACGCCGAGCAGGCGCCATTGGCCCTGCAGTGCCAGCGCTGCACCCTCGATGAGACCACGTGCGTGGAGATCGCGCGCCCTTTCCAGACCACGGTCGAGCGCCAGCGCCACGATCTCAGGCGGCAACGTCCCAACCGCCGTGGTCACCGGTATCGCGCCGAGATCCGTATCATCGTTGATCGAGTTCGCCGCCCGCCGCTCGATCACGAGATGCTCCGCATCGACGGCATTGGCAACAATCGTCGCCGCCGCATCGGCCGTCGCCGCTGTGCGCGCCAGGATCGTCACCGAGTCGGCGATGCCCAGCGAAAATGAGCGCCCGCGCCAGCCGCTGGTCGCGAGTCCGCGTACCGATTGCTCTGAACGCAGTTCGACACCGCCATCAAGGGCAGGAGCATCGACGTTGGCGACAATGGCCGCGCGCAGCGATTGGCCGGGCGCGAGATGGATCGCGATGTCGCCGCCGTTGTTGACGTAGGCCTTGGCAAGATCGCGCCCGCGCACCAGTGCCGCCAGCACCTCGTCGGCGACCGATCCGGCCACCGCCGCCATCGGCGTAATGAAGACATCGCGATACGGCCACACGGCATCAGCCATGCGGCGTGCGACTGGGCCTTCCAGCGCGGGCGGGGTGTTGCTGACCGCGCTGCGTAGAGTCGGCAGTTCACGCACGAGCGTCGCGAGGATGTCGTCGAAGCGGCCGATAGCCTGCCGGTATGAAGCCTCGACTTCCGCCGGTCCGCCGAAGGCTTCGACGATCAGGTCGATGGGCCCATGCTGCAGATGCAGCCGCCCGTCGGGCAGGCGCGCGGAGACCGGGCCGTTCACGTCCGCGGCGGCGTCGACACCGGCCATGGGTTGTCGGCGCGCGAAGGGCGGCGATCGAGGCGGTTGGCGGCCAATGCCTCGTCGAGCGACACGACGCGGCCGGTATAGCCGCCCAGCGCCTCGTAGTGCTCGCGGCGCATGGTGAATTCCAGCGGCGCCACCAGGGCCGGCGTGGGCACGTAGCCGAAGGCATTGTCGGGCATGCGCGCGACATCGACCATGTAGGTAATGCCGCCACCCGGCCAAACGAAGACCGGCGCGCCGCCACAGGTCACGCGGGTCAGCGCGTCCTTGACGCTCAAGGTCAGGCGCACCGGATTTTCAGTGACGCCGGCGCGCAGCGAACCGCCGGCGCCGGCCATGAACATCACCGTGCACAGAGCCGGCTCGCAATTCTCGGCGATACGCTCGACCACTTTGCGCACCTGCGGCGGCATGTCGGCCGGCTTTGGCTTCAGCGCCTCGTCGAGCACGAACCAGGCCGAATGCTCGCCAGTGGTCGAGACCATCAGCAGCCGCAGGCCGGGCCATGCGGTCTTGGGATCGATCTTCTCGAGGATCTCCAGCGGATCGGCGATGTCGGTACCGCCCCAGCCCAGCCCCGGCTCGGCGACCTGGAAGTAGCGGCCCGGCGTCGAGCGACGACCGCGCACGCGGATGCCGGCGGAGGGCATGTCGAGGAACTTGCCACCCTGGTGCTCCGACAGCACGCCGGTGATGTGGTCGTCGACCACGATCACCTCGTCGACATGGCCGTGCCATTGCGGCGCGAACATGCCGATGGTGGCCGAGCCGCAACCCACGCGCATGCGCTCCTCGTGCTGGCCGTTGACCACCGGCGGCCGGCCCGACTGCACCACGACGGACGCGCCGCTATCGATGGTGAGCTCGACCGGCTTGCGATTGCACAGCGCCAGCATGGCGTCGCAGGTGACGACGCCCTCCTTCTTGCTGCCGCCGGTAAGATGGCGCACGCCGCCCAGGGAGAGCATTTGCGAGCCGTATTCGGCCGTGGTGACGTGGCCGACCTGCTCACCGTCGACGCGTACCGCCGCCTGCTCCGGTCCAAGAAAGCGATCGGTGTCGATTTTTACCTTCACGCCGCAGTAGCTGAAGATGCCCTCGGTGACGACGGTGACCATGTCGACGCCATCGTGCTTGCTCGAGACGATGAAGGGCGCGGGCTTGTAGTCGGGATAGGTCGTGGTGGCGCCAATGCCGGTAACGAAGGTGCCCTCAGGCCGCGCCAACTCGCCACTCCAGCCCTCCGCACCTTGGGCGAAGGGCACCAGCGGCGGGTGCGTGCGCTCGATCACCACCAGCGGATCGACGCGCACCAGATGGCCGTTCTCGTTGGCATAACGATCGCAGGCGCCGATCTTGCCGGGCCGGATGCGGCAAAGCACCGGGCAGGCGTCGCAGCGCACCACACCGTCGCTCGCCACCGCGTCGTTCATGGTCTCTCTCCGCGCAGCGCCGCGCGCAGGCGATGCGGCAACACCGGCACCTGGCGCATGCGCACGCCCGTCGCGTCGTGGATCGCACCCAGGATGGCTGGCGCCGTCGGCACGAGACCAGGCTCGCCCACGCCCTTGGCGCCCGACGGACCCAGCGGATCGGGATCCTCGATCAGCATCACCTCGATCTGCGGCATGTCGCCGACAGTGGGGATCAGGTAGTCGTGCAGGTTCTCGGTGCGGCCGGGGATGTATTCTTCCATCAGCGCCAGGCCGAGACCCTGCGCGATGCCGCCATGGATCTGACCCTCGACCTGCAGCGGGTTGATGGCGCGGCCGACATCGTGCGCGGCGGCCATGCGCAGTACCTTGGTCGTGCCCAGCTCGATATCGACCTCGACGAGCGCAATCTGCGCGGCGAAGGCGTAGCTGGCATAGGGCACGCCCTGGCCGTCGGCGTCGAGCGGCGAGGTCGGTGGATCGAAGGTGCCTTCGCCGAGCAGCACGTCGCCGTTGGCATCGGGCTTCAGGCCGCGCAGATCGATCACGGTGGGAGATTCGCCTTCGTAGACGAAGAGCGTGGCGCCGTGGATCGACAGCTCGGCGTCGCTGCCGGCATTGGTCATGCGCAGGATGCGTGTGCGCAGGTCGCGGCCGGCCAGTTCGGCCGCCTTTCCCGAAACATAGGTCTGCCGCGAGGCCGAAGTCTTGCCGGCATCGGCGGTACGGTCGGTGTCGCCAGTGACGAGGTGGATGCGCTCGTACGGCAGGCCCAGCGCATCGGCAGCGATCTGGGCCATGATGGTGTTGCTGCCCTGACCGATATCGAGGGCGCCGCTGTAGAGCGTGACACCGCCGTCGCGGCCGACGCCGATACGCATCGTCGACGGGTTCGACATCGAAGTGTTGCCGATGCCGTACCACATGCAGCCGATGCCAACGCCCTGACGCTTCACGACCGACGTGCGATTGACGGCGGCGGCTGTTGCCTTCCATTCAGCCCAGCGCGG
>JAFAZJ010000299.1 GCA_019239835.1 Alphaproteobacteria bacterium | reverse complement strand
TGTAGATCTCGTCGAACGACATCAGGCGCGAGTGCTTGCGCAACGCGTCGATCTCCTCTGACGTGAAGTCGCCGCGCTTGTAGAGCACCGTCGCGGTCGACAGATACGTCGAGGTCGCAAAGAAGCGGCCCTTCACCTCGCCGCCGTCGATATCCTTCGCCGCCGCCACCATGGTGGCGTAGAGCTTCAGCACCGATTTCGGAGGCTCTTCCTTGTTCCAGAGCGTCACCGAGAGCAGCCCGCCTGGCTTCAGCACGCGCATATAGTTGCGCATGGCCTCGCGCGTGTAGCCGAACTTCTCGACGATCGGGAAGCCGCCGGGCGAGGACAGGCCGGCAGAGTCCGCGAGGCTGAGATCAACGACGTCGAAGCGCTGCGTCGTGCCGGCGGCGTAGAGGCGGCCATCATAGTCGATCACCTCGACACCCTTCTCGCGCAGGATGTCCGAGGTGAAGGAGCGCAGCGGCGTGTCGCCAAGGAAGGCGCGCAGCAGCATCGGGTTGCCCTCGGCCACGGTCACGCGCTTGGCGCCCGAACGCAGCGCCACCTTGGTCGAGATGCCGCCGCCGAACTGCACGACGAATACGTCGGGGTCCTTCTTCAGGACGAAGGGGTAGTACATCGGCAGGAAGCGGAAATAGCCGATCTCGTCGGGCGGCAGATCCTTCATCACGCCGATCGGGCCCTCGCTGTCGAGGTAGAGACCGAGATAGGCATTGCTCGGCATCTTCGGCAGGTTGAAGCCGGCGTTGTCGCTGAGACCCGGCGCGAAGTGCAGGTAGGACGACGAGTAGACCTCCATGAAGCCGAAGGGCGAGGTCGTCATGTAGACGCGCTGCGCGTCGGGGAAGTTGCGCGCGTAGGACACGCCTTTGTAGTCGGAGACGTAGAGCTTGGGGATGCCCAGCGCGCCGGGCAGCACAAAGTGCGCGGCGACCGAGAGCGCGGCGACGATCACCGACAGCACGATGCCGCGATTGTCACGCACGGCGACGAACCACAGCACGGAGCCCACCAGCCACAACGCCAGCGGTGCGACCACGAGGTCTTCCGGCGTGAAGACGTACATCGCCAGCAGGAACATCAGGCCGCAACCGCCGGAGCCGGCGAGGTCGGCGAAGTAGACGCGGTTGAAGGTCTTCTGCGCCTTGAGGAACACGATGCCGAGATAGAAGGCGCCGCACAGGAACGGCAGGAAGTAGAGGATGAAGTTGGCGAACAGCCGCCACTTCTGCATCGGATCGGAGACCAGGAAGATGGCGTTGAACGGCACCATCTGCGCCACCAGGCTCGAGGCCACCATCATCGGCCCGAACAGCAGCAGTGCGATCGTCACCGTGCCGCGCCAATGGCGCTCGAACCAGCCCTTGCCGACACACATGATGGCGCTGGTGAGCCCGAAGCCGAACATCGCCAGGCTGACCACCAGCGAGCCGAAATGCGCCCAGCTGCCGACCGAGAACAGCCGCATGATGCCGATCTGCAGGGCAATGATGCTGCCGGCCACCAGGCCGACGGACAGGTAGAAGCTGAGCGTGGGCCGATTGTCGAAATCGACCTCGGCAAACGAGCGGGCGGCGCTGGCCATGTCAGGGAGATCCGGTGTGTCTTGGTTGGCCGGCGTTCACGCCGGCGCGAGGGGAAACTGGCTAGAACGCGAAAGCCCCCGCGACCGTCGGGAACGGCGCGGGGGCTCGCATCATCAGGTCAGGCGTTAACGGTTGTGCGAGCCCGTGATCTTGCCGTCGACCAGCTTGGTGAACGGCACGAAGGGCACGATCTTGCCACCGTAGATATCTTCGCGAGTCATCGTCGTGGTGCCGTCCTGGGCCTGCTGCTTGATCATCTTGATCACGCGCTGGGCGCCCGGCGGGCCGACCGGGATGACGATGATGCCACCCGGCTTGAGCTGCTTCAGCAGCTCCGGCGGCACGTGGTCGATGCCGCAGGTGACGATGATCTTGTCGAACGGCGCCTGCTCGGCCCAGCCGTAATAGCCGTCGGCCTGCTTGGTGTTGATGTTCTTGAACTCGGTGTAGCCCTGCGCGATCGCCTTGTCGTAGACGCCGCGGGTGCGGTCGGCCAGTGGCGCGATGATCTCGATCGTGTACACCTTGTCGGTGAGGTACGAGAGGATGCCCGACTGGGTGCCCGAGCCGGTGCCGATCTCCAACACCTTCTCGCCCGGCTTGACGTCGAGCACGTCGGTCATGCGGCTCTGCAGATGCGGGCCGGACATGGTCACGCCATAGCCCATGTCGAGGAAGGCGTGCTCGTAGCCGCGCTCGCGCACCGGCGGGTTGCCGGCGGCGAAGACTTCGCGCGGCGCCATCAGGAAGGCGCGCCGCATCTTGTCGGTCTTGACGTCACCGACGCGCAGCACCTGCACGTAACGATCCCAGCGCTGGCCGAGCCATTTCTCGCTTTCGCCGCGGTTGGCTTTCATCCATTCGATGTAGCTGGCGCGGTTGAGCGTCTCGGGGTTGGGCAGCTGTGCGGGGGTAACGGCCTTGATCTGCTGCGCCGTTGCGGCGCCTGCGACGGTGAGCGCAACCAGCGCCACCGCGATTGTCTTGAGGGAGCGCCACATGGGCCGAGGCTCCTGTTGAGGAAGAAGGGGCAACCGGCGGGTCGACCTAGTGAAACCATCACGAATCGTGGCCCGCCAGCGATCCACGATGTACGGCAGTCGCGACCGCTCCGCCAGCGGATTTGCGGTCGCAGAGGCATGAATTGAACGCGGGCCGATCGGCCCCGTATAACAGGCGGGAAGCACGCGTTGGGAGCACGCCTTGAACACCAAATTCCCCCTCAACCGCCGCCGTCTGCTGGCGAGCGCACCCCTGCTGGCCTTGCCGGCTATCGCCCGCGCCGAGTCGGCCTGGAAGCCGACCCAGACGGTGCGCTTTGTCGTGCCGGCGGCGCCCGGTGGAACCACCGACATCGTCGCCCGCCTGATCGGCCAATATCTTCAGCAGAAATGGGGCGGTTCGGTGGTGATCGACAACAAATCGGGTGCAGGCGGCGTCATCGGCTCGACCGAGGTCGCCAAGGCCGCGCCCGACGGTCACACCATTCTGATGGGCAATATCGGCCCGCAGTCGATCGCCTATTCGCTCTATCGCAACATGCCCTACAAGCCCGACGGACTGGCGCCCGTCGCCAACGTCATCGCCACGCCCAACGTGCTGGTGGTGCATCCCTCGGTCCCGGCCAAGACGGTGCCGGAGTTCGTCGCCTGGCTGAAATCCGAGAACGGCAACGCTTCCTACGCCTCCTCGGGCACCGGCCAGTCGCCGCATCTGTGCGGTGCCTGGTTCCTGCAGCTTACCGGGACCAAGGCGATACATGTGCCGTATCGGGGCGCCGCGCCAGCCTTGCAGGACCTCATCGCCGGCCAGACGAAGTACTTCTTCGACAACCTCACCAGCTCGGTCGAGTTCATGCGCGCCGGCAAGCTGCGCGCCATCGGGCTGACCTCGGCGCAGCGCAATCCGATGGTGCCCGAGCTGGCGCCGATCCGCGAGGCAATGCCCGAGCTGGCGCCGTTCGACGTCTCGGCCTGGTTCGGTGTGTTCCTGCCAGGCCGCGCCCCGGCACCGATCGTCGAGGCCTACAACCTCGCGCTCAAGGAGTGGATCGACCTGCCCGGGACCAAGGAGCGCTTCACCCAGATGGCCGGCTACCCGGCCTGGACGACGCCGGCCGCGTTCGGCGAGTTCGTCAACAAGCAGATCGCCCTGTGGAAGGGCGTGATCGAGAAGGAAGGCCTGCAGCTTGATGTGAACTGACGTCACATGATCTGGTTGACCACGCCGCCGTCGACCCGCATGGCCGACCCCGATGTGCCCGAGGCCGCCGCGCTGCAGAGATAGACGCCCAACGCCGCGACCTCCTCGGCCGAGGTGAAGCGGCGCAGCAGCGAGGTCGGGCGGAAATTCGCGAAGAAGTCGGCTTCGATCTGCGCCACGGTGATGCCGGCGGCCTGGGCTCGGTCGGCCCGCAGGCGGTCGGTGGTCTCGGTATGCGTCGGGCCGGGCAGCAACGCGTTCACGGTGACGCCCGTGCCGGCCAGCTCCATCGCCATGCCGCGCATGATGCTGAGTTGGGCCGTCTTGGTCATGCCGTAGTGGATCATCTCCTTGGGGATGTTCAGCGCCGATTCGCTGGAGACGAACACCACCCTGCCCCAGCCGCGCCGGGCCATGTCAGGGGCATAGCGCCGCGCGAACCGCACGCCGCTCATGACGTTGACCTCGAAGATGTGCCGCCACTCCTCGTCGGTGATCTCGAAGGCCGGCTTGCGGCCGTAGATGCCGAGGTTGTTCACCAGGATGTCGAGGTCTGGCACTGACGCGAACACCGTCTGCGCGCCCGCCGCGGTGGCGCAGTCGGCGACCAGCGCCGTGACCCTGGCCGAGGGCACCGCATCGCGCAGCCGCTTGAGCGCGCCGTCGACGCTGGCCTGGGTCCGGCCGGCGATCACGACCTCGGCGCCCTCCGCCGCCAGCCCTTGGGCGATGGCGTAGCCGATGCCGCCGGTCGAGCCGGTGACCAGGGCGCGCTTGCCGGAAATCCCGAGATCCATCGCCGCCCTCAATCGTACTTGCGCACGTCGGCGATCACCTTGCCGTCGTTGGCCAGGCTGCCGGGGGCGGTGAAGCTCACGCCGCCGCGCACCTTGCACAGGTTCTGGATGCTGGCCTCGACCGCCTTCGCCAGGTCGGGCGAGCCGCCGCCGGCGATCTCGGCGTGCAGGGTCATGACGTCCTGCTTGTCGACCCAGTCGACCACCAGCCGCACCTTGGCCAGCTCCGGGTGACGCTTCTGCACGGCGATCACCTGCTCGGGATCGACGAACATGCCCTTGACCTTGGTGCGCTGGTCGGCGCGGCCCATCCAGCCCTTGATGCGCGTGTTGGTGCGCCCGCAGGGGCTGATGCCGGACATCACCGCCGACAGGTCGCCGGTGCCGAAGCGCACCAGCGGGTAGGCTTTGTTGAAGGTCGTCACCACAACCTCGCCGACCTCGCCCTCGGGGACGGGGTCACCTGTACCGGGACGCACGATCTCGACGATCACGCCCTCGTCAATGATCATGCCCTCGATCGCCTCGCTCTCGTAGGCGATGCTGCCGAGATCGGCGGTGCCGTAGCCCTGCAGCGCGAAGATGCCGCGCTCGTTGAACTCCTTGCGCAGCGGCGGCGGAAAAGCCTCGGCGCCGACCACCGCCTTCTTGATCGACGACACGTCGCGGCCCAGCTCCTTGGCCTTTTCCAGCAGGATGCGCAGGAAGGACGGCGTGCCGACATAGGCGGTGGGCTTGATCAGCTCGATGGCGTCGAGCTGCAGCTCGGTGTTGCCGACGCCGGCGGGGATCACGGCGCAGCCGATGGCGCGGATCGAGGACTCCATCATCATGCCGGCGGGCGTGAGGTGATAGGAGTAGGTGTTGTGCACGATGTCGCTCGAGCGGAAGCCGGCGGCGTACATGCCGCGCGCGCCGCGGAAGAAATCCTTCTCGTCGGTGTCGACCTCGAAGATCGGCCCGGGCGACATGAAGATGTGGCGGATCTGGTTCATCGGCACGCCCAGCAGACCGCCCATCGGTGGCTTCGCCTTCTGCAGCGCGCCGAGCGCCGACTTGCGCAGCACCGGCAGCCTGGCGAGCGCGGCCCGACTCGTGACACCAGCGGCGTCGATATCCTTGAGGCTCTCGGCGAAGTACGACGAGTTCGCCTTGGCATGCGCGATCTGCGCCGGCAGCGCAGTCATCTGCGCCTTCTCGCGTTCGGCCGGGTCGCGGGTTTCCAAGGTGTCGTAGTATTTCGACATGAGCCCTCTCCTCCGATGACACGATAGTAGCGTCTTGGCCGTTCAGCGCAGCACGCGAATCCAACGCGTCACGTCGATCAGGCTGATCAGGGCCGCAGCAACATAAGTCCACGCCGCGGCCTTGAGCACGGATTCAGCGGCCGGCACATCGGCAGGCGGCAGGTAACCTTCGTCGCGAATCAGCGGCAGGGCACGGCGGAAACTGGCGTCGAGCTCGACCGGCAGCGTGACCAGATGGACCACGACGCGGCTGCCCAACAGCGCGAGCCCAATGCCGATCTCGAAGAACACCACCACCGGCGCGCGTGTCATTACGCCCAGCAGAGGTGTCAGCAGCAGGATCACGCTGCCCACCTTCTCGATCACCATGCCGACGCGTGCCAGCCGCGTACGCCAATGGAAGATCGGCATGCCCTCGGCGTGCTGCAGCGCGTGGCCGACCTCGTGTGTCGCCACCGCTACCGCGGTCACCGAGCGGCCATCGTGCACCGGTGACGTCAGCCGCACGGCGCGCGCCGCACCGTCGTAGTGATCGCCGTCGGGCGTGACTTCGACCTTCACGTCGCTCAGCCCGGCGCGATCGAGCAGATGGCGCGCCAGCTCGCCGCCGGTGCCGGGGAAATCTGCGCGCTCGTCGGCATGGCGGCGCAGCGTGCGCCGCACCCACCATTGCGGCGCCACGATCAGCAGTACCAGCAGCGCGCCGAGGACGACGAAGATCATGCGTGCGCCGCGGTTGGATCCGGTGTGAACAGTTCCTGCGACCCGGCAATTTCGGCCATGGCGGCATTTTTCGCACGGCCGGGCAACAATTTGCCACTTCCAAGGCAGCCGGGAACGTTGGCGGAAGGATGGCGTTAACCGCGCACGAATGGCCGGCACCAGGATGCCCGGCCCCCACTGTTTGCCGCAATACCCGGAGACGACCCATGGCCCGCAACTCCGCGACCTCGATGACCGATTTCTCGCGCGAGGTCACCGCGATGAAGAAGCAGATCGCCAACCTCGCTGCCTCGATCGAGGACACGGCGCGGGAGGGTGGGTCGACGGCGACGTCGATCGCCGACAGCGGTCGCCGTCTGCTGTCGCAAGCCTCGACGTTGGTCGACGATCTGGCGCATCGCGCGCGCGACAGCGTGAGCGAGACCGCGCATGTCGCCTATGACCGCGCCAAGAGCGCGGCGCACAATACCGAGGAAGCGCTCGAGGAGACCATCCGCGAGCGGCCGCTGACCTCGGTCGCGATCGCGCTGGGCGTCGGTGCGTTGCTGGCGTTGATGCTGCGTCGCCGCTAGCCGGCGCGTTACATCCATGTCGCTGGTCACGACCGCGCTGTCTTCGGCCTTCAGCCTCGCCGGGCTGCCCAGGACGCTGGCGGTTTATGGCATCGCGGTCGCGGCGGTCGTCGCGCGACGCATCGCCCAGCGCATCGCGCTGTACCTCGCCATCGCGACCCTGGTCGGGATCGGCGCGGCATTTCTGACGGCGGCGATCTTCCTGGCGCTGATGAATGCGCTGGGTGCGGTCTACGCCGCGGCGATCGTCGGTGGCGCCTACCTCGTGATCGGGCTGATGGCGTTGATCGTGACGCGCTCGGGGCGCCCCTGAGACCTAGGAGTTCGACATGCTGAGATGGGCCATCGCCTTCCTGATCATCGCGCTGATTGCCGCGGTGTTCGGCTTCGGCGGGATCGCCGCGGCCGCCACCGACATCGCGCGCATCCTGTTCCTGGTCTTCCTGGTGCTGTTCGTCATCAGTCTGGTCTTCGGCCTGATGCGGCGAAGTTGACGACGGCGCAGCAGTCGTCATCCCGAGCGCAGCGAGGGATCTCCAGTTACAGGGAGATCCCTCGCTGCGCTCGGGATGACGGATTGATCAAAGCCAGCGCTTGCGCCGGCGGTAGTGCTTGATATCGCGGAAGCTCTTGCGGCCCTCGCCGGACATGCCGAGGTAGAACTCCTTCACGTCCTCGTTCTCGCGCAAGGAGGCCGCGTCGCCGTCGAGCACGACACGGCCGTTCTCCAGGATGTAGCCGTAATGCGCGTAGCGTAGCGCGATGTTGGTGTTCTGCTCGGCCAGCAGCAGCGACACGCCCTGCTCCTCGTTGAGCCGGCGCACGATCTCGAAGATCTCCTCGACCAGCTGCGGCGCCAGGCCCATCGACGGCTCGTCGAGCAGGATGGTGTTGGGCCGGCTCATCAGGGCGCGGCCGATGGCGCACATCTGCTGCTCGCCACCCGAGGTGTAGCCCGCCTGGCTGGTGCGGCGCGCTTTCAGGCGCGGGAAGTAGTGGTAGACCTTCTCCAGATCCTCGGCGATCTGCCGTGTCTTGCCGCCATGGATGAAGGCGCCGGTTAGCAGATTCTCCTCGATGGTGAGGTGGCCGAAGCAGTGGCGACCCTCCATCACCTGGATCACGCCGCGGCGCACCAGCTCGTTCGAGGTGAGCTGATCGACGCGCTCGCCGCGATAGAAGACCGAGCCCTTGGTGACGTCGCCGCGCTCGGTACGCAGCAGGCAGGAGATCGTCTTCAGAGTCGTCGACTTGCCCGCGCCATTGGCGCCGAGCAGCGCGACAATGCCCTTCTCCGGCAGCGCCAGCGACACGCCCTTCAGCACCAGGATGACGTGATTGTAGATCACTTCGACGTTGTTCACGGCGAGGATCGGTGTCGCAGCGGTCGCTGGAGCGACAGACATCGGGAAGAACTCTCTCGGGGTACCTACCTTCTCCCGGAGGGGGAAGGTGGCGCGCGTAGCGCGACAGATGAGGGATGCTTCAACGCACTCGGTATCCGTCTTCGACATCCCCCATCCGCCCTTCGGGCACCTTCCCCCTCCGGGGGAAGGTAGAGGTTCGGCCGCTCAGCTCTCCCTGGAGCAGTCGCGCGGCGTGATCTTCTTCTCGGCGGCGTACTTGGCCGCGGTGTCCTTGACCATCGGCGACAGCATGCCGTCGTCGCCCTGGTACCAGTCGGAGATCACCTTCCAGGCCTTGCCGTCCCATTGCTGCAGGCGTGCCGCGCGGGCGCCCTCATGATCCAGGCACGAGACCTTCAGCGGCTGCATCACGCCCTCGAAGCCGAGCTCCTTCAGCCGGGCGGCAGTGAGGTCGAGATGCTCGATGCCCCAGCGCACTTCCTCGCCGGTCAGCGAGCGCTTGCCGAACTTGGCTTGCGCCGTGCGGATCGCCTCGACGCCCAGCATGGCGTTGATCAGGCCGCGGTTGTACAGCACGTGGCCGATCTCTTCCGGCTTGGCCAGGCTCTGGCCCTTGCTGGCGACATACTTGTCGATGTCGGCGTGCACGGCAAACTTGCCGGCGCCGTGCTGCAGCAT